>NZ_QEIO01000036.1 GCF_003336425.1 Marinitenerispora sediminis | reverse complement strand
GCCCCGCGAAGCACCGACGTCCCACCCGCTCGCCCGGCGGAGCAGCCCCCGAAGCTCGCAGGCGAGCGGCGCGGCCACCGACCGGCGCCGACCGCCTCCGACCGCTTCCGGTAGGGGCGGCCACGCTCGGCTCCTCCGCCCTCCCGGCGCGGCCAGCCGGCGGAGCGGCGGCCCCGCCCTCCCCGCACGGAACAGCTGCGCAGGGGCGGTCCCGGCCGCTTCGCGCGGGGCGGGCCGGCTCCGGCGCGGCCAGCCGCACCGCTCCGGCACCGCTTGCCCCCGCCATCCCGCACCGCCACCGCCGGGGCTCCGCTTCTCCGTGTGCCCGGTCGGCGGCGGGCGGTGGAACCGCACCACGGCGGGCCGCCCGTCTTCGTCGGCACCCGGACGGGAACGCGGTGGCGTCCGCTCCCACCCGGCGGCACAATCGGCGGCATGCCGACGTTTCCTCCACACGCCGTCAGCGAGGTCCGCATCCGGCAGAGCCGGCCGAGCTGCCAGGGCGGGTTCGCGCATATCACGGTGGACTTCGAACCGCTCCCGGACGGGGTGCTCGGGTTCGAGTTCGCCGACCTCGCCGACTGGGCTCGCCCGGCGGAGGACGACGTCCCCGGCGCCGAACTCCGGGAGTGCTCCGAGGCGGTCGCCGCGGGCGCGCTGCTCACCCTCGCGGGCGCAACCGAGTACGAGGTGAGGTGGGGGGAGATGGGAACCGTGCTCAGCCGCCGCTTCCCCTCGGAGCCTCCGGGCACGGCCGGGCACGCGCTCCGGCGGGGCGTGCCGCTGCTCGGCGCCGCCGGGGCACCGCTGCTCGCCGTCCGGATGGTGCTCCGCGAGGCCCGCCACCACCCCGTCGACTCATTCCCCCGGGTCTTCCGGTCGGCCGGAGCCATGGCGGCGTGGGCAGTGGTGAGGCGGATCAATGGGCCAGAGCGGGTCGGGCACCACCGGGGGTGACGGCCGGCCGGCCGCCGGCTCCCACATATCATCGGCTGACGTGCGCATCGCTCTCATCGACTCCGGCATCGGGCTGCTCTCCACCGCCGCCGCGCTCCGGGAGGCCCGGCCGGACGCCGACCTCGTCCTCTCCATGGACCCCGACCACATGCCGTGGGGCCCGCGCACGGCCGAGGAGATCATCGCCCGCGCGCTGGCCGGTGCGCGGGCGGCGCTGGCCGACCGGCCGGACGCCGTCGTCGTCGCCTGCAACACGGCCTCAGTGCACGCCCTGGAGGCCCTGCGCGCCGAACTCGAACCCGAGACCCCGGTCGTCGGTACCGTGCCGGCCGTGAAGCCGGCGGCCGACCGCGGCGAGCCGTTCGCCATCTGGGCCACCCCCGCCACCAGCGGCAGCCCCTACCAGCGCGACCTCATCCGCCGGTTCGCCAACGGGGTGCCGGTGACCCCCGTGCCCTGCGACGGACTGGCCGACGCGGTCGACGCCGCCGACGGGGCCGCGATCGACGAGGCCGTGGCCCGCGCGGCGGCGCGCACCCCCGCGGAGGTCCGCGCCGTGGTGCTCGGCTGCACGCACTACGACCTCGTGGGCGACCGGATCTCGGCCGCCCTCGGCCACCGGCCCGCGCTGTTCACCGCCGCCGGGGCGGTCGCCGCGCAGACCCTGCGCCGGCTCGGCACCACCGCCCGCCCGGAAGCCGCCCGCACCGGAACACTGCGGGTGCTGGCCAGCGGCCGCCCCGGCGGCCTGCCGCCCGCGGCCCTCCGCTATCCGGCGGGCGCCCTTCTGGCCGCGGCACCCGCCCCGACCGGCTGAGCCCCGCACCTCGCCGACCGGTCTCGACCCCTTCTGGCCAGCGCGGCCTCCCACCGGCAGGCCCGGGCCGCACCACCGCGGCGCTCCGGAAGGGGCGCACCGCGGACCGGGCCCGGACCCGGCTCCGGGCGCTACGCCGGTTGCCGCTGCGTGACCACGGCGTCGGAGAGCGTGCGGATCAGCGTGCGCACCCCCGCCGTGTCGTTGTCGTGCAGCAGCGACTCCAGCAGAGCGAGCGCGGCCGTCCGGTCGCCGGGGGCGCGGCGGACCCGTTCCCACTGCGGTCCGACGGCGACGTCGGTGAGCATGAGCGTCCGGCCGACCTGGCCGAGGGCGTTCAGCAGGGCGGTGTCGTCGGGGCGCACCGTCAGCGCGGCGAGCACGAGGTCGGCCTGGTTCTCCGGATCGACCTGGTCGGGTGTCTCCCCCCGGAGATGGGCGAGCAGGTTCTCGGCGGGGACCGGCAGGACGGCCGCGGGGATCCGCTCGACGTACTCCCGCGCCTCCACCAGGTCGTCGCGGAGGTCGTCGCCGCGCCGGATGGCACTGAGAGCGCGCTGCGCCCGGCGCAGTGCGCCGTGGGCCACCCACCGGGCGCCGCGCGCGGCGGCCAGCCGCGCGGAGCTCAGCGACAGCTCCAGGCACGGCCGGTGGGAGCCGACCCGCTCCAGGTGGCGCGCCCACGTGGTGAGGGTCACCCCGATCCGCCAGTCGTTGCGCACCGCGCCGCGCTCGACCAGGTGCTCCACGGCCTCCGTCCAGGCGGACCGCAGGTAGGGGTGCGCCTCGGCCTCGCGCACGTCGGGCAGCGCGGCGACGGCGTCCTCGGCGGGACGCGCGCCCGTGCGGGCCAGCCAGGCGAGCAGCCGGGCGCGTTCGAACCGGATCCGGCGGTCGGCGTCGGTCCGGGGGACACCGCGCGGCCAGCGCCGCACCCCGTTGCGTTCCAGGTGGTCCAGGATCGCGAGCGCGTCGTCGAAGCGGTCGAGGTGCCGCAGCGCCCGGACGTAGCCGAATCCGTAGGACAGCCCGACGTCGGTGCCGGTGTCGCGGACGCGGGCCGCCTGGCCGTCGAGGTGGCGCACCGCCTCCTCGGGCCGCTCGTCGTCCACCAGCATGTCGGCGTGCGCGAGCGCGAGGGACTCGAACGCCGGCTGCCCGGGCTGGACGTGCGCCCGGAGGGCGGTGAGCAGGGCCGCGCGGTCCACCGCGTGGCCGGGCCCGTCGATGTTGGCGTAGCAGGCGAGGACGTTCTCCGCCGGGCAGGCGGCCGGGCAGCAGCCGTGCGCCGCCGGGCCGGAGCCGTCGGCGTGCGCGGCGCGCAGGAGGGCCTCGGCGTCGGCGAGGGCCGCCGTGCCCTCCATACGGTGGTTCACCCGGGCCCAGACCGGCCAGTGCCGCAGGTAGGCCGGCAGCCAGGCCGCGCCGGCGACGTCCCGGGCGGCGCGCAGGGCGGACGGCAGCTCGGCCTTCAGCCGGGCCACGTCCCCCTCGGCCGCGAGCCGCGGCATGCCCGCGACCGTGTCCGCCAGCACCGGGTGCCCGTCGGCCCGGAGTCTCTCAGCCGTCTCCCCGACCCACGCCCACAGCGTCATGAACCCTCCCCCTTCACCTGCGGCGACACCGAACGTAGCAGCGCGGCCACGCTGCGGGACCGCGATCGCGAAAAGTCCCGCACGGCGGGGAGGCTAGACTCAGGACGGACCGGGGGCGTCAGACACGTCTCCCGCTCGGGGAGACGATCCGATCCGCTCAAGGAGCGCAGTGGGCATGGGATGGTGGGACCGGTTCGGACTCCGCAGGGCACGGCGCGGCGGCAAGAGCCGCTTCGACCGGCCGGCCGAGAACTCCGACATCACCTCGCTCATCGAGTTCGCCAAGAGCCGAGTGGGCGTCGAGTTCTACGTTGAGCCCGAGACCTTCGCCACAAACACCACCGCCGTGGCGGTGGCGACCGACGGCGAGTGGATCCGGCGACGGGTGGGCTCTCCGAACGTCATCCGCAAGGTCGCCCGTGACCTGGCACTCCCGGCCTACGATGTGCAGATCGTCGGGTACCCCAGACGCATGCGCGAATGGACGGCTCGCAACAAGCGCGGTCTCTCCCTGGAGGACTAGGAGGGCCGCGCCGGTCGCGCCGCCGCGGCCACGGCACGCCGCCAGCGTGTGCGCAGCGCCACGCGGACCGCCCGGCGCCGGAACTGTCGAGTCAGAAGGAAGTCACAGCGCCCATGAGCGCCCCCGAGGCCGGTCCGCCGGCCGGACCGCCGACCGCGCCCAAGAACGGCATGCCCCCGTGGCTGCCGAAGGCCCTGGCGCTCGCCCTGTGGACCGTCGTCGCGTTCGGCATCGCGTGGTGGCTGTTCGTCCAGTTGCAGAGCCTGCTGGTGCTGCTGCTGATCTCGCTGTTCCTCGCGCTGGCGCTGGAGCCGGCGGTCAACTGGCTGCACGCGCACCGCTGGCCGCGCGGCCTGGCCACCGGGACGGTCATCCTGGTGGTGTTCGTCCTCATCGCCGCGTTCTTCACGGTCCTCGGCTCGATGCTGGTGGGCCAGGTCCTGGCGTTCGTCGACGAGCTGCCGGCCATGACCCGGGTGGTACTGCGCTGGATCAACGGCACGTTCAACACCGACTTCTCCCCCACCAACCTGCTCAGCGAGATCTCCAGCGTGAGCGGGCTGGTCGAGCAGTACGCGTCGAGCCTGTTCGGCAACGTGCTCGGGGCCGGGACCACGCTGCTGACCCTGCTGTTCAACACGCTGGCGATCCTGCTCTTCACCTTCTACCTGTGCGCGGACGGGCCGCGGTTCCGCCGGGCGATCTGCTCGGTGCTGCCGCCGCGCACCCAGCGCGAGGTGCTGCGGGCCTGGGAGATCGCCATCGACAAGACCGGCGGCTACATCTACTCCCGGGCGCTGCTGGCGCTGGTGTGCGGTGTGGCCCACTACCTGGTCCTCGTGATGCTGGACATCCCGTTCGCGTTCGCGCTGGCGCTGTGGGTCGGGGTGCTCTCCCAGTTCATCCCCACGGTGGGCACCTACATCGGCGGCGCCGTCCCGGTCCTCGTCGCCCTGCTGGAGGGGCCGTGGCAGGCGCTGTGGATCCTGGTCTTCATCACGGTGTACCAGCAGTTCGAGAACTACGTCCTGCAGCCGCGCATCACGGCGCGGACGCTGGACATGCACCCGGCGGTGGCGTTCGGCTCGGTGATCGCCGGCGCCGCCATCCTCGACGCCCCCGGCGCACTGCTGGCGCTGCCGGTGGGCGCGAGCCTGCAGACCTTCATCAGCCTCTACATCCGCAGGTACACGGTCGAGGAGCATCCGCTCCTCCACGTCCAGGATCCGGACAGCGCCAAATCCGAAGCCGGGCCAACCGTTGGGGCGCGGACGGGAGCGCATCAGTGGGAGCCGGCGCCGGTCCCCCCGGGCACGGACGCCGACCAGGAGGACGGCGCCGGCGCACCTCGCCCCTCCTCCTGACGGTCGGCGGGAGCCGGGCCGCCCCGGCCGGACGACGTGCCGGTCCCCCGTTCCCCATGCGTCACATTTCCGGCGAACCACACGATCTCCCGAAGAGGTGCGCCACTTTTTGGCCGTTGATGACGACAGTTTGTAGGAACTCCTTCACCCAACCGGTTCCCTAACGCGGGGTCCGCATCGCATACTCGGGCGTGGGAGGGGGAACTCAGGGATGAAACAGGAGCTGACCGCTCTGTGCTGCGAATGCGGCGCGATCCGCGAGGTGAGCGCCCGGCGCGGAGTCGGCGAGGCCCAGTCCGCCTACGGAGTCGCCCGTTGCGTGGTGCGGTGCATGTGCGGATTCTGCGGAGAGCGCACCTACCACGCCTATCTGCGCGACGACATCGACCGCGACGAACTGGAGGACGCACTCAAGCTGGACGACGCCCTCGCCGCCGAGGCGCTCGACGAGGAGATCGAGCAGCTGCGGCTGTGCGGCGTCGACATCGGGCACGCCCCGGTGCCCGCCATCTGGGACGGCCAGCCGGTGGGCATGGTCACCCAGCGGCTCACCGACCACGCCTACGCCATCGTGCTCGACCCCAACGCCTCCGTCGTCGCCCGACTCAAGCTCATCGACCTCATGTGGAACGAACTCGCCATCGGCGACCACGACGACCGCTGGTACATCCAGCCGTCCGACGACGAATCCCCCGGCTACGCGGTCCGGCTCTTCGGCTACCGGGTGCGCCGCTAGAGGGGCCTCACGCGCCCGCCTCGACCGGCTCACGCGCGGCGGCGTCCAACCGGCGCAGCGCGGCGCGGGCGACCTCCGGATCGGTGGTCCCCCAGTACGGCGGCAGCGACGCCCGCAGGAACGACGAGTAGCGGGCCGTGGCCAGCCGCGGATCCAGCACCGCCACCACGCCGCGGTCCGACATCGAGCGCAGCAGCCGACCGGTGCCCTGGGCGAGCAGCAGGGCCGCGTGCGTGGCGGCCACCGCCATGAAGCCGTTGCCGCCCTGCGCCCCCACCGCCCGCTGCCGGGCCGAGGTCAGCGGGTCGTCGGGGCGGGGGAAGGGGATGCGGTCCACGATGACCAGCTGCAGCGACGGCCCGGGGACGTCGACCCCCTGCCACAGGGAGAGCGTGCCGAACAGGCAGCACCGCTCGTCGGCCGCGAACTCCTCGACCAGGCGGCCGGTGGAGTCGTCGCCCTGGCAGAGGATGGGGACGTCGAGCCGCTCGCGCAGCTCCTCGGCGGCCTGGCCGGCGGCCCGCATCGAGGAGAACAGGCCGAGCGCACGCCCGCCGGCCGCCTCGATCAGGCCGGCGATCTCGTCGAGGTAGCGCTGGTCGAGACCGTCGCGCCCCGGCGGAGGCAGATGCCGGGCCACGTAGAGGATGCCGCTGCGGGCGTGGTCGAACGGGGAGCCGACGTCGAGGGCGCGCCAGCGCGGTTCGCCCGCCGCTCCCGTCTCCGCGGCGGTGCCCGTCTCCGCGGCGGAGACAGCCGCGGCTTCGGCTGTGCCGGACTCGGCGCCCTCCGCCGCGGCGGGCGGCGGCGCGGTCGGCGCCTCGGCGGCGTCGCCGCTCTGCCGGCCCAGCCCCCACTGCATGGCCAGCGTCCCGAAGGAGCCGCCCAACGCCAGCGTGGCCGAGGTGAGGACCGTGGTGCGGTCGCCGAACAGCCGCTCGCGCAGCAGCCCGCCCACGGCGAGCGGCGCCACGTGCAGGCCGGGCGGGTACTGGGGCGCCTTGGTGATCCAGACGACGTCGCGGCGCTCGCGCAGCGGCGGCTCGAACGACTCCAGCACCCGCACCGCGGTGTCGTGCACCTCGGTCAGTGCCGCCTGCGCCCGGCGCCGGGCGGACACCGCCTCGGGGTCCTCCTTGTTCTCGGGCGCGAGGGCGGAGACGCAGCCGTGCGCGGCGTCGCGGACCGCCGCCACCGCGCCCGCGAGCGCGTCGGGCAGGTGGTCGAGGCGGCCGGGCTCGCCGTCGGTGAGCATCAGCCCCAGGCCCTCGGCGGCCTCGCCGAGCCGCTCGGTGTACTCCGGGTCGCAGATCCGCGCCGCGCGCTTGGCCGCCGTACTCACCAGCCGCTCGGTCAGCGCGCCCGTGGCCACCGAGGTGACGCGGTCGACGAGTTCGTGCGCCTCATCGACCATGAGCACCCTGTGCTCCGGCAGGATGTGGCGGCCCTGCATGGCGTCGATGGCGAGCAGCGCGTGGTTGGTGACCACGACGTCGACTCCCCCCGCCTCGGCGCGCGCCTGCTCCGCGAAGCACTCCCCGCCGAACGGGCACGCCGCCGCGCCGATGCACTCGTTGGCCGCCACCGACACCTGGCGCCAGGCGAGGTCGCTCACCCCGGGCGCGAGGTCGTCGCGGTCACCGGTGACGGTCTCCTCGGCCCACTCGTGCAGGCGCTTGACCTGGCGGCCCAGCGACGACAGCGCGCGCGGGTCGAACAGCTCCGCCTCATCGGGCTCGGAGTCCGAGGCCGACTGCAACCGGTGCCGGCACAGGTAGTTGCGCCGGCCCTTGAGGATGGCGAAGGTCGGCTCGCGCGGCAGCAGCGGCGCGAGGGCGGCGGCCAGGCGGGGCAGGTCGCGCTCGATCAGCTGGCGCTGCAGCGCGAGGGTGGCGGTGGAGACCACCACGGTGGTGTCATGGGCCATGGCGTGGCGGACCGCCGGCACGAGGTAGCCCAGCGACTTGCCGGTCCCGGTTCCAGCCTGCACCACGAGGTGCTCCTCGGTGGCGACGGCCGCGTCAACGGCCTCGGCCATGTCCACCTGACCGGAGCGCCGGGCACCGCCGAGCGCGCGCACCGCGGCGTCCAGCAGGACGCCGACCTCGGGAAGATCTGCCACGCCTGTGACAGTACCGCTCCGTGCCGACCGCCGCGGCCCGTCGTGCACAGCCGGTCCTCCTCCCGGGCGGCGGCCCCGGCGCGGCGCGCCGCTCAGCCGCGCGGGTGGTGTGCGAGCACCGGCTCCGGCTGGTGCTCGACCGTCACCGCCAGGTCGTCGTGCAGGAAGCAGAAGTACCCGCGCACGTCCTGGGCGTCCTTGAGCGGGTGCTGGTAGCTCCACGCCACGTCCGCGACCTCCCGGTCCCCCACCCGCAGGCTCCAGTACGAGGCCGCCCCCTTGTACGGGCAGTACGCCTTCGTCCGGCTCGGCACCAGCAGGTCGCGCCGCACGTCCTCGGGCGGCAGGTAGTAGCGGTTCGGCAGCCCTGTCTCCGACAGCACCTTGGGGTTCCCGGTGGTCGCGACCGCCTCGCCGTCGAGGGCCACCCGCACCAACTTGCTGGACTGCCGGGTGTCCACCCGGTGGAAGGGGTCGCGCAGGTGGCCGCGCACCCGCTCCTCCTCGTCGTACCAGGCGTCCGCGGCGTCCCAGTACATGGCCGCCAGCCCGCGCAGCCACGACGCCGCGGGCTTGGGCTCCGGGTAGGCCCACACGGCGTTCTCCGCCAGGCGGCTGCCCACCGACAGCGTCCAGTAGGCGGCGTCGCCCTTGAAGGGGCAGTGCGTGGTGTGGTCGGTGCGGGTGAGCGTCGACCGCTTGATGTCCTCCCACGGCACGTAGAGCACCGGCGTCAGGCCGGTCTCGTGCAGCAGGTGCCCCTGTTCCGTGTCGAGCACGGTCTGCCCGCCCACCTCGGCGCGGACCCGGCGCGGGAACGGATGCATGTACAGCTCGTGTGCGGGCCCGTCGATCCGGTAGTTCACCGTCGCGGGCGCGTCCCCCGCCAGCGGGCCGCCTCCGAACGTCAGCGACATGGTGCCTCCTCGTACTGCGTGCGCCGCCGTCGCGGGTGGTTATGCCCACGAGACGGGATCGTCACCATCCGGCGAAAGGCGGAGCAACCGGGGAATCCCGTGGCGGGCAGAGGTGTCCGTGCCGCTCCGGGTCCCGCCCCGGGGCCGGTGGATGCCCCGGGGCGGCCGGCCGCACGGAAACGCGGAAGGCGGCCCCGGACCGGGACCGCCTTCAGGCTGTGGAGCTAAGGGGATTCGAACCCCTGACCTCTTGCATGCCATGCAAGCGCTCTACCAACTGAGCTATAGCCCCTCGCGACATCCATAACTTTACCTGACCTGGAGGGGTGCTCCGAACGAACCGCCGGCGGCGTTTCGGTCCCCGGCGAGGGGTGCTTGGAGAGCGCGGCAGGGCCGCGGTGGCGCGACCCCGGCCCTGGCGGCGCCCGCCCGGCCGCACCCCGCTGAGCGGCCGGCGCGTTCCCGCTGGGCGCACGAAAAAACCAGCGGCCGCAGAGCCGCTGGTCGGAGTGGGTATCCATGTTCGGGGTGGAGCTAAGGGGATTCGAACCCCTGACCTCTTGCATGCCATGCAAGCGCTCTACCAACTGAGCTATAGCCCCTGGCGGGAGCCGGCCCGGGTCACCCCGGCCGACTCCCAGAACAATAGCGGAGTCGCGGCGGTTAGTCGAAACGGCGGCCGCGCAGCCACTCAGCGGTCGTCGCTGAGCTGGGACTCCTGCGGCAGGGTGCCGGCGTTGTGCTCC
Source organism: Marinitenerispora sediminis (assembly GCF_003336425.1). GTDB lineage: Bacteria > Actinomycetota > Actinomycetes > Streptosporangiales > Streptosporangiaceae > Marinitenerispora > Marinitenerispora sediminis. Next base: position 32,450 of record NZ_QEIO01000036.1, on the reverse strand, counting down.
AGCAGCCGCCAGCCGCCCGCGCGGCGCGGGCCCAGGACCGACCAGGCGCAGTTGTCCAGCGGTCCGAGGACGTCGCGGTGTTCGGCGGGCAGGCCCAGGAGGTGGCCGATCCCGGCGCGCAGGGCGGCGCCGTGGCTCGCCACGACGAGCACGCCGCCCTCCGGGACGCGGGCGAGGTGGCGCAGGATCGCCTCGGCGACCCGCTCCGCCACGGCGGCCATGTCCTCGCCGTCCGGGATCTCCCAGCGGGCGTGCTCCTCCGGCCAGCGCTCCCGGATCTCGGCGCCGGTGAGGCCCTCCCACAGGCCGCCGGTGCGCTCCCGCAGCCCCTTGTCGTGCTCCACGGGCAGGCCGGTGCGGCGGGACAGCGCGGCGGCCGTGTCGGCGGCGCGGCGGAGGTCGGAGGCGGCGATGGCGTCCGGGCGCAGGGCGCTCAGCAGCCGGGCGGCGTGCTCGGCCTGGGCTCGACCCGTGTCGTTGAGGGGGATGTCGGTCTGGCCCTGGAAGCGCTTCTCGACGTTCCAGGTCGTCTGCCCGTGGCGCCAGCAGACCACGCGGCGGGATTCGGTCACAGGTTCACTCCTGACCACTGCGGATCGACGGGTCGGGGCCGGGAGGCCGGCCGGGTGCGCCCGGCAGCCGTGTGCGGGCGGGCCACCGGCATGGGTGGCCCGCCCGCACGGGTGGCTCCGGCGGCGTGGGGAAGGCCGGTGAGGGCGGTGGAGGGCTCAGAGGTCGCCGGAGCTCGCCGCGCGCGCGAGGCCCCGGGCCTCCTCGGGGAGCGGGATCACCGGGCAGTCCTTCCACAGCCGCTCCAGGCCGTAGAAGCCGCGCTCCTCCTCGTGCTGGACGTGCACGACGACGTCGACGTAGTCGAGCAGCACCCAGCGCCCGTCGCGCTCGCCCTCGCGCCGCACCGGCTTGGCCCCGGCCGCGCGGAGCCGCTCCTCGATCTCGTCGACGACGGACCGCACCTGGCGGTCGTTGGGCGCGGAGCACAGTACGAAGGCGTCAGTGATCACCAGCTGCTCACTGACGTCGTAGGCGATGATCTCCTGTGCGAGTTTGTCGGCCGCCGCCTCAGCGGCGATGTTCACGAGCTCGACGGCCCTGTCCGTGGCGGTCACGATGTAGCAGCTGCCTCCCTGGGGTCCTGCCACGCGGCGGGTCGGCTCGGCGGCGCTCAGCCGGCGCCTGCACCGAAGGCCATGCCGTCGTCGAGGTAGAGCCCGGTCTTGTTGATGTAGCGGACGATGCCATCGGGCACGAGGTACCAGATGGGCTCGCCCTTGCGGACGCGTTCCCGACACTCGGTCGAGGAGATGGCCAACGCCGGAATCTCCACGAGACTGACCTTGCCGTCGGGCAGCCCGGTATCGGTGAGCCGATGACCTGGACGGTTACAGCCTACGAAATGCGCGAGTTCGAAGAGTTCATCCACGTTGCGCCAGCTCAGGATAGCGCCCAGCGCGTCGGCGCCGGTGATGAAGAACAGCTCCACCTCCGGACCGTAGATCGACCGCATCTCGCGCAGCGTGTCGATGGTGTAGGTGGGACCGGCCCGGTCCACCTCGATCCGGCTGACCCGGAACTGCGGGTTCTCGGCGGTGGCGATGACGGTCATGAGGTACCGGTCCTCGGCCGGCGTGACCTTGGAGCAGTCCTTCTGCCAGGGCTGACCGGTCGGCACGAACACCACCTCGTCCAGATGGAAGAGGTGGGCGACCTCGCTGCCGGCGACCAGGTGCCCGTGGTGGATCGGGTCGAAGGTGCCACCCATGATGCCGACCCGGCGCGGGCGCGGCCGGCCCGGTACGTCGACGCGAGCGGCTGCGGGGCGGAGAGTCCCGTCGAGAGGACTGGTCGGTTCGTTCGGCACGGCTTTGCTTTCGCTCGGTTTCTCGCCCCGGCGTCGGGTCGCGTGGTCAACGCCGAGACTAACCCGGGCTGTCGGATCGCTTATTCCCCGCCCTACCCACAGCGGCACCTCAAACGCGTCATATCTTGATGTCCCGAAATCGTGGCGCTCGAGGACGGTCGGCGCATAGCATGCCGACATGGCCAACACTCCCGATCGCGCCCGCGTCCGACTCGCCGACATCAGCTCCCGTGCCTACGAGCACCCGGCCGACCGCGGCGCGCTGGTCGCCCTGCGGTCGCTGCGCGGTTTCGACGAGGTGTTCAAGCGGCTGTCCGGGTTGTTCAACGAGCGGGCGTTGCGCCTGATGTACCTGTCCGGCTCGGTGCGCGTCAGCGAGCGGCAGTTCCCCGACGTGTACGACTACGTGCGCGACGCCGCCTACGTGCTCGACCTCGACGAGGTCCCCGAGCTGTACATCCAGCTCAACCCGCAGCCCAACGCCATGGCCATCGGCAGCAGCAAGCCGTTCATCGTCATGACCACCGGCCTGTTCGACCTCCTCACCGCGGAGGAGCAGCGCTTCGTCGTCGGCCACGAGGTGGGGCACATCCTCTCCGGCCACGCGGTGTACCGCACCATGCTGCTGGCGCTGATCCGGCTCGCGAGCCGGGTCGCGTGGATCCCGCTCGGCTACATCGGCCTGCGCGCCATCGTGACCGCGCTGGAGGAGTGGTACCGCAAGTCCGAACTCTCCTGCGACCGCGCCGGCCTGCTCGCGGGGCAGGACCCCGACGCGGCCAAGCGCGCCCTCATGAAGCTGGCCGGCGGCTCCCGGCTCGCCGAGATGAACTCCGACGCCTTCCTTGAGCAGGCCGCGGAGTACGACCGGGGCGGCGACGCCCGGGACGGCCTGCTCAAGCTGCTCAACCTCATGGGCCAGACCCACCCCTTCGCGGTCGTCCGGCTGGCGGAGCTGGACCGCTGGGTGAAGGACGGCTCCTACCAGCGCATCGTGAACGGCGACTACCCCCGGCGCGGGACCGACCGCGACGCCTCGATCGCCGAGGAGGCGCGCAACGCCGCGAACTCCTACCGCGAGTCCTGGGAGCGGACGGCCGACCCCCTGGTCGGCACGCTGCGCGACGTCGCCGGCAGTGCCGCGAGCGCCGGCGGGAAGCTCTTCGACTCCGTGGCGCACCGCGTGCGCAACGCCGGGCGGGGGCAGGACGGCAGCGCGAACTGACCGGCCCCGCGCGTCCGGCGACGCGCCCCGGGTCCCCGCCGCGGACGCCGCGGCCCGCGGGGCCGCGGCCACAACGGGCGGACGGGGCGGACACACTCCGGGAGCGCCGCGGGACGGAGCCCCGGCCCCGGTGCTGACGCGGTCGGCCGGTGCACCCCGGCCGGGGCCGATCGGCCCCCGCACGACCGGCCCCGCCCCCTCACGCGCTGGTGGCCCGGCTGCCGCCGCCCCGGAGCCCGGAGCGCAGCGCCTCCTGCACGTACAGCCGGGCCGCCAGCTGCTCCGGGTAGTCGGCGACGACCCGGGTGACCACCAGCGCACGCTCCCGTTCCGGGTCCGGCCGCTCCGTCCGGTGGGTCGCGACCAGGCGGACCCCCGCACGCGCGATCAGCCAGTCGGGGTAGCGGTCCCGGATCTCCTGGAGCAGGTGCTCTTCGCCGTCGCTGACCTCGGGAAACGTCGCCATCACCGTCACCTCGCCGCGGAAACGCACAGGTCAACGCTAGAAGCCGTGATTTCGTCGCTCAGCCGGATTTCTCGAAATTTCTCCGAGAGTCGGCGGCGATCGCCGACAACGGCACCGGCGCACGCTCACGGGATCGGCAGTTCGCGGCGGATCCGGGCCAGCACCCGCCGTGCCGCGTGGTCGCGCGCCGCCACCCGGCCGAGTTCGGTGAAGACCCTGCGGTAGGGCGTGATCGCGTCGGCGTCAGCCAGCCGGAGTTCGGCGCCGATCGTCTCGACGAGGACCAACTCGTCGTCGAAGATCCAGAAACCGTGCGTGGGCACGGCCGTCACCTCGATGTTCGTCGGCACGATCCCGATCCGGACGGTGCCCGTGCCGATCAGCCCGGCGATCCGGTCCAGCTGGCCGGCCATGACCTCGGCCGGGCAGATGAGCAGCCGCAGCGCCGGCTCCCACAGCAGGAACTCGAACCTGCGGTGCGGATCGGCGAGCAGTTCCTGGCGCCGCACCCGGGCGCGCACCCCCGCCTCGACGTCGTTCGGTGTCCCGTGCAGCTCCACCGTGCGCCGCAGGATGTAGCGCGCGTAGTCGGGAGTCTGCAGCAGGCCGGGCACGCACGCGGACTCGAAGTTCCGCAGCGCGCGGCTGCGCCGCTCCAACTCGTGGAAGGCCCGCTGCCGGGCCTGCGTACCGGTGGCGAGCTGCCGCCGCCAGCTCGTGTAGTGGGTCTCCAGCGTCCGCAGCTGCATGATCAGCTCATCGGCGACCTCGGCCGCGCCGCACGCGCGGGTCCACGCCTGGACGTCGCCGCCCGCCGCCGTCTGCCGGCCGTGCTCCAGCTTGCTGATCTTGCTGGGCGACCAGCCCAGCAGTTCCGCCAGCCCGCGCCCGGTCAGCCCGGCCGCCAGTCGCAGCTCGCGCAGCCGCGCGCCGAGCGTTTCGCGGGCGGTCTGGTAGTCGGTGCTCATCTACCTGCCGTGGATCCAGTGTCGGGTCACGCCGCGTCGCTCGGAGCGCGCCGCCCGGCGTCACCGCGGAGAACGGGGAACGAACGAGGTGGCACCGGCAGCACCCGCGCCTCGGCCAGGGCCGGACGGGCCGCCCGCGGCGGCACGCCCCGCGGCACGGCGGGCACCCGGTTGGCGGGCGCGGCCGCACGGTGCTGGGTGGTCCAGCAGAACGCGCGCAGCAGCGCCGCGGTTCTCCCCCGCCACCGCACGGCCGGGGACGCGCGGTGGCCGGGGCCCCCGCACGGCGCGAAGCGGATGAGCAGCTCCCTGGGCACCACGACGAACTCCTCCCCGTCGAGCACGTCGCTGAGCTGGGCCAGTGCCTCGGGGTCGGTGAGCCGGTCCCCCTGCACGACGATGTCACCGGTCTCGGTCTCGTACAGGGTCGGGCAGCCCCCGCCCTGGGACGTCGATCCGAGCATGCGCAGCTTCACGTGCCTTCTCCTTTCGGCCGGGCTTCTCAGACTGCTGGAACCGGACCGGCCGTGCCAGGACTTCACCGAATCGTCGCGAGCCCACCGGTACCGGCGGCACCGGACGGGCGCCGCGCCACGGTTCGCACCGAGATCCGCGAGCGCGCGGTTCGCCTCCTGCCCTCACCTCCAACGATAGGTTCGGCCTGGTCTCGGAGGCGACGGCCCGGCGCGGCGGTGGCCGCGGCCGCCGCCCGGCACCACCTGGCGGCACGGCTGGGCGCACGGGCACGATCCGCGGGACCTCTCCGGCCGGAGGCGGGCCGGTCGCGGCGGCCGCCCGCACCACGGGGATGTGCCGCTGGGGTGCCGGCCGCGGCGGTGGCCAGCCGCGCCCGCCGGTCCCGCCACCTGGGCCGACCGGGACGGGACCGCCCCCAAGCTGGTGCGGCTCCGCGACGGGCGGGCGGGGCCTGGGACGGCGCTGGGCCCTGTGCCGCCATCGGAAGCCGGATGAGGGGCCCCGCGCCCGGCGGCCCCGGTGCCGGTGCCGGCCGTGGTCGACCGGCCGGGTGCCGGACGCCTCCGGCGCCGGGTCCCGGAGGGGTCCGGTGGCCCGCGGCGTCCGCGGGGGTGGACGTGGTGCTGGTCGGGGGCTCGCCATCGGCGCGGAGACGGCCGTGCGGGGCGTGATCGGGGACGCCGGTCCAGGCCGGTCGGAGGCCTGGCGGTCGGAGGCCTGGCGGTCGGAGGCCTGGCGGTCGGAGGCCGTGCGCGGGAAACGGGTCCCGGTCAGCTCCGGCGGGATTCCCACCGCGCCCGCCGACCGCGGTCCGGCCGCGCGCCGCCCGGGAGCCGGCGACAGGCTCGCACGGGTCCAGCCGGGTGGACAGGTACCCAAGCCGGCGTCTCCCCATCGGGGTTCGCGCGTCGCCGCGGGACGGTGCCGGGCTACCGCGGATCGCCAAGAGCGCCGCATCCCCGAAGCCCGGGGGCGCGGTGATCGCCGGAACCTCGGCGGACCGCGGCGGGGGGCTCTCCCGCCCCCGCCGCGGCCCGCTGGCGGTTACTCCCGGACGTGCCCGTCGCCCGTGACGACGTACTTGGTGGACGTCATCTCCTGCAGGCCCATCGGGCCGCGGGCGTGCAGCTTCTGGGTGGAGATGCCGATCTCGGCGCCGAAGCCGAACTCGCCGCCGTCGGTGAAGCGGGTGGAGGCGTTCACCATCACCGCGGCCGAGTCGACCCGCGCGACGAACCGGCGGGCGGCCGACTGGGAGTCGGTGACGATGGCCTCGGTGTGCGCCGAGGAGTACTCCCGGATGTGCGCCACCGCCTCGTCCAGGGAGTCCACGACCCGCACCGCGATGTCGTGCGACAGGTACTCGGTCGTCCAGTCGGCCTCGGTCGCCGGCACCACCGCGTCGTCGAACGCCCGGACCCGGTCGTCGCCGTGCACGGTGACCCCGGCGTCGCGCAGCGCGCCCAGGGCCCGCGGCAGGAAGCGCTCGGCCACGCGGGCGTGCACGAGCAGCGTCTCGGCCGCGTTGCACACCGACACCCGCTGGGCCTTGCTGTTGACGGTGATCGCCAGGGCCTTGTCCAGGTCGGCGTGCGCGTCGACATAGACGTGGCAGTTGCCGACACCGGTCTCGATGACCGGCACCGTCGACTCGCGCACGACGGTCTGGATCAGCGACGCGCCACCGCGCGGGATGAGCACGTCCACCAGCCCGCGGGCCCGCATGAGGTGCCGCACGGAGTCGCGCTCGACCCCCGGCACCAGCTGCACGGCGTCCACCGGCACCTCGGTCCCCTCCAGCGCGCCGCGCAGCACCTCCACGATGCGGGTGTTGGACGAGTAGGCGGAGGAGGAGCCGCGCAGCAGCGCGGCGTTCCCGCTCTTCAGGCAGAGGGCGGCCGCGTCCACGGTCACGTTCGGCCGGCCCTCGTAGATGATGCCGATCACGCCGAGCGGGACCCGCGTCTGCCGCAGCTCCAGTCCGTTGGGCAGCGTCGAACCGCGCACCACCTCGCCCACCGGGTCCGGGAGGTCGACGATCTCCCGCACCGCGTCGGCGATCGCCTCGATCCGGCTCGCGGTGAGCGCCAGGCGGTCGACCATCGCCGCGCTCTGCCCGGCGGCGCGGGCGCGCTCGACGTCCTCGGCGTTGGCCTCGACGATCTGGTCCGCGTGCTTCACCAGGGCGTCGGCCATCGCCTGCAGCGCCTCGTCCTTCGCCGCCCTGCTGAGCGGGGCGAGGTCCGCGGCGGCCTCCCGGGCGCGCTCCGCGACGGCGCGGACGTCCCGCTCGATGTCACTCATCGTGTCTTCTCCACTCTCGTTCGTCGGCGGCCCACCGCCGCTCCCGCCGTGTCTTGAGCCTACGCGTCCGCCGGCCACGGCGCCGGGACGGCGGGCTGGAGGCGCTCCGCGTACGTGCAGGTCGGGCGCACGCGGCGGCGACCGGCTAGCGCCGGTGCCGGGCGAGCAGCACCAGGTCGTCCCGGTGCACCACCTCGCGCTCGTAGGCAGGTCCCAGCTCACGGGCGAGCCAGCGCGTCGAGCGCCCCATCAGGTCGGGTATCTCGGCGGAGTCGTAGTTGACCAGGCCCCGGGCCACGATCACCCCGTCCTCGTCGCGCAGGTCGACCGGATCGCCCGCCGCGAACTCGCCCTCCACCTTCACCACGCCCGCGGGCAGCAGCGACGCGTGCTCGCGCACCACCGCCCGGACGGCACCCGGGTCCAGCACCACGCTGCCGCGGCCGGCCGTGGCGTGCGCCAGCCACAGCTGCCGGGTGGAGGGGCGGCGCCGCCGGCTCGGTGCGAAGTAGGTGCCCACCGGCTCGCCGACCAGGGCGGCGCGGACGTTGGCGGCCGAGGTCAGCACGGTGGGGACCCCCGCCTCGGTGGCGATCCGGGCCGACTCCACCTTGGTGACCATCCCTCCGGTGCCGACGCCGCGCCGGCCGGCCGTGCCGATGTCCACGCCCTCCAGGTCGGCGGGTCCGCGGACCTCGGGGATGCGGCGCGCGCCGGGCCGGCTCGGGTTGCCGTCGTAGAGGGCGTCCACGTCGGAGAGCAGCACCAGCGCCTCGGCCCGCAGCAGGTGCGCGACCAGGGCCGCCAGCCGGTCGTTGTCACCGAACCGGATCTCGTCGGTGGCCACCGTGTCGTTCTCGTTGACGATCGGCAGCGCGCCGATCTCCAGCAGCCGGCCCAGGGTGCGCTGGGCGTTGCGGTACTGCGTCCGGCGCATCATGTCGTCGACCGTGAGCAGCACCTGGGCGGCGGTCACGCCGTGCCGCGCGAGGGCGGCGCTGTAGTGGGCCAGCAGCAGGCCCTGGCCGACGCTCGCCGCCGCCTGCTGCGTGGCGAGGTCGCGGGGCCGCCGGGCCAGGCCGAGCGGTGTCATCCCGGCCGCCACAGCGCCGGAGGACACCAGCACGACCTCGACCCCGGCAGCGCGCCGCTCCGCCAGTACGTCGGCGAGCTCCCCGATACGCTCGCGCTCGATGTGGCCGTCGGGGGTCGTCAGCGACGACGACCCGACCTTGACGACGACCCGGCGCGCCCCGGTGACGTCCGCGCGGTGCTGCTCCGCGCCCGCGGGCGCCGCCGCCCGCGTCCCGTTCCGGGACTCTTCCCCATCAGTGTGCGTGGTCCGCACGTTCCGTTCCCATCTGCGTGTGTGCCCCTACGCTCGGCCGGGTTCGGCCGTGCCGGGCGGGCCGGCGGCCCGCCCGGCACGGCGCCGGGGTCCCCGCGCGACGTCAGCCCAGCCGGGAGTCCGTGCCGCGCGGGCCGATCGGGGTGCGCTCCGCGTCAATGGTCGGGTCCCAGTCGAAGACCACGGAGTCGTCCTCGTCGCCGATGTAGACCTCGGCGCCGGCGATCGCCCCCGCTCTGGCGAGGGCTTCCTCGATGCCCAGGCGGTTCAGCCGGTCGGCGAGGTAGCCGACGGCCTCGTCGTTGGCGAAGTCGGTCTGGCGCACCCAGCGGGCCGTGCGGTCGCCGCGGACCCGGAACGTGTTGCCGCCGAGCGGGACGACCTCGAACGGCGTCTCGCCGATCTCCTTCGGCCGCAGCACGATGCGGGTGGGTTCGGGGGTCGGCCGGGCGGCGCGGGCCGCGGCGACCTGCTCGGCCATGGCGAAGGACAGCTCCCGCAGCCCCTCATGGGAGGCCGCCGACACCGTGAAGACCCGCAGGCCGCGCTCGCGCAGCATCGGCGTGACGAGTTCGGCGAGTTCGCGGGCGTCGGGGACGTCGGCCTTGTTCAGTACCACCAGCCGCGGCCGGTCGCTGAGGTCGACGTCGGTCGACTCGCCGTAGGCGGCGAGTTCGGCCTCGATCACGTCGAGGTCGGTGACCGGGTCCCGGCCCGGCTCGTAGGTGGCGCAGTCGAGGACGTGCACCAGCGTGGAGCACCGCTCGACGTGCCGGAGGAAGGCCAGGCCGAGCCCCTTGCCCTCGCTCGCGCCGGGGATGAGCCCCGGCACGTCGGCGACCACGTACTGGGTCGATCCCGCCTCCACCACGCCGAGGTTGGGGACCAGCGTGGTGAACGGGTAGTCGGCGATCTTGGGCCGGGCAGCGGAGAGCGCCGCGACCAGCGACGACTTGCCCGCGCTGGGGAAGCCGACCAGGCCGACGTCGGCGATCGTCTTGATCTCCAGCCGGATGTCGAGCTGCTCGCCCGGCTCGCCCTTGAGCGCGAACCCGGGCGCCTTGCGGCGCGGCGAGGCGAGCGCCGCGTTGCCCAGCCCGCCGCTGCCGCCCCGCGCCGCGACCAGCCGGGTGCCCGGTCCGACGAGGTCGGCGACCAGCTCGCCGTCGGGCGTGGTGACCACGGTGCCGTCGGGGACCGGGAGCACGAGCTCAGCGCCGTTGGCCCCGGCACGGTGGCCGCCCTGGCCGGGGGCGCCGTTGCCCGCCCTGCGGTGCGGGCGGCGCTGGTACTCCAGCAGGGTGGACGTGTTGGGGTCGACCTCCAGGACGACGTCGCCGCCCCCGCCCCCGTTGCCGCCGTCGGGACCGCCCAACGGTTTGAACTTCTCCCGGTGGACGGAGGCACAGCCGTGCCCGCCGTCACCGGCCTTGATGTGCAAGACCGCTTCGTCGACGAAGTCCGGCATGGCTCTCCCTGGGTCGTGTCTTGCGATTCGTTCCGGGTGCGCGCGTGGCGCGGGCGGGTGCGGACGCACGTAGGGCGGGCCAGTCGTGCTGGCCCGCCCTACGCGTTCTGCAGTCGGTGACGTCGCGTCGCGCCGGCCCTATTCGGCGGGGGCCGGGGCCGGGACGATGTTCACGGCCTTGCGGCCGCGCCGGGTGCCGAACTGCACCTGTCCCGCGACGAGCGCGAACAGGGTGTCGTCGCCACCGCGGCCGACGTTGTCACCCGGGTGGAAGTGGGTGCCGCGCTGGCGGACCAGGATCTCGCCGGCCTTGACGCTCTGCCCACCGAAACGCTTGACGCCGAGCCGCTTGGCGTTGGAGTCGCGGCCGTTACGGCTGGACGACGCGCCCTTCTTGTGTGCCATCTCGCGCTCCTCCTGCTACTTCGCGGCGATGCCGGTGACGCGCACGCGGGTGTACTTCTGGCGGTGTCCCAGGCGCTTCTTGTAACCGGTCTTGTTCTTGTACTTGATGATGTTGATCTTCGGGCCCTTGGCCTCGCCCAGGACCTCGGCGGTGACCTGGTAGCCGCCGAGCTCGGTGGCGTCGCTGATGACCTTGCCGTCCTCGACCACCAGCAGCGGCTGCCACGTCAGCGTGGCGCCGACCTCGTCGGCCACCTTGTCGATGTTCAAGACGTCATCGACAGACACCTTCTCCTGTCGGCCGCCCGCTCGCACGACTGCGTACACCGGGAAACTCTCTTCCTGCTCGCTTCAGAAAAAATGCGCTCTCAACCGACCGCGGTCTCAACGCCACTCGCCCCCGCGACGGGGGCGCGGAATCGAAAGTAGGTCTCGGGCGCGCGAACGATTGGGGCGCGCCGACGCACCGACCCTTAGATTACCATCCGCCCGTTGGGGGCGAGCACGTCAACCACCGTCCATACCGGTCGGACCGGGCGCCCCGGTCCGACCGGATGCCATCACGGCGTGCTGCCGGCCTCGACCACCGCGGTCTCGGCCGCGGCGGCCGCCGTCTTGGTCCGCCGGGTGCGCCGCCGGCGCGGGCGCTCGGTGCCGGACTCGGTCGGCTCGGCCTCCGCGTCCGCACTCTCGGCGGCCTCGGGTGCCGGCGCCGCGGCGGGTTGCGCCGCCTCGGCGGCGACCGGCTCCGGCGCCGCGGACGGCTCGCCGCTGTCCTGTGCCGCGGCGGCCGGTGCCTCTTCCGGGGCGTCGACCGCGGCCGCCTTCTCGCGCTTCACCCGACGCGACGCCTTGCGTGCCGTCTTCTTCTCCGCCTTGGGCGCCTGCTCGGCCGGCTCCGGCTGCTCGGCCGGCGGGGCGGCCGGCTCGGGCTCGCCCTTGCCGGCCTCGGCGGCGGGCTTCTCCGGTGCCGCCTTCTCGGCTTTCTCCGCCTTCTCGGCCGCGCCGCCCTTGCCCTTCTTCTTGCGGCCGCCGCCCGAGGCCCCGTTGCCGCCGTTCGCCGGCCTGGCCTCCACCGGCTCGGTCGACAGGATGAGGCCGCGGCCGTTGCAGCAGTCGCAGGTGGTCGAGAAGGCCTCCAGCAGTCCCTGGCCGACCCGCTTGCGCGTCATCTGGACAAGGCCGAGGGAAGTGACCTCGGCGACCTGGTGCTTGGTGCGGTCCCGGGACAGGCACTCCAGCATCCGCCGCAGCACGAGGTCGCGGTTGCTCTCCAGCACCATGTCGATGAAGTCGATGACGATGATGCCGCCGATGTCGCGCAGCCGCAGCTGGCGGACGATCTCCTCGGCGGCCTCCAGGTTGTTCTTGGTGACCGTCTCCTCGAGGTTCCCGCCCTGGCCGGTGAACTTCCCGGTGTTGACGTCGACGACCGTCATGGCCTCGGTGCGGTCGATGACCAGCGATCCGCCGCTGGGCAGCCACACCTTGCGCTCCAGCGCCTTGGCGATCTGCTCGTCCACCCGGTAGGCGTCGAAGACGTCGCGGTCCTTGGACCAGTGCGACAGCCGCTCGGCCAGGTGCGGAGCGACGTAGTTGACGTACTCGTCGACCGTCCGCCACGCCTCGTCGCCCGAGACGACCAGGCTGGCGAAGTCCTCGTTGAAGACGTCGCGCACCACGCGGACGGTGAGGTCGGGCTCGCTGTAGAGCAGCGCGGGGGCGGTCGCCGACTTCGACTTGCGCCGGATCGACTCCCACTGCGCGGCCAGCCGCGAGATGTCGCGCTCCAGCTCCTCCTCGCTGGCCCCCTCGGCCGCGGTGCGCACGATCACGCCGGCGTGCTCCGGCATGACCTTCTTGAGGATCTGCTTGAGCCGCGCCCGCTCCTTGTCGGGGAGCTTGCGGCTGATGCCGGTCATCGTGCCGTCCGGCACGTACACCAGGTAGCGGCCGGGCAGGCTGATCTGGCTGGTCAGCCGGGCACCCTTGTGGCCGAGCGGGTCCTTGGTGACCTGGACCAGCACCGACTGGCCGGACTTCAGCGCCGACTCGATCCGCTTGGGCTGGCCCTCCAGGCCGGAGGCGTCCCAGTTCACCTCGCCGGCGTAGAGCACCGCGTTGCGGCCCTTGCCGATGTCGACGAACGCCGCCTCCATGGAGGGCAGCACGTTCTGCACCCGGCCGAGGTAGACGTTGCCGACGTAGGACTTGTGCGTGGCCCGGTCGACGTAGTGCTCGACGAGCACGTCGTCCTCAAGCACCGCGATCTGGGTGCGCTCGCCGGTACGCCGGATGACGAGGTCGCGCTTGACCGACTCGCGGCGGGCGAGGAACTCCGACTCGGTGATGATGGGGGCGCGCCGGCGGCCCTGCTCGCGGCCCTCGCGGCGGCGCTGCTTCTTGGCCTCCAGGCGGGTGGACCCCCGGACGGCCTGCACCTCGTCCTCGATCGGCGCCGCGGCGCGCGGTTCGCGCACCCGGACCACCGTGTTGGGCGGGTCGTCCGGTTCGGGCGACTCCTCGGGGGCCTCGGCTCCGGACCTGCGGCGGCGGCGCCGGCGGCGCCGGCTGGTGCCGGCGGCGTCGTCGAGGCGCCCCTCGTCGGTCTCCTCCTCGGCCGCGCCGCTCTCGTCGGCGGCCGGCTCCTCGTCCTCGGCCGCCTCGGCACGCCGCCCGCGCGGGGCGCGCTCGGCGACGGCGGGCGCCGGCTGGCCCGGCTCGTCGGACTCGTCGCCCTCCTCGCCGGCCCGCGTCCGGCCCCGGCCACGACCGCCCCTGCGGCGGCGCCGGCGGGACGGGCGGTCGTCGTCCTCGTCGTCGGTGTGCTCCTCGTCGGCCTCGGCGCCCTCCTCGGTGTCGGCCTGCGCGGTGTCCGCGGGACCGACCGGGTGCACGCCGTTGGCCGGCCCCTGCGGGACCGGAGGCTGGAACACCACCATGGGCGGCTGGAAGGCGACGGCGGCCCCGCTGGACGGCTGCTCGGCGCCGGTGTCCTCGGGCTCCTGCCCGGCGGCCGGCTCCGCAGCGTCCGGCTCGGCCTCGGCCGCCGGCGGGGCGGCCTTCGCGCGGCGGGCACGGGTACGGGTCCGCGGCGCCGGGGCGCCGCGCTCCGGCTCCGGCGCGGACTCACCCTCGGCCGGCACCGACTCCACGGCCGCCTCGGCCGCGGGGGCGGTCCGGGCCGCCGCCGCGGGGGCGATCGGCTCCGGCTCCGGCGGCGGTCCGGCGGGCCGCGTCGCGCTCCGGCGGCGCCGCGCCGGCTTGGCAGCGCCGGACGCGCTCTCGCCAGTGCGGACGGTCACGTCCGCCTGCGCTGTCTCGGTTGTTTCAGTTGTACGTCCCGCGGTGCCCTCGGCACCGCTGCTGGGCTCGTTCTCGAGCATCCGGGCGGTCTCCCGTCAGAGTTCTCGGGCGCGGCGTCGGCGTCATGCGCCGCGGCCGCTGCGCGCGAGAACTGTCGTCACTGTGTCGGCCCCGGTAGCGCGTTCGGCGGTACCGGGACAAAGTCCTTGGAGCGCGCCCACGTTCCCCGCCGGAGGTCAGCCATGTGACGTGCTCCGCGTGGGCGCCGACGACGTGGGTGGGTCCTGCGCCGCCCCGGCGGGGGCGCATTGCGACGCCCCGGTACCGGAGTCGACCCGTTCCCGTCCGCTGTCTCGGGCGGACGCGCCGTCCGCCGCGAACGGGTCGGTGACCTCGCCGGAGGCCCCGTCCAGCGGCCCCTGCGCCAGCCTGGTCATCAGCGGTGATGACGGCGGCGCGAGGCCGGCCACCTGACGGAGGCCGTTCACCACGTCGTCCGGTCGAACGGCAGGTGTCGTATGCCGGACGACCAGTTGAAGTATGACATATGTCTCGTCTCGCTCCGCTGCGCCGCTTCCGTCCACATCGAGACGGAGTACGGCCCCGCGGGTGTCGAAGCGGCGGCGTCCCTTCTTGGTCAGCCGCTCCACCTCGACGGTGTCGGCCGCGAGGAACGCGGCCACCGCCGCACGGGCGTCGTCGGGGGCGACACCCGGCAGCTCGACCCGCCATTCCGAGGCCTCCAGGCGGTCCGCGAGACCGCCCGCCGTGGCCGTCACGACCTCGACGACGTCGAGGCCCTCGGGCATCGCCGCGTCGAGCCGAACACGCACCTGTTCGGGCTCGGACGCCTCGGTCAGCGCAAGTTCGAAGTACTCCGCCTCACTGGCCACCCCCGTGGGGGCCGCTCCGGTGTAGGAGATCTTGGGGTGAGGCGAGAACCCCGCCGAGAAGGCGACCGGAATCCGGGCCCGGCGCAGCGCGCGCTCCAGCGCGCGGGCGATGTCGCGATGACTCGCGAACCGCATCCGGCCGCGCTTGGCGTAACGCACGCGCAGTCGGTGGCCCTGGGTTCCGGTGGAGGGCGAGACGGTGCCCTCTGGTGCGGGGGGCAGTGCTGCTCCTTTCGTCGATGTCTCCCGGCCGCCGTGTCCGGCGTGCGGCACGGCCGGGCGGGAGATTCACGTCCTCATTAGCGTACGGTGCGCTCCGGTTGTCTCGCGCCATCGCCCCGGGCCGGTGGGCCTGGTCGGGGCGGCGGACGGCGGGTCGACGGATGACCGGACCCCGCCGCGCTTCGTGACGGATCACACACCTCTGTGCTGTTCCCTTCCCGCGGCGGTTTGAAAAGCCCCGGTGCAGTTGTGTCGGCCACAACTTCGGGGATCGCGGACCGCTCCGACCTCGCCGGAGGCGGTCACCCCCTCACTGAAGTGCAAGGACGCCGGGCCGGGAAAAATTTCTGAGCGAATCGCAAATCTCTGCCAACCATCGCGGGGGGTCGCTCGTCTAAGTACACGTATGGCCCGGCGCGAGCGGGGCGCCGGGCCATACCCCGCCCGCGGGGCGGGGGCGATCGGAGGCGGAGGATCCGCTCAGACGACGGTCAGGGGCAGCAGCTTCGACCGGTCGGTCGGCCCGATCTGGATCTCGGTGCCCATCGTCGGGCAGACCCCGCAGTCGTAGCACGGGTTCCACCGGCAGTCGTCGACCTCCACCGACTCCTCACCGTGCAGCGCGTCCTGCCAGTCCTGCCACAGCCAGCCGCGGTCGAGCCCGGCGTCGAGGTGGTCCCAGGGCAGCACCTCGTCCCGCTCCCGCTCCCGCACCGTGTACCAGTCGAGGTCGACCGGCTCGCCGGCGAGCGCCCGCTCGGCGCAGCCGGTCCAGCGCTCGTAGGAGAAGTGCTCGCTCCAGCCGTCGAACCTGCCGCCGTCGCGCCAGACCGCCTCGATGACGGCGCCGACCCGGCGGTCGCCCCGGGAGAGCAGCCCCTCGATGATCGAGGGCCTCCCCTCGTGGTAGCGCAGCCCGACCGACCGCCCGTAGGCGCGGTCGGCCCGCAGCGCGTCGCGGAGCGCGCGGAGCCGGGCGTCGACCACCTCGTGCGGGGTCTGGCCGGCCCACTGGAACGGGGTCTGCGGCTTGGGCACGAATCCGCCGATGGAGACGGTGCACCGGATGTCCCTGCGTCCGGTGACCTCGCGGCCGGTCCGGATCACCTCGCGGGCGAGGTCGGCGATGGCCAGCACGTCCTCGTCGGTCTCGGTGGGCAGTCCGCACATGAAGTAGAGCTTGACCTGGCGCCACCCCGCCGCGTAGGCCGCGGTGACGGTGCGGATGAGGTCGGCCTCGGTCACCATTTTGTTGATCACCCGGCGCATGCGCTCGCTGCCGCCCTCCGGCGCGAAGGTGAGCCCGGAGCGGCGGCCGTTGCGGGTGAGCTCGTTCGCCAGGTCGATGTTGAAGGCGTCGACCCGGGTGGAGGGCAGCGACAGCCCGGTGTTAGTGCCCTCGTAGCGGTCGGCGAGGCCCTTGGCGATGTCGCCGATCTCGCTGTGGTCGGCGCTGGAGAGCGAGAGCAGCCCCACCTCCTGGAAGCCCGACGAGCGCACCCCCTGCTCGACCATCTCGGAGACGACGGCCTTGCTGCGCTCCCGCACCGGGCGGGTGATCATGCCGGCCTGGCAGAAACGGCAGCCGCGCGTGCAGCCGCGGAAGATCTCGACGCTGAAGCGCTCGTGCACCGACTCAGCGAGCGGGACAATCGGGTTCTTCGGGTACGGCCACTGGTCAAGGTCCATGACCGTGTGCTTCTGCACGGTCCACGGCACACCCGGCCGGTTGGGCCGGTACCGCTCGATGCGGCCGTCGGGCAGGTAGTCCACGTCGTAGAACCGGGGGACGTACACCCCGCCGGTGGCCGCAAGGCGGAGCAGCACCTCGTCGCGGCCGCCCGGGCTCCCCTCGCGCTTCCACTCGCGGATCACCTCGGTGATGGCCAGCGCGATCTCCTCGCCGTCGCCGAGCACCGCGGCGTCGAGGAAGTCGGCGATGGGCTCGGGGTTGAACGCGGAGTGCCCGCCCGCCAGCACGATGGGGTCCTCCTCGCGGCGCTCCGCCGCCCGCAGCGGCACGCCCGCGAGGTCCAGCGCGGTGAGCATGTTGGTGTAGCCCATCTCGCTGGCGAAGCTGATACCGAGCACGTCGAACGCCCCCAGCGGGCGGTGCGCGTCCACGGTGAAGTGCGGGATCCCGTGCTCGCGCATGAGCTGTTCGAGGTCCGGCCACACGGCGTAGCAGCGCTCGGCGAGCACGCCCTCGCGCTCGTTGAGCACCTCGTACAGGATCTGCACGCCCTGGTTGGGCACCCCGACCTCGTAGGCGTCGGGGTACATGAGGGCCCACCGCACCTCCGCCTCGTCCCAGTCCTTGACGACGGAGTTCAGCTCACCGCCCACATACTGAATCGGCTTCTGCACGCGCGGCAGCAGCGCCTCCAGTCGTGGGAAGACGGACTCGATCGGCATGGTGGGACGCCTCCGCTGGAGATGGCTAATCGGTCGACTTTGTGGTCGGTCTCCCAGCCTACGGGCCCGCGCACGGGCCCGTTCCCACCGCGCGCTGGCGCGGCGCGGCCCGGCGCGGTCAGTGGAACGCCCGGTAGCGCCCGTGGATGCCGAGCACCAGGCCGATCGCGGTGAGGTGGGCGATGCTGGCGGTGCCGCCGTAGGAGACGAAGGGCAGCGGCAGCCCGGTGATCGGCATGATCCCGAGCGTCATGCCGATGTTGATGAAGCTCTGGAAGGTCAGCCAGGACGCGACGCCGACGCACACCAGCCGGCCGTAGGGCCCGTCGCAGCCGGCCGCGATCCGCAGGGTGCGCCAGATGACGACGCCGATCAGGCCGATGATCAGCGCGCCCCCCAAGAACCCGAGCTCCTCACCCGCCACCGTGAAGATGAAGTCGGTGTGCTGCTCCGGGACGAAGCGGCCGGCGGTCTGCTCGCCGCGGAACAGTCCGGTGCCGCTGAGGCCGCCGGAGCCGATCGCGATGAGCGCCTGGTTGGCGTTGTAGCCGGCGCCCTGCGGGTCGGCCGTGGGATCGACGAACGTCGCGAACCGGGCCAGCTGGTAGTCCTTGAGCAGCCCGAACCACCAGACCGCCAGGATTCCGAGCAGCCCGCAGCCCACCAGTCCGAGCACCCAGCGGATCGGCGCCCCGGACAGCGCGAGCATCCCCAGGTAGATGGCGCCGAGCACCATGGCGGTGCCCAGGTCAGGCTGCAGCAGGATGAGGCCCATCGGCACGGCCAGCGCCACCAGGCTGCCCAGCACGTCGCGGGTGGTGGGCGCGTGCTCGCCGTCGCGCGGCTCCCCCAGCAGCATCGCCACGCCCAGGATGAGCGCGATCTTGGCGACCTCGCCCGGCTGCGCCTGGAAACCGCCGACCACGATCCATGACCGCGATCCGTTGATCACCGCACCGAGCGGCGTCAGCACCAGGGACAGCCCGACCGCGGCGAGAACGAAGATGATCGGCGCGTAGGCGCGCGGCACGCGGTAGTCGACGGCCGCGACCGCGAGGCAGACCACCGCCCCCAGACCCAGGTGCGCGAGGTGCCGGCGGACGAAGCCCATGGAGGCGGCCGGGTCGCCGCCCGCGGCCGTGGACGCCCACACCAGCAGCAGGCCGATCACGGAGAGGCCGGCGACGGCCGACAGCAGCGGCCAGTCGATGCGGCGGTGCATCCCGGCGACCATGAACCACACGACGCGGCCGCGCCATGACCGCGGCTGGACCTGCGGACTCGGATACAGCGACATGCCGATCGACCTGTTCCGGTAGGGCGGCGCCGCGGCACGGGGCCGCGGGGCGCGCGGGGCGGATGCGTGGATGCGGGGCCCTGGGCTACTCGTAGCCCGCGGGTGCGGCCACCGTGCCGTCCGGCCGGACCACCGGGAGCTGGGCGGGCGGTACGCCCCCCGGCAGGGCCGGGCGCGGCGCGCGGCGCGGACGGCCCTCGCGCTGGTCGCCGGGCCGCGGGCCCGGCTGCTCCTGCCCGGCCTCCTGCGCCTCGGGGAGGTCCTCCGGCGGCTCGAAGCCGTAGATGCCGTCGTAGATCTCCCGGGCCACCGGCGCCGCTGCGGTGCCGCCGGTACCGCCCTGGGAGATGAGGACGACGACCGCGAGCTGCGGGTCGTCCGCCGGCGCGTAGGAGGCGAACCAGGCGGACTCCCGCTTGCCGACGACCGTGGCGGACCCGGTCTTGCCGGCGATGGAGACGCGGTCCTGCGGGAACCCGTGGAAGGCCCCGGCCGCGGTGCCCTTCTTGGGTACGTCGGCGAGGGCGGCGCGCAGGTAGGCCAGCGTCTCGTCACTGACCGGCAGCCGCCCATTGGGCTTCGGCGGGATCTCCTCGACCTGCTCGCCGTCGGCGGAGATGAACGCCTTGCCGACCCGCGGCGCGTACAGGGTGCCGCCGTTGGCGATGGCCGCGTAGGCACGGGCGAGCTGCAGCGGGGTGACGAGCACGTCGCCCTGGCCGATGGCGAAGTTGGCGGCGTCGCCGGCCCGCCACACGTAGCCGTCGACGCACTGCTCCTTGGCCACCGCCTGGAGGTAGGCCGCGTGCGCGGGATCCTTGCGGGCGACCTCCGGATAGCCGGACTTGGCGCGCCGGCAGATGTCCTCGCGGGTACTCTCCCAGTACTCCAGCTTCCAGTCCCGGTCGGGGATGCGGCCGACGGACTCGTTCGGGAGGTCGATGCCGGTGGGCTTGCCGAAGCCGAACCCCTTCGCCATGGCGGACATGGCGTCGCGCGGCTCCTCCTTCGGCCGCATGCCCCCGTCGGCCTTCCACATGTCGTAGGCCAGCTGGTAGAAGACGGTGTTGCAGGAGACCACGATGGCCTGGTGCAGGCTGAGGCTGCCGTGCGCGTTGCTCTCGTAGTTGTGGAACGCGCGGTCGCCGACGTTGATGGAGCTGGGGCAGGAGTAGGTGCCGCGCAGCGGGGAGCCGTTCTCCACGGCGGCCGCGAGCGAGGAGACCTTGAAGGTCGACGCGGGCGGGAACTGGCCCTGGAGCGCGCGGGAGATCAGCGGCTCGCCGGCCTCCTCGCTGAGCAGGCGGTCGTAGGTGCGCTGGTCGATCCCGCCGTCCCACACCTCGGGGTCGTAGGTGGGAACGCTGGCCATGGCGATCACCCGGCCGGTGCGCACGTCCATGACCACGCTGGCGGCGGAGTCGGCGGGGTAGCCGTTGGCCCGGGAGCGCTCGATCCCGTGGGTCAGGGCCTCCTCGACCACCCGCTGCACCCGGGCGTCGAGGCTGGTGACGAGGTGCTGGCCGGGCTGCGCCCGGCGCTCGGTGACCAGGCCGGTGACGTTGCCCCGGCTGTCCACGGCGAGCGTGCGCACGCCCGCCACGCCGCGCAGCTGCTCGTCGTAGGTGGCCTCCAGGCCGTCACGGCCCACCTGGGTGACGCCGCTGAACTGCGCCCGCAGCTCCTCGCGCGCGGCGAGCTCCTCCTCGGTGGCCGGCTGGAGGTAGCCGAGGGCCTGGACCGCGCTCGCGCCGCCGGGGTAGTCGCGGACCGCGCTCTGCTGGGCGGAGATGCCGGGGAACTCCTCCTGGCGCTCCATGATCTGCAGCGCGAGCTGCGGTTCGACGCCCTCGGCCAGCGTGATGGGCTGGTAGGGCGATCCGGGCCAGCACGGCCGGCTGACCTGCGGCCCGCACAGCCGGACCCGCTGCCGGAGCTCCGCGTGCGGGACGCCGAGTACCTCGGCCACCCGGCGCAGCACCGCGTCACCGCCGTCCTCCTGCCGGGCGAGCGCGTGGAAGTCGGCGGAGACGACCAGCTCCGTGCGGTTGCGGACCAGGGGGCGCCCCGCGCCGTCGAGGATCTGGCCCCGGGTCGCGGGGATGATGAGGTCCTGGCTGTGGTTGGCGGCGGCCAGCTGCCGGTAGTGGTCGGCCATGGGCACCTGGAGGTACCAGAGCCGGCCGGTGAGCACGGCCAGCAGGCTCAGCACCAGCACCTGCGCCGTGATCAGGCCGCGCCGCCCCGGGCGCCGCGGCGGCTCGACGATCGTGGGCCGGGGGTACGTCCTCATCTGACGATGCCCCCGTTCGCCCACGGGGTCGCGCCGACGGCCCGGAAGTCGTCGCGCTCGGTCCGACGCAGCATCCAGAACACCGGGTACAGCACGAACGGGCTCACCACCATGGTCAGGAGCAGGGTGGGCGGCAGGACACCGAGGACCCCGCCCAGGGTCACCCGCGGATCGCCGAGGACGACCCCGACGCCGGCGAAGCCCAGGGAGACCCCGGCCGTGGCCAGCGCGGCGACGCCGAACGGCCACAGCCCGCCGGCGCGCGAGATGGGATCGCGCAGCGCGCCGGCCAGGTAGCCGGCCAGGCAGAGCACCAGGGCGTAGCGGCCGAGCTCGTGGTCGGCGGGCGGCAGGATGTCGATGGCCAGGCCGCCCAGGAAGCCGGCGACGGCGCCGGTCACCGCCGTCGTGCGCATGGCGACCGCCACCACGGTCAGCAGGGCCAGGTCCGGCCCGACCCCCCATGGCATCGGCAGCCGGTTCACCACCACGGTCTGGAGCAGCACGGCCACCGCCACGAGTACGGCGGCCAGTGTCCGTCGGATCATCGGGGCTCCTCCTCCAGGGCGTGTTCGACGGGGGCCGGTGGCGCGGCGCGGTGTTCCGGCGCCGCTGATGCGCCGGCCGGGCCGCGCCGCCGCGCGGGCCGCGCGGACCGCCCGCGGCAGGCGGCCCGCATCAGCCGCGCTCCGGCGGCCGGGGCGGGCGGCGCGGCGGGTTGGCGAGATCACCCGGTTCCGCACCGGCGGGGCCGGCGACACCCCCGGTGTCGGCCGGCGCGGCCGGCTCGGCGGCGGGCGGGTCGGCCGGCGCGGGCGGGCGGCTCTGCCCGCCGGACGGCGGGCCGCCCCCGCCTCCGGGGGCGCGCGGCGCGGGCTCGGCCGGCCGGGCGGGGGCGACCTGGCCGGCGCTGGTGCTGGCCTTGCCGCGCGCGACCGCCCCGTCCGGGTGCCGCGGGTCCGCCGGATCCTCGGCGCCGTCGTGCTTCGGGGCCGTCTTGCGCCCCCGGTCCGGCCGGCCGTTGTGGCGCTGCTCGGCCTGGGCGCGCGGATCGGGTTTGGGCGGCAGCACGGAGTCGCGCGGGTCGGTCTCGGGCGGGGCCACCACCACGCCCACCACGTCCAGCCGGCTGAGGTCCACCGCCGGTGCGACCCTGGCGGTGCGGGTCAGCGCCCCGGGGGTGTCCTCGACGTGGCGCACGGTGCCGATCGGGACACCGGGCACGTACGGGGCTCCGCCGTGCGAGCCGAGCGTGACGACGCGTTCGCCCTTGCGGACGGTCGCCGTGCCGTCGAGCAGTTCGAGGCGCAGCGGCGCCGTGTCGGCGATGCCGTGCGTGCCGCCGCTGATGACCCCGATCTCCTTCGAGCCCTCCAGGCGGGCGCCGACCGAGGAGGCGCCGTCGGTGACGAGCAGCACCGTGGAGGTGCGCTCGGTGGTCCGCACCACCCGGCCGACCAGCCCGTCGCCGTTGACCACGGTCATGTCGGCGGTGACCCCGTCGCGGCGGCCGACGTCGAGGGTGGCGGTGTCGGAGAAGCCCTGGGCGGTCATCCGGGTGACGGCGTGCGCCGCGACGACCTCGTAGCGGCCGAGCCCGGCCAGGTGGAGCAGGTCCGCCAGCTCCCGGGAGCGCGCGGCGTCGGCGTCGACGCTCTCCAGTTCCCGGGTCAACTCGGCGTTGCGCGCCTCCAGCTCCGCGATGCGGCGCTGGGCGCCGGGCGCGGCGGCCAGCGCGCGGTAGCCGTCGCTGATCGGGCGGGAGGCGAGGGTGACGGCCGCGGAGATCGGCTCGAACACCGCCGCGCCGACGGCGCGCGCGGTGCCGGAGACCGGGTTGGCGTCGTCCCGCTCGTCCAGGACGAGCAGGGTCAGCGAGAGGGCCAGCAGGACTCCGAGGACGAGCCGCGAGCGGGAGGTGTCGCGAAACATGGTCAGGCTCCCTCCGGTGCTGCGTCACCGGGTGCGGTCGGCATCAGCGACGCCGGTCCGGGATCAGCACCTGGCTCAGGCGTTCGTAGTTCTCCACGCAGGTGCCCGACCCGATGGCCACGGAGTCGAGGGCGTTCTCGGCCACGTGGATGGGCATTCCGGTCTCGTGGCGGAGCCGCTCGTCGAGTCCGCGCAGCAGGGCGCCGCCGCCGGTCACGGCGATGCCGCGGTCCATGATGTCGCCGGACAGCTCCGGCGGGCACTTGTCCAGCGAGGTTCGGACGGCGTCGATGATGGCGGTGACCGGCTCCTCGATGGCCTGCCGCACGTCGGCGGCCGACATCACCACGGTCTTGGGGAGCCCGCTGATGAGGTCGCGGCCGCGGACCTCGGCGTGCAGCTCCTCGGCGGTCGTGGGGTAGGCGGAGCCGATGGCGACCTTGATCTCCTCGGCGGTGCGCTCCCCGATCATCAGGGAGTACTCCTTCTTGACGAAGGTCATGATCGCCTGGTCGAGCTCGTCGCCGCCGACCCGGATGGACTGCGAGGTGACGATCCCGCCCATGGAGATCACGGCGACCTCGGTGGTGCCGCCGCCGATGTCGACGACCATGTTGCCGGTCGGTTCGTGCACCGGGAGCCCGGCGCCGATCGCGGCGGCCATGGGTTCCTCGATGATGTAGACCCGGCGGGCGCCGGCCTGGTAGCCGGCCTCCTTGACCGCGCGGTGCTCGACGGAGGTGATCCCGCTCGGTACCGCGACGATGATGCGCGGTTTGGCGAAGTGCCTGCGCCGGTGGATCTTCTGGATGAAGTAGCGCAGCATGCGCTCGGTGATCTCGAAGTCGGCGATGACGCCGTCCTTGAGCGGGCGCACGGCGGTGATGTTGCTCGGTGTGCGCCCGATCATCTGCTTGGCCTCGATGCCGACCGCGACGATCTTCCCGGTCGACGTGTTCAGGGCCACCACCGAGGGTTCGTTGAGGACGATCCCACGGCCCCGCACGTAAACCAGCGTGTTGGCGGTCCCGAGATCGACGGCCATGTCGCGGCCGAGAAAGGCGAGATTATTGGTCATGAAACGTCCTCGGCGACACCAATCGGGTGCGACGTACACGGGGCGGGTTACTGCACAGGGCGGTCATTACGACCCCGATCCGACACGGAAGCGGACCGAGCTACCCGTATCGTAACGCTCAGCAGTCACACCGTTACGCAAACACACCGAACTCTGTGGGCTGCGAGAACGAATACGGCCGGGCGAAACCCGAGGGGTCTCGCCCGGCCGGAAGGCGGGGATGGCGGGCCGGAGCCGCCGTGTGTCAGCCGAGTTCCGGGAAGAACAGCTTGATCTCGCGGTCGGCGGAGTAGGTGGAGTCCGAGCCGTGCACGATGTTCTGCTGGACCTCCAGCGCGAAGTCGCCGCGGATGGTGCCGGGGGCGGCCTGCACCGGGTCGGTCGCGCCGGCCAGCGCACGGAACGCCTCGACGGCGCGCTCGCCCTCGACCACCATGGCCACGAGCGGGCCGCCGGTGATGAACTCGACCAGCGAGTCGAAGAACGGCCGGGCGGCGTGCTCCTCGTAGTGCGTCTTCGCGGTGTCCGCGTCGAGCGTGCGCAGGTCCAGGGCCACGATCTTCAGGCCCTTGCGCTCGATACGGGAGATGACCTCCCCGATGATGCTGCGCCGCACGCCATCGGGCTTGATCAGGACAAGAGTGCGCTCCACGGTGGTTGTCTCCTCGACACCTGGATGTTGACTGGTGGACCGGGTGGCCTGGTCTGCCCCGTGTGCGCCGCGGAGGTCCGTGCCTCTGCTCACGCCGCGGAGGTCCCTTCCTCCCCCGCGTACGGGAGACCGGTTCCTCCGTTCACGCGACGGAGATCCGTTCCCCCGTACCGCCACGGAGACGGCTTTCCGCAGCCGCCACGGAGGCCCGTCGTCCCGTACACACCACGGAGACCGGATTCCCCGTACCCGCCACGGAGGCAGTTCTCCGTAGCCGCCACGGAGGCCGTTTTCTCCGTTCACGCCACGGAGATCATTTTCTCCGTTCACGCCACGGAGGCTGTGACCAGCCCTGGGAACCGCCATCCCGGTCGTGCGCAACCCTACCGGTTGCGGACCGGTCACCTGGCCGGTGGCGGCGTGGGGCCACCGGCCGCGCGGTCGGCCGGATCAGTCTTCGCCGGCGGCGGTGTCACCCGTCGCGGCGCGCCTCGGCGGCCCCGGTCCCTGCCCCGGCGGAGGCGCCCGCCTCCCTGGCGGCCCGGATGGCGTCGGTGCGCCGACCGAGCCACACGCCGGCCACCCACAGGGCGGCGAAGACGATCCCCAGCACGAACAGACCGGGCACCAAGACGCCGCTCACGACGAACGCCGCCTGCAGCACCCATCCGGCGTAGTGCCCCCACGCGAACCGCTGGAGGGCGGCGAGCACCAGCGCCGCGGCGGCGAGCCCGCCCCAGACGCCGCCGGCGACCGCCGGGGAGTACCCGCCCAGCTGGATGGCCACCGGAACCGCCAGCGCGATCACCACGGCCTCGAACGCCAGTACCACCGCGCACATCGTCCGCACGGTCACGCCCCCTTCATGAGATGCCTCGCGTCACCGGCGGTGACCACCGAACCGGTGACGAGCACCCCGGCCCCGCCGAACTCACCGGTGCTCTCGGCGAGGGTGACGGCCGCGTCGATGGCGTCGTCCAGCCGCGGGGCCGTGTGCACCCGGTCCGGCCCGAAGATGTCCTCGGCGATGCGCGCCAGTTCCGGTACCTCCATGGCGCGCGGAGAGGAGTTGCGGGTCACCACGATCTCGGTGAGCAGCGGCTCCAGCGGCTCCAGGATGCCCTCGACGTCCTTGTCCGCCATGACGGAGACCACCCCGACCAGCCGGCTGAACGTGAACGCCTCCTGGACGGTGTCCACCGTGGCGGCCATGCCCGCCGGGTTGTGCGCGGCGTCCACCAGCACGGTCGGGCTGCGCCGGACCACCTCCATGCGCCCCGGCGAGCTGGCCCCGGCCAGCGCCGTGCGCACCAGATCCGGATCGAGCTGCTCGTCGCCCTCGCCCGGGGCGGCGAACGCCTCCACCGCCGCGACCGCCACCGCCGCGTTGCTCGCCTGGTGGCCGCCGAACAGCGGCAGGAACACGCCGTCGTACCCGCCGCGCAGCCCCTTCAGCGCGATCTGCTGCCCGCCGAGCGCGACGTCCCGGTGCACGACACCGAACTCCAGTCCCTCCCGCGCCACCCGGGCCCCGACCTCGGCGGCCCGCCGCATCAGCACCTCGGCCGCCGCCACCGGCTGCTGCGCGACCACCGCGACGGCCCCGGGCTTGATGATGCCGCCCTTCTCATCGGCGATGCCGTCGACGGTGTCCGGCAGGTAGTCGGTGTGGTCGATCGCGATGGGCGTCACCACCGCGACGTCGGCGTCCACCACGTTGGTGGCGTCCCACCGGCCCCCCATACCGACCTCGACGACGGCGACGTCCACCGGCGCGTCCGCGAACGCCGCGTACGCCATGGCCGTGAGAACCTCGAAGAACGACATGGGCACACCCCCGCGGGCGTCCACCATCTCGACGTAGGGCAGCACGTCCCGGTAGGTCGCGACGAACGCCTCCTCGGAGATCGGCTCCCCGTCGATGACGATCCGCTCCCGCATGGTCACCAGATGCGGACTCGTGTACCGCCCGACCCGCAGCCGCCGCTCCCGCAGCAGCGCGTCGACCATGCGCGCGGTCGACGTCTTGCCGTTGGTCCCGGTCAGATGGATGACCCGGTAGTTGCGCTGCGGTTCACCGAGCAGGTCCATGACCGCGCGGATCCGGTCCAGCGTTGGATGGATGAGCGACTCGCCGGCACGAGCGAGTATGGCTGCCTGGACGTCCTGGTAGTCGGCTGAGCTCACGGATCTCTCGAAGTCGGGCTGAGGCGCTGGATGACCGGTTCCGGTCAGGGCGCCGGGGACACTGGTGCGCTTCGAGTCTATGACCCCGTCCGGCCTTCCCGTCCGCTCACCAGCGGCTCTCGGTCGTCCAGCACGACCACTTCTCGGAGCTTGAGGGCGGACGGCGTGGCTGACTCGTCTGACGCGTCATGGCTCCCGACGGGCCAGTGCCCCGGTACGGGGACGGCCCACCGCCGGAAGGGCGGTGGGCCGTCGGTCGCTCGGTTCCGGGCCGGGGTCAGCGCCTGCTGTATCTCGGCTGGCTCTGCGGGTTGAACTCGTCGTACTCGACGTTCTCCGCCCGGTTCAGGCGGCGGTCGTCGATCTTGAGGACGTCGAAGCCCTTCGCCATGTCCGACGAGTAGATGTAGCCGTTGTAGTAGTAGGCGGACCAGGTGCCGCCGCCCACCAGCTGGGTGTCGGAGAGCGGGCCGCGCTCGAAGTAGCCGATCTCGCGCGGGCGGCGGGCGTTGTTGAAGTCGATGATGGAGACCCCGCCCTGGTACCAGGACTGCACGAAGAAGTCACCGCCGGGGACCGGGATCAGGGACCCGTTGTGGGCGACGCAGTTCTCGGTGTCGGCCTGGTCGCGGGGGATCTTGAAGTAGCTGGCGAACCTCAGCTCGGGGCCGTCGCCCTTGCCGAGCTTGCCCTTGACGGTGAAGATCGCGTCGGCGCCGCGGTGCGGGCCGATCTCGTCGTTGCAGGTGGCCGCGCCGCCGCCGCCGAGCTCGTCGGTGAAGATCACCTTCGTGCCGTCGTTGTTGAACGTGGCGGAGTGCCAGAACGCGAAGTTCTCGTCCTGCACCTGGTCGATGATGACGGGGTTCACCGGGTCGCTGATGTCCATCAGGACGCCGTCGCCCATGCAGGCACCCGCGGCGATGTCCCGCTCCGGGTAGACGGTGATGTCGTGGCAGCCCTCGGTGGGCCGGAGCAGGCCGTCCTGCTCGTGGTTGCCGCCGTCGGGGAACAGCACCGGCTCGTTGACGATCGCCGCCGAGGCCGGGTCGTCCAGCGGGACCTCGATGATCGAGATCTTGTCGTGCGGCGGCTGGCAGTTCGGGAAGTTGCCGGAGGGCGCGTAGGAGGAGACGTAGATGTAGTCCGTCTCGCCGTCCTTGCCCGGCAGCAGGGTGTTGGTGTGCGAGCCGCAGTCGGTGCGCACGGCCGCCACGTACTGCGGGTTGGCCTTGTCCGAGATGTCGAAGATCCGGATGCCCTCGAAGGCGTTCGGATCCGCGGGCGTGCTCGCGGGGCTGCCGCAGTTGTCGTCGGCCCGCGGGTAGTCCACGGAGAAGTAGAGCAGGTCCCCGCTGACGGAGACGTCGCCCTGACCGCCCTCGCACAGCACCTGGCTGACGATCTCCGGGGACTCCGGTTCGGAGATGTCGTAGATGATGAAGCCGTTGTAGTTTCCGCCGATCGCGTAGTCACCGGTGAACGCGAGGTCGGAGTTGGTGCTGAAGCCCGCCGGCTTGGGCAGGTTCGAGACGTGGGTGATGTTGTCGCTGGAGACGACCTCGTCCACCCCGGGGATCTCGTCGGCCTGCGCCGCGGATGTGAACGCCGTGCCCAGCAGCAGGGATGCCGCACCGAGCACGGCGACGCCGGATTGTCGCAGGCGCCGTAGCGCCGTCCGTCCTCCGGACGGCTTGGGGGATATCGGCATGTGGTCTCCTCTTCCGATGCACGCCGTAAAGTGCATAAAACACCACGAAAATACATAGGACGCCCACAGCCTGCCTAGAGGTAGAAGACACAAGAGCTGCGATGGAGGGCATTCACCCAGTTCAATGCCCGGAAATACGCTCCGTAGCACCCGCCGGATCATGCCAATACTGGACAACTCCCGCCGGAACTGAGTAAACAGGCATCCTACGGCGGCCCATGAGGGCGCCGGGCAACCGTGCTGGAAGGATCTCCCGTGGGGCGTTGGCTCGTTGCGGCAGGAACCGCCGTGCTGCTGGCGGGCGTCGCCGGCTGCGCTCAGTCCGAGTCCGACTCAGCTGGCGGCCCGCCGGTTCTGGCGCCCGGGGCCCCGGGCGAGTCGGCCTCACCGGCCACCGAGGACCAGCTCGCCTCGGCCACGGCCAGCGTGCAGCACAACGAGGCCGACGTGGAGTACGTCCTCAAGATGATCGAGCACCATGGCCAGGCGCTGGAGATGACCGACCTCGTCCCGGACCGCGTGGAGGACGGCGACCTGGAGCTGATCGCCGACCGGATCGCGGCCGCGCAGGGGCCCGAGATCGACGTCATGGAGAGCTGGCTGGAGACGAACGTCTACGGCCCGGCCCGGGAGAACCCGGCCCACCAGAACTACTGCGGGCTGCAGGAGCAGGAGTCGCACCACGGCGGCGACTGCGTCCCCATCGACCACGAGGACATGCCGGGCATGGCCACCGAGGAGCAGCTCGCGGAACTGGAGGCGGCCGAGGGCGCGGAGTTCGACGAGCTGTTCGTGGAGCTGATGACCACCCACCACGAAGGCGCCGTCAGCATGGCCGAGGAGGTGCTCTCCGACGGGGAGAACGTCCTGGTGAGCCAGATGGCGACCGACGTTGTCGCCGAGCAGCGCACCGAGATCGAGCGGATGCGCCGGATCATGGAGGGCTGACGCCGGGCTGAGCGTCCGGTGCGGCGCCCCGCCGGCCGGCGCCGGGGTCAGTCGTCGTCGGAGACCACCAGCCGCGGCGTCCCCGCGGCGCAGACCACCGTCATCTCCATGTCGGGCGCGTCCTGCTGGCTCTCGAACTCCACCGACACGTCCTCGTCCGGCCCCGAGTCCACGTCGTCGACCGTGTAGCCCTGCGTCGGCGCCCACCAGTCCAGCACCGCGTCGTCGCCGACGCAGCGCGCCGCGACCGAACCCGCGTCGCTCTGCATCACCTCGGCCTCGGGCGCGCCGGCGCTGGGAGCCGCACCGTCGGCTCCCCCCGACGGGCTGGGCGAGGCCGGAGCCGACCCACCGGCCGCCGGCGGCGCGCTCGGCTCACGTGAGGCGAGCTGCTGCTCCGCATCGTCCTGCGACACCGGCCGCACGGCGCCCGAGGTGATGCCCGTGCCCAGCAGGCTGACCGCGGTGACGCCGACGACGACGGCCAGCACCGCCGCCGCGACCCAGCCGCCCACGGCCAGGAGGGATTGCCGCTTCATGGCCCCCACTCTGCCAACGCCTACGCTAAGGCGACCTTAATCCTCGACTATCGCTCCCCCACCACCGGCGTCGGGCCGCCGCCCATTGGTTAACGTGCAGGAGTGCCCCAGCTGCTCCTCATCGAAGACGACCCCACCATCCGCAGCGGCCTGGTCCGCGCGCTCGGCGACCGCGGACACGCGGTCGCCTCGGCGGGCACCGCCATGGGCGGCCTGCGCGAGGCGGTCGAGAACCGGCCCGACCTCGTGGTACTCGACCTCGGGCTGCCCGACCTCGACGGGGTGGAGATGCTGCGGATGCTGCGCGCGGTCTCCCGTGTCCCGGTGATCGTGGCGACCGCCCGCGACGACGAGCGCGAGATCGTCCGCGTCCTCGACGCGGGCGCCGACGACTACGTGGTCAAGCCGTTCAGCGCCGCGCAGCTCGACGCCCGGATCCGCGCCGTGCTGCGCCGCCTGGGTTCGGAGGCCGGCGGCGACACGTCCGTCGCCGTCGCCGGGCTGCGGGTCGACCCGGTCTCCCGGGAGGCGGTCCTGGACGGCCGGCAGCTGGACCTCTCCCCCAAGGAGTTCGACCTGCTGCACTACCTGGCGGCCCGCGCCGGCCAGGTGGTCTCCAAAAAGGAGCTGCTCACCGAGGTGTGGCAGGTGCCCTACGGCGGCGCCGACAAGTCCGTGGACGTCCACCTGTCCTGGCTGCGCCGCAAGCTCGGCGAGACCGCGCAGCGGCCGCGCTACCTGCAGACGGTCCGCGGCGTCGGTGTGAAGCTGTCCGCTCCGCGCGACGCGGGCTCGAACGCGGCGCCGGAGGACGGCCGGTGAGGCGCCGGCTGACGCTGCTGGTCGGCGCCACCACCTCACTGGTGCTGGTCGCGTTCCTGGTACCGCTCGCCCTGCTCGTGCACACCGTGGCCCACGACCGCGCGATCAGCTCCGCGGCCATCGAGGCGCGGGCGCTCAGCGCGGTCGTCACCGGAGACGAGGCCGCCCTGCGCAGCGTCGTACAGCGCACCAACGCCGGAGAGCCGTTCCCGGTCACGGTCTTCCGTCCGGACGGCACGGTCATCGGCGAGCCCGCGCCGGAGTCGCCGGCGGTGCGGTTGGCGCGGACCGGGCGCACCCTCAACGCCGAGCTGCCCGACGGCGGGATCGAGGTGCTGTTCAGCGTCGGCGCCGCCGAGGGCACGTCGGTGATCCGGGTCTACGTCGGCCCCGAGGAGCAGCGCGCCGGGGTCTACCGCGCCTGGCTCATCCTGGCGCTGCTCGGGACGACGCTGCTCGGCATCGGCCTGCTGGTGGCCAACCGCCTGGCGCGCTCCCTGGTGCGCTCCATCGACGGGCTCGCCGACACCTCCCGCCGGCTGGCCGAGGGGGACCTCACCGCGCGCGCCCGGCCGGAGGGCCCGCCCGAGATCAGCGCGGTGGCCGGCACCCTCAACACCCTGGCCACCAGGATCAGCGACCTGCTGGTGCGCGAGCGGGAGCGGGTGGCCGACCTGTCGCACCGGGTTCGCACGCCGCTGACGGCGCTGCGGCTCGACGTGGAGTCCGTCCGCGACCCCGCCGAGCGGGAGCGGCTGGAGATGTCCGTCGCGGCCCTGGAGCGCGCGGTGACCCGGAGCATCAACGACGCCCGCCGGCCGGCAGGCGAGGGCGGGCGCTGCGACGCCACGCGGGTGGTGCGGG
Source organism: Marinitenerispora sediminis (assembly GCF_003336425.1). GTDB lineage: Bacteria > Actinomycetota > Actinomycetes > Streptosporangiales > Streptosporangiaceae > Marinitenerispora > Marinitenerispora sediminis. Next base: position 751 of record NZ_QEIO01000036.1, on the reverse strand, counting down.
AGCGGGTGGAGTTCTGGTCGGTGCTCGCCGAGGACCAGGAGCGCCCGCTGACGGTGGAGCTCCCCGACCGGCCGCTCCCGGTGGGGCTGCCGGATGACGAACTGGAGCCCGCGGTCGACGCGCTGCTCGGCAACGTGTTCGCGCACACCCCGGACGGCACGGCGTTCGCGGTCCGGCTGCGGCCGGGCGGGCCGGACGGAGCGGTCCTGGTGGTCGAGGACGAGGGGCCCGGGCTGCCCGAGTCGGCGACCGAACGCGGCACCAGCGGCGCGGGCTCCAGCGGACTCGGACTGGACATCGCCCGCAGGGCCGCCGAGAGCTCCGGCGGTTCACTCGCCGCGGACTCCCCGTCCGGGGCCCGGATCACGCTGGTCCTCGGCGCGCCGGTCGAGCGCTGAGGCCGCCCGCGGCGGGCTCCCGCCCGGGCCGCGGCGCCGGGCGGGCGGCGCCTCGCTCAGGCGCTCTTCTCCTGGCGCTCGGTGCTCGGCTTGGTGCGGGGGACGATGGTGGGGTTGACGTGTTCGAGCACGGCCTCGCGGGTGATGATGACCTGCCCGACGTCCTCGCGGCTGGGAACCTCGTACATCACCGAGAGCAGAACCTCCTCGATGATGGCCCGCAGGCCGCGGGCGCCGGTGCCGCGGATGATCGCCTGCTCGGCGATGGCGTCCAGCGCGTCCGCACTGAACTCCAACTCCACATTGTCCAACTCGAACAACCGCTGATACTGCTTCACCAACGCGTTCCGCGG
>NZ_QEIO01000350.1 GCF_003336425.1 Marinitenerispora sediminis | reverse complement strand
GGGCCGGGGGCTGGTGGGCCGGGGCGGCGGGGGCGCGGTTGCGGGCGGTGCGCCGCTCCAGTTCGCCGACGACGTCGTTGGGGGCGGGCATCGCGAGCATCTCGTCGCGCAGCCGGGCGGCGTTGCGGGTGAAGGCGGGTTCGGTGAGCAGCCGCAGCAGCCGCTCGCGCAGCGCGGCGGGGGTGAGTTCGCTGGAGGGCAGGTGCAGGCCGGCGCCGAGGTCCTCCAGGCGGCGGGCGCGGTAGACGGCGTCCCACATCCAGCCGAGCGCGACCTGGGGCACCCCGTACACCGCGGCGGTGGACCAGGTGCCGGCGCCGCCGTGGTGGACGACGGCCGCGCAGGTCGGCAGGAGCGCGTGCAGGGGCACGTAGGGGACCGCGCGGACGTTGCCGGGGAGGCGGCCGGCCCGGTCGAGCTGGGCGGTGTCGAGGGTGGCGACGACCTCGATGTCGAGGTCGGCGAGGGCGTCGAGGACGGCGCGCGGGCTGATGGCGTCGGGGAAGGCCGAGGAGCGTGCGGTCAGGCCGAGGGTGAGGCAGACGCGGGGGCGTGTGGGCGGGTGGCGCAGCCAG
>NZ_QEIO01000349.1 GCF_003336425.1 Marinitenerispora sediminis | reverse complement strand
GCGGGGTGGAGCAGTTCGGTAGCTCGCTGGGCTCATAACCCAGAGGTCGCAGGTTCAAATCCTGTCCCCGCTACCAAGCCGGAGGCCCGGTGCTCATCGCGAGCACCGGGCCTCCGTCGTTTCCACGGGCGGCTGGCCCCTACCGCGTGCGGCCGCCGGCGATGGTGACCACGCGGTCCGCCCGGGCGGCGACCTCGGGGTCGTGCGTCACCACGATCACGGCCGCCCCCCGGTCGGCCGCCTGCCCCAGCAGCCGGTCCATGCCCAGTTCGCTGCTGGCGGTGTCCAGGGCGCCCGTGGGCTCGTCGGCGAGGATCAGCGGGGGGTGCGGCTGAGCGCCCGCGCCAGCGCGACACGCTGCTGCTCACCGCCGGAGAGCTGGTGCGGTCGCGAGTGCAGCCGGTGGCCCAGTCCCACGGACCGGAGCAGGTCGGCCGCCGCGGCGCGGCGGCGCCGGAGGGGGACGCCGGCCAGGAGCATGGGCACGCAGACATTGGCCACAGCGGTCCGGCGCTCCAGCAGGTGGAACTGCTGGAAGACGAACCCGATCCCGTCGTTGCGCAGCCGGGCCCGCCCGCC
>NZ_QEIO01000348.1 GCF_003336425.1 Marinitenerispora sediminis | reverse complement strand
GGCCCCCCAGACCGGCACCACCTGCAGACCCTCCTGCGCCTCACCGACCTGCTCACCCCCATGGCGCTGCGCGTCGCGGCCACCCTCCGCCTCATCGACCGCATCCGCGCCGGCACCACCCGCGCCGCCGACCTCGCCACCGCCACGCGCACCGACCCCGACGCCCTCCGCCGGCTCCTGCGCCACCTCACCATCCACGGCGTCCTCACCGAGACCGCACCCGGCCACCTCGCCACCACCCCCGTCGGCGACCTCCTCGCCGCCGACCACCCCGCCCGCCAACGCGACTGGCTCGACCTCACCGGAGCCGTCTCCCGCGCCGACCTCTCCTTCGTCCACCTCCTCGACACCATCCGAACCGGCCGCCCCGCCTACGCCGCCATGCACGGCCGCCCCTTCTGGGACGACCTCGCCGCCGCCCCGCACCTCGCCGCGTCCTTCGACGCCCTCATGGCCTGCGACGACGCCGTCGTCTTCGACGCCCCCGTCCACGCCTACGACTGGACCGGCGTCCACCACGTCATCGACGCCGGCGGCGGCACCGGCGGCCTGCTCACCGCACTCACCCGCGCCGCCCCCCACACC
>NZ_QEIO01000347.1 GCF_003336425.1 Marinitenerispora sediminis | reverse complement strand
CTCCCCCACGCCCCTCCCCGCGCGACCACCGCGACCGGACCGGCGCCCCGGCCCGACAGCCGTCCGGTCCCGGGCCGTCGCCGAACCGGCCGGGAGCCGCGTGCCCACCAGCCTCGGGGGCGTCCGCAGGGGCGAGGCGGCTTCGCGCCGCACCGCTACCCGCGGACCTCCGGGCCGCTGATCGCCCGGCCGGCGGCCGGCCCGGGGTCAGGCCCGGAAGGCCACCCAGGCGCGGCGCATCCGCTCGCCCTGGCCCGCGGTGAACTCCCGCATGCAGGAGTCGTCGCTGTAGTTCATGAAGTTGCGGATCGGGTCGGGGCCGCGGTTCTCCGGGCAGGTGTCGCGGTCCTCGGGGCAGCCGGCCGACTGCTGGCGTTCGTAGGGCGTGTCGTCGACGTAGTCGCTGGGGTGGGCGCAGCCGTTCTGGAAGGTGTGGAACAGGCCGAGCCAGTGGCCGGTCTCATGGGTCGCGGTGTGGCCGAGGTCGAACCTCTCCCGGCCGCCTCCGGGGAGGGTCCGGTAGTCGACGGTGACGCCGTCGGCCCAGGAGTCGGCGTCGTAGTCCTGCGGGAAGGTGGAGCGGCCGAGGACGC
>NZ_QEIO01000346.1 GCF_003336425.1 Marinitenerispora sediminis | reverse complement strand
CCTCCGCGACTCCAAGAACCCCCACCACGGCCACCTCACCCTCCCCCCGGCCGAGTGGTCCGCCTTCCTCGCCGCCGCCAAACACGGCGACCTCTAACGACGGCAACGAAACGGCCGACCCCCATTCGGGAGTCGGCCGCTTCGCGTCGCGCCTGGGGACGCCGGGTGGGTTCCGTCAGTCCATGTCCGGCTGACCGGTCGGCGTTGCCTTGCTCGACGCCTGCTCGACGGTGCTCTTCGGGCGCCACGCACGCCCGCGTCCCGCCTTGCGCGGCTTGAAGCCCGTCGCGGTGCGCACCGGCGTCGCCTCGCCGTGCGGCTCGGCGCTCTCCGGCGACGTGCCTCCCGACGCCTGCCGGGGCCGGTCGTCGCCGCTCCCGGTCTCCCGGGTACGGGTCCGGGTCGCCGCTCGTGCGGGCTCGGCCGTTTCTCTCCGGGATCGGGTGCGCGGTGGTGCGGCGTCGCTCGGCCGGGCGTCGTCCTGCGGTTCGGAGCGACGGCCGGACCGCCGGGGCGCTTCGCCCGGCTGGTTGAGCACCGAGAAGTCCAGGCCGTTCGTGGCCGCAGGCTGGGGCTGGGGCTGGGACTCAGGCTGGGGC
>NZ_QEIO01000345.1 GCF_003336425.1 Marinitenerispora sediminis | reverse complement strand
GAGTACCTGCCCAACGGCGGATGGGGCGAGGCGGGACCGGCGATGTACCTGACCTCCTACGAGACCTACCAGGCCGACCCGTGGGAGGCCGACAATGTCGCCGACGCGGCGTCGGTCTCCTGCGGAGTCTTCTTCGACGACTTCGCCTACAGCGGCAGCGGGGACCCGGCACTGGCCGACCACGGCTGGACCGCCCGCGGCTACCCCGGCGGCCCGGGCGTCCCCGGTGCGACCTGGTCGGCCGACGCCGTCCGCTTCACCACGGAGGCGGGCGCGACGCTGCTCCGGCTGCTCGCCTCGACCGACGGGACGCCTGCGGGGACGACCCAGGCGGAGCTGACCTTCGGGGCGGAGAAGTTCTTCGAGGGCACCTACGCCGCCCGCGTCCGGTTCGCCGACGCCCCGACCACGGGCCCGGACGGCGACCGGGTCGTCCAGACCTTCTACACCATCACCCCGCTGGCCTACGACAACGATCCCGCCTACAGCGAACTCGACTTCGAGTACCTGCCCAACGGCGGATGGGGCGAGGCGGGACCGGCGATGTACCTGACCTCCTACGAGACCTACCAGGCCGACCCGTGGGAGGCCGACAATGTC
>NZ_QEIO01000344.1 GCF_003336425.1 Marinitenerispora sediminis | reverse complement strand
GCGGGGTGGAGCAGTTCGGTAGCTCGCTGGGCTCATAACCCAGAGGTCGCAGGTTCAAATCCTGTCCCCGCTACCAAGCCGGAGGCCCGGTGCTCATCGTGAGCACCGGGCCTCCGTCGTCTCCGCGGGCCGTCGCGCCTGTCGGCACGGGCGCGGCGGCCGTGGCGGTAACCGATTTGCGTTGCGCTCCCCGTTTCCCTAGGGTTAACAGCACACCGACGCGGGGTGGAGCAGTTCGGTAGCTCGCTGGGCTCATAACCCAGAGGTCGCAGGTTCAAATCCTGTCCCCGCTACCAAATCGGAGGCCCGGTGCTCATCGTGAGCACCGGGCCTCCGTCGTTTCCACGGGCCGGGCGCGGGAGAAGGGGCGCTGTCCTCCCCCGCCCGCTCCGGGCGGTCGCGCTCCGGGCGCGCCGGCACCCACCGGTGCGGCCGGCCCAGTCCCGTGCGGGGGCGGCGTGCTCGCCGGCGAAAGCGGTGCCGCACCGGTGGTAGAGTCGTGATCACACCGACGCGGGGTGGAGCAGTTCGGTAGCTCGCTGGGCTCATAACCCAGAGGTCGCAGGTTCAAATCCTGTCCCCGCTACCAAGCCGGAGGCCCGGTGCTC
>NZ_QEIO01000343.1 GCF_003336425.1 Marinitenerispora sediminis | reverse complement strand
GAACCGGGAGGCCAGACCCGGGTTGGAGTCCAGGAAGCGCTGCATCTCGTCGGTGTAGCCGGCGACGATCACCACGACCTCGTCGCGGTGGTCCTCCATCGTCGGGCCAGCGGGGGACAGCGGGCCGGGCGCGGTCGCGGGGCCGACCCGGGGAGGCCGCCCCCGCGCCGGACACCGGGAGGTCCGCCGCACCGAAGTGCCGCCGCACGCCCCCGGCCCCCCGCGGTCCGCTCACGCGGGCGCCGGGACGTCCGCCGGCAGCAGCGCGGTGAAATCCTCCCGTCCGGCGGTCCCCGCCATCTCGACGAGCCGCCCCGCCTGCCGGGTGATCATCCGCTCCAGGACCTGGCGGGCGTAGCGGGCGTTGCCGAACGACGCGGTCCGCGGCACCGCCGCGAAGTGCTGCGCCAGCGCCTCCAGCGTCTCCGGCCCGCACTCGTAGCCCGAGGAGGCCGCCATCTTCGAGACGATGGTCACCAGCTCCTCGTCGCTGTAGTTCGCGAACTCCACCTGGTGGCTGAACCGGGAGGCCAGACCCGGGTTGGAGTCCAGGAAGCGCTGCATCTCGTCGGTGTAGCCGGCGACGATCACCACGACCTCGTCGCGGTGGTCCTCCAT
>NZ_QEIO01000342.1 GCF_003336425.1 Marinitenerispora sediminis | reverse complement strand
CAAGGCCGCCCAGATCCTGGGCATGGACATCAAGGGCCACACGGTGCACCGGGTGCTGGTGGAGGAGGCCAGCGAGATCGCGGAGGAGTACTACTTCTCCTTCCTCCTCGACCGGGCGAACCGGACGTTCCTGTCGATCTGCTCCGCCGAAGGCGGTATGGAGATCGAGGAGGTCGCCGCGACCAACCCCGAGGCGGTCGCCAAGGTCGCGATCGACGCGCTGAAGGGCGCGCCGGCCGACGTCGCGGCGGACATCGTCGCCCAGGGCAAGCTCCCCGCGGCCGCGGCCGCGGGCGCTGCCGAGGTCGTCACGAAACTGTGGGACGTCTTCGTCGGCAAGGACGCCACGCTGGTCGAGGTCAACCCGCTCATCCTGACCAAGGATGGCCGCGTTGTCGCTCTGGACGGCAAGGTGACCCTGGACGAGAACGCCGAGTTCCGTCAGGACCTCGACAGCCTGGCCTCCGCGGCCGAGGGCGACCCCCTCGAGGTGGCTGCGAAGGCGAAGGGGTTGAACTACGTCAAGTTGGATGGCGAGGTCGGCATCATCGGTAATGGTGCTGGTCTGGTGATGTCGACGTTGGACGTGGTGGCTTATGCGGGGCAGGCGCATGGCGGG
>NZ_QEIO01000341.1 GCF_003336425.1 Marinitenerispora sediminis | reverse complement strand
CCCGCCATGCGCCTGCCCCGCATAAGCCACCACGTCCAACGTCGACATCACCAGACCAGCACCATTACCGATGATGCCGACCTCGCCATCCAACTTGACATAGTTCAACCCCTTCGCCTTCGCAGCCACCTCGAACGGATCCCCGTGCTCGTCGTCGTGGAACGGGGCGCGCTCCTGGTGCCGGAAGGCCGCGTTGCCGTCCAGGGTCACCTTGCCGTCCAGGGCGAGGATCCGGCCGTCGGTGGTGCGGGCCAGCGGGTTGACCTCCACCAGGACGGCGTCCTCCTCGCTGGCCACCTGCCACAGCCGGGTCAGGACGGTGGCGATGTGCGGATGGGTGTCCGAGGGGAGTCCGGCGCGCTCGCAGATGTCCAGGGCGGTGTCGCGGTCGAGGCCGCGGACGGGGTCCACGGGGGTGCGCACCACGCGGTCCGGCCGGGTGGCGGCGACCTCCTCGATGTCCATGCCGCCCTCGGCGGAGCAGATCGACAGGAACGTCCGGTTCGCCCGGTCCAGCAGCACCGAGAAGTAGTACTCCTCCGCGATCTCGCTGGCCTCCTCCACCAGCACCCGGTGCACCGTGTGGCCCTTGATGTCCATGCCCAGGATCTGGGCGGCCTTG
>NZ_QEIO01000035.1 GCF_003336425.1 Marinitenerispora sediminis | reverse complement strand
GTGCGGGAGCGGCGCCCGCCTCGGCGGGCGCCGCTCCCGCACCGGCGGCACCGGTGCCCGGTGCCGCCGGCCGGCAGCCTGGACGGACCATCCCGGTCGGTGCGGCCGGGGAGCGGGAGGCGGCGACGGAGGGCCGGTCACCGCCGTCACAGGGGCGTGGCGGCATCGTCGGGGTTCCCTTCGGTGCTGGTCCGGCGGTGGGGCCGCCGGGTCAGGGCAGGCGGATGGTCACGGTGCCGGCGTCCGTGCGGATCGTCGCGGCCGTCACGGCCTCGGGTGCGCCGGCGCGGACGTCGACGTCGTCGGCGAGCGGGCCCAGCCAGTCGGTCAGGTCGGAGGCGTCCGTGACGACCTCCAGGCGTTCGATCGCGAGGGGGGTGGTGTCGTGGCGGGCGTCGGTGAGGTCGCCGGCGAGGCGGGCGCGCCGGGCCGGCCAGTTGCCGTAGTCGAGGAAGAAGGGGTGTGCGGGGCGTGCCCAGGACGCGGCGAACGCGGCCTCGGCCCACGGCACGCGCTGGCCGTCGGCGCGGACCGACTCCCCGCGCAGCAGTTCGGGATCGGCGCCGGTGAGCCGGCGCACCCGGGCGGCGGCCGCGTCGATGTCGGGGGCGAGGGCGGCCCAGTTGAGGAGGGCCGGCCCGTCGGCGACGCGGTCGAGGAAGACCCGGCCGAAGGCGCTGTCCTTCAGCACGTGCTCGTCGTGGACGACGAGCAGCTCCAGGTACTGCACGTCGTCGCCCCGGAAGGGGACGACCCAGCTCGCGGTGCCGTCGGGGTTGGGGCTGCCGTCGGTGACGCCGAACCCGTACCCGCTCCGCAGCAGGTCGCGCAGGGGCTCGATGGTGCGCGCGCCCAGGATCACGTGGTCGATGCGCATCAGAGGGCCGCCTCCGCGCGCCGGCGGGCGTTCTCCGTGGGGCAGAAGGAGAACGGCAGCGACTCCCACTCCCCGCGGTCGAGGGCCGCCGCCAGGCCGGCGGCCGTGGCCCGCGCCGACAGCAGGCCGTGGCCGGCGTGCCCGGCGGCGAGGAAGACGCGTTCCTCGCCCGGCACCCGCCCGACGAGCGGCCGGCCCGTGTCGGTGACCGGGCGCAGCGCCGCACTGATCGACGTGGGGGCGGCTGAGGCCAACTCGGGCGCGACGGCCAGCGCGTAGCGGAGCAGCCGGGTGGTACCGGCCGCCGTCGGGGTGGGGGTGAAGCCGGACGCGTCGTCCTCGGTGGCGCCGACGATGACCTCACCCGCCGGGCCGGGCGCCAGGTAGTGGGCCGAGGACAGGATCCACGGGAGCGCGGCGGTACCGGACAGCCGCAGCAGCTCACCGCGCTGCGGGCGGACCGGCACGCCGCGGGCGAGCGCGGCGGTGCCGCTCCACGCCCCGGCGGCGATGACCACCCGGTCGGCGCTGACCTGCCCGTCGGCGGTCACCACCCGCACCCGGTCCGGCCCGGGGGCGACCTCCAGGACGGTGGCGCCCTGCCGCCATTCGACGCCGAGCGCGGCACCGGCGGCGCGGACGGCACCGAGGTAGCCGGCGCCGTCGACCATCAGGCCGCGCTCGTCCAGCAGGTAGCGCCGGTCGGCGGGCAGCCGCATGGCGGGGGCGGTGGCGCGCACCTCATCGTGGTCCACCCAGGACAGGTGCGGGTCGTCGGCGAGCAGCGGCCCCAGCGTCTCCGCGTCGCCGGGCCGCAGGGCGCGCAGCAGCGGGAGCCGGGCGGCGAATGTGCCGTGCGCGGGTTCCAGCCGCCCGATGTCGGCGTCGAGGAGCGCCCGGCCCTGCCAGAGCCACGCGTGGAACTCCGGGTCGGTCGCGTACCGGAGCGACGGCACGGCCACCCCGGCCGCGTACCGGGTGGCGTGCCCGGGCCGCTCCCCCGCGTCGAGGACGACGGTGCGCCCGCCGAGCCGCGCGGTCTCCTCGGCCAGGCACGCGCCGACGATGCCGCCACCGACGATCGCGAAGTCGAATGCGGTCACGTGGTCCCTTCCTTCCTGATCGGATCTGGCGAGCCGCCGGAACGCGGCCGGGTCCGCGGGCCCGCCGCGTCGCGCACCTGGGTGCCCAGAGCGGTGGCCGGCGGCAGGAGCAGCGCGGGAGTGCGGACCTGGTCCTCGCCGAACGTCTCCCGCGCGGGGCCGGTGGGACCGCGGGCGAGCCGCAGCAGTGTCAGCGGCCGGGCGGTGACCAGCACCGGGAACCAGGCGTCGGAACGGCCGGGCGGTCGGGCCACGCAGGTGAGGCGCAGGATGCCTCCGGCGTGGTACCGCTGGAGGTGCTCGACGCACCAGGTGAGTTCGACCGCCTCGGGCGGAGCGGCGACCGGCTCGCCTTCGAGCACGATCCGGGTGAGCGGCGGCGGGCGCAGGGCCTGCTCGTCGTGGTCCCACCAGGCGCGGCCCGGCTCCCCGCCCGGGAGCGCGTCGGCGTCACCGTCGGGCGGGACCAGCCGGCCGCCGGACACGAACGGGAGCGGGCGCGCCGGTGTCCCCGCGTCGTCGGGGCCGCCCGCGGCGTGCAGGACGGGCTCGTCGACGACGGTCACGGGCGGGAGCAGTGCCGCGCCCGCGCGGCGGCGGCGCAGGGCTCGGCCGGCGCGCGAGCCGAGTGCCAGGCGCACCCCGCTGACCAGCACGGCCGCCACGGGCGGGGCGAGGACGAGCGGCAGTGCCCGCCAGTCGGCCGGCGGGTCGATCCGTCCGCCGGAGGTCGGCAGCGCGGGGGCGGCGCGCCGGCCGCCCCCGCCACCCGGCAGCCCGGACGGCTCGGGGCACCATCCGGGGCTCCGGGCCCCGGGGCGGGGGCGCAGTGCCGCCCCGGCGAGGATCGGACCGGCCGCGGTCTCCACCCGGGCGAGGAGCGCGCCGGCGCGCGCTCCGGTGGCGCCGCCGGAGCGGTCCACGACGACGGCGGTGGCGCTCTGCACCGGCGCCCCGTCGGCCGCGAGGTCGGCGGCGAAGCCGCGGACCGCCTCGACCGCCGGAGTCTCGATGCCCCCGGGGTCCACCGCCACACGGGCGGACGCGGCAACCCGCCCGGTGGAGTCGCGTCCCAGCCGGACCGCGTCCACCGAGTGCGTCACCCGGTCCCCGGCCGTGCCGGGGACGACCACCACGCGAACGGTGCGCACCGTCTCAGCCACGCCCGGCCCCCTCACCGCGCCATCGGAAACCGCCGGCCGGCGGAGCCGGCCGCCGCACGGGCTCAGTCATGCTCCGCCACCTCCACCAGGCCGGCCGGCAGCAGGAACCCGCTGTTGGCGAAGGAGACGATGAGGGGGAACTGGCCGAGCTTCCCGCAGCCGCGGCTGGCCCGGGCGTGCTCGCCCGCGGTGCGGCCCGCGGGGAGGATCCCGGCCAGCACGAGGAGGCCGTTGCCGGTCAGGGTCAGCTCGGGGAGGCGGGCGACGGGGGTCCCGGCCTCGTGGAGCAGCGGGGTGCGGGCGACGAACCTGAAGTCGCCGGTGGCGATGCTCATCGCGTCGAGGCTCAGGCCGAACGGCGCGATCCAGGTGCCGTCCGGAGACGGGTCGCCGGTGTCGGCCACGGCGCTGGTGTGGGTCATCCGGGGGATCGCCGGATGCCGGTAGTCCAGCCGCCGGCCGTGCCCGCGCGGGGCGGTGCCGGCGAGCGGGGCGGTGCCGAGGTCGGTCATGGGATCACCGACCACCCCGGCATCGACCAGCCGCGCGCCGGCGGTCGGCGTCCCCTCGTCGTCCACCGCCGCGCGCACGCCGGTCCGGGCGGGCGTCGCGCCGTCCGTCACGGTCAGCCACTCGGGGCCGACGCGCCGGCCGCGCCGGGCGCCCAGGTAGCTGGTGCCGCTGACGACCACGTCGGCCTCCATCGGGTGGCCGACCAGTTCGTGGAAGAACGCGCCCGCCCGCCCGGGGAGCAGGACCAGGTCCGGCACCGGGTGCGGGAGGGCGGCACGGGGCAGCCCGCTGCGGGCGTCCAGCCGGTCGAGCGCGGCGCGCACCTCGCCGAGACCGGTGGTGACGCCGCCGTCCGGTCGCAGCGGGACGACCTCGGTGTCGGTTCCGTCCCGGTCGACCTCGACCGTGTAGAGGCTGCGGGTGTCGGCGGTCGGCGCGTCCAGCGGCCCGGCCAGAACGTGCTGGTGGTAGCCGGCCCAGGTGGCGGTGGCGCCCGTCTCCGCCGCGAGGTCCGCGAGCACCTGCCGCTCGGCCGGGTCGAGTCCGACCACGGGCCGGGCCAGGACCTCGCGGCCGGCTTCGGCGACCGGGGCGGAGATCCCGGCGGCGGGACCGGCGAGCAGGTCGACGCCGTCGGCGGCGACGTGCCGGACGTGGTCGCGGCCGACGCTCTGCTCCAGGCAGGCGCCGCGGCGGCGCGTGCTCTCGGCGGTGACGGTGCCGTCGGGGGCGAAGCGGACGGTGCCGCGCAGCGAGTTCTCCACGAACACCCGGGTGTCGGTCACGTCCGCTCCCGTCCGATGGCCTGGATCCGGAACTCGCACGTGTAGCGGCGCCCCTCATCGTCGCGCAGCCACAGGTGCTCGGGGCCCGGCAGCATCTCCTCGGCGACGACCTCGGCCGCCCCGTCGCAGATGTGGGCGGCGAGGTCGGCGGCGGCCGGCGCGGCGAGGTCCACCAGGTACGGTTTGCGCTCCCGGTCGGTGCGCACGAACACGAAGCGGCGCCCGGAGCGGCGCGCCAGCCGGCGCAGCGCCAGGAACCGCTGGTGGGTCTGGGGGGCGGCGGCCTCCCCGGGGTCCACGCTCCAGCGGGCGCGCTGGAGGACGACGCCGCCGGCGTGTACCCGGGGGCGGTCGCCCGGGCCGTCGAACACCGGGTGGCCGACCTGGGGGTGGGAGAGCGCGGCGTAGGGCGGGTACTTCACGAAGTCGCTGAGCGGCAGGTAGGCGGTGACCCGCCGTCCGGCGGGGTCGAGCAGCCGGACGTCGTCGCCGGCGCGTTCGACCGTCAGGTCTCCCGGCGGCAGGACGTCGGGGTCCTCGGCGTCGTGCCAGGTGAGGGGGCGCAGCGCGGCGCGCCGCCCCGGGAAGCGGTAGTAGCCCTTGTTGCGGCGGCCGAAGTCGAAGCCGACCACCGTGCCGTCCTGGTCCGCGATCCAGCGGGCGGCGTCCGCCCCGAACCGGGCGCGGTCCGGATGCATGGTGGCCAGCCAGCCGTCGATCTGCAGGTGGTGGTGCGTGCGGGCGAGCACGGGCGGTGCGGCGGCGGCGTCCTCTGGCGCGGCGGCCGCCAGGCACAGGTCGATGACCGCGTACCGGTCGCCCGGCTGGTCAGCGGCGACGCGGCGCAGCCGGTCGATCTCGGCGGCGGCGTCGGCGGCCAGGTAGCGCGGCGCGTGGTCGGCGTGGAAGACGCTCCCGCCGGCGGCGAACGCCGCCGCCGTCTCCTCGGCGTACGCGGCGAGGGAGCGGGACGGCGCCGCCCGCCAGGCCGCGGCGACCCGGCGGGCGGCGGCCCGCTGGGCGGCATGGCCGTGCGCGGCGCACGCCTCCAGGGCCGGGGTGGCGGCCCGTGCCCACTCGGCGAGTGTGCGCGTCCCGACCTCCAGCGCGAACCGGGACCCGCACTCCTCGAAGAAGACCGCGCGGTCGGCGTAGGTGCGCCCGGCGGCCCGGCGCGCGGGCGCTCCGGTGATCTCGGTGAACGCCCGCTCCAGCTCGGGCACGAGGACGAGCCGCTCCTCGAACGGCGCGGCCTCGACGCGGGCGCGCAGCGCCTCCAGCCGGAAGATCCGGCCCAGCCAGTCGGCCCGGGCCGGGGAGGGCGGTAGCTCGCCGAGCTGGGCGGCGAGCGCGTCCAGCGGGTGCTCGTCATAGGGGTCGGCGCCGATGCGGGCGTCCACGGCGCCGGAGGCGAGGAGGTCCCGCGTCGCCGCGGCGACCTCCCGCAGCGGGCGGTCGAGGGCGTCGCGCAGTTCGGTGAGGCGCCGCGGGCCCTTGGCGAGCTCCCGCACGATGGCGTCGGCGGGGTCACCGGGCGGTGCCGGCGCGCCGGTGAGGGTGAACGGCAGGTCGGGGAGGATGCGGCGGTCGCGGACGACGGCGCGCCGGACCTCGCGCAGCGCCCACCCGGACAGGAAGACCGCCGCCCGGTGCCGCCGCGTGTCGCGCACCCGCAGCCCGCGGCCCGGGACGGGCGCGGCATAGGCCATGGGGCCGAAGAAGCTGGTGGTCTCGTTCTTGGCGCAGAACCGCTGGACGTAGGTGTAGAGCTGCCGGCGCACCCGCCGCCACCGGGCGTTGAGGGGTCCGCGGTGCCGGAGGAACGGCTCCAGCATGTTGCGGTAGGCGTCGGGGTTGGACAGGAAGACGGCCTCGCGCACCTCGGTGCGGGCCAGGACCGCGCGCAGGGCGTCGGTGGCGGCCTCCTCGGCGCGGGCGAACTCCGCGCGGTGCGCCTCCAGCGCCTCGCGCCACCGCCCGAGCGCGGCCCGCCAGGCGTCGTCGCCGCGCGCGCCGACCTGCTCCGGCCGCCCGGCGAGCACCGCCTCCCGCACGGCCGCCCGCCGGGCACCGGGCAGCGCGAGCAGGGCCTCCTCGCACTCGACCACCCGGTCAGCGGCGGCAAGCGCCCGGGTGCCGGCCCCCAGGCCGTCGAGCCAGTCGAAGGGCATCCCCGCGTGGCGGACCACGAAGTCCCCGGTCAGGCGCCATTCCCGTGTCACGTCTCCACCCCCAGGTCGTGTCGGCGCGGGACCGGCCCGCGCCGGTCCCCGGCCATACCGGTGCCGGCCAGGTCGGCGCGGCCTTCCCGGACCGGCCGGTGCCGCGTTCCGGTCGGCGCGGGTGCGTCCGTCCTCCGGGTGTGCGGCCGGAGCGGCGGCCTCGTGTGGACCCGGCCCGGCATCAGAAGGCCGTTCCCCGGAGGATGCCGGCGCGGGCGAGGCCGACCCCGACGGTGGCGCGGCGGTGCGGCGGCAGCGCCGCGAACGCCGACGGGTCGCCGCCTTCCCAGGCGCGCAGGAGCGCGGCGAGCCGCGGGGCGACGCGCAGGGCGCGGCCCGAGCGCAGGCCCGCGGCGAAGTCGCCGGGCCCCCGGCCGTCGGGAGCGCAGGCGCGGGTGGCGACGACGGCGGCGGCCGGGTCCCAGTCGGCGGTGCCGGGCTCCGGGGCCGGCCGGGTGAGGACGGCGGCGGCGACGCGTCCCGGGTAGAGCCCGTGGCGGAGGACGTAGCGGTCGATCAGGTCGACGACCGCCTCGGCGACCTCGGCAGCGGCCGGAGTGCCGTCCGCCTCGAAGGGGTGCCACAGCGGCAGGTCGCCGCCGGCGGGCAGGCGGCGGGCGGCGGGCCACCGCGCTCCGGGGGCCAGCCGGAAGGGGCGGAAGCCGGCGAGGCCGATCCCGCCGGCCGCGCTCTCCAGGCCGTCGGCCAGGGCCGCGGCCTCGGCCACCGGCACCCCGGGGGCACCGAGGACGACGTCAGCCCGGAGCGGGGCCGCCGGGTCGAGCCGGGCGCGCAGCGCGGCCAGGTCGGCGGGCACGCCGTCGGCGCCGACCACCTCACCGGGCGGCCCGCCTCCCGGGCCGGCGACCGTGACCGTCAGCCCGCGGCAGTCCTTGAGGGCTTCGTCGGAGAGCGCGGCCGCGACGGAGGGGTCCATCCAGCCGGCCCACGCTCCGCCCGGGCGCCATTCGGCCGCGTCGGTGAGCCACGTGGTGCCGTCCGGAGCACCCCATTCGGTGCGCACGGTCCGGGGGGCGGCGAGCGCCCGCAGCCGGACGCCGCGCAGTTCCGGGACCCGGGAGAGGGCGGCGCCGTACCGGACGACGTAGCGGCCGGTCCACTCAACGCGTTCCGGGCCGAGCGCCCGCGTGAAGGCCACCGCGGCCGGGAGCTGCTGGTCGGTGTCCACCAGCACCGCGACCCGCGTGCCGGGACCGGCCGCGGCGCGCAGCCGCTCGACCTCCGGGCCGAACAGGCCGGTAGCGGTGGCCGCCGCCACGACGTCGGCACTGGACTGGGTGGTGCCGCCGCGCAGCCGGAGGTCGTCGAGGGACAGCTCGATCGCGGGATCGGCGGCACCCGCGGCGCGCAGCGCGTAGCCGATGGCGCGCAGCCGGGCGTCGTCGCGGGCGGGCCGGTCCAGGACGGCGGCGGCCGCGCGGCCGAACACGACGCGCAGCGACCGGTCGCTGTCGGCGTCCGCGGTGTCGTCGCACTCGGCCGCGGCGCGGAGCCGGCCGGGGTCGGCGAGCCGGTCGAAGAAGGCGGCGTTCAGGTCGAGGAGGGGGCCGCTGCCCGGCGGTGCCCACTCCAGCGTCGGGTCGGTGAGCGGCGGGATCACGGTGAGGGTCACGGACGTCCTCCCTGGCGGACGTAGACGCAGCGGATCTCGGCGGCGAAGGAGCCGGCGCGGTCGGCCAGCCAGAACTGCCCGGGGCCGGGCATCACCTCGTGGAGGTCGAGTTCGTCGGCGGTCGCGGCGAGCCGGGCCAGCCCGTCCAGCAGGGCGGGTGCGGCGACGTCCACGTACACGGGCTTGCGCTCGTTGGCGGACTTGGCGAAGAACCGGTCGGGGATCGCGTGCTCGGCGCTGCTCTGGAGGAGGTCGGCGAGCCGCCGGGCGAGCGGCGGCGGCTTGCGGGTGCTGGGCGCGAAGAGGGCGGACGGCACGCGGACCCGGGCCCGGCTCAGCACGATGTTCCCCCAGCACAGCCGGGGCAGCCTCGGCACGTCGGGCAGGCGCGGGCGGCGGACCCGGGGCAGGGCGAGCGCGGTGTGCACGCCGGTCTCCAGCTCCCCGTTGTGCAGGTACAGCGGGACGTCATCACCGCGGCGGCGCAGGAGCGCTGTCTCGCCGTCGCTGTCGACGACGAGCTCGTCCAGGCCGACGCGGCCGGCGCCGGGGGCGTCGGTGCCGCCGCCGAGTTCCAGCACGTGTCCGGGGAAGGCGAGCGGCGGCAGGCCGGTGCTGCGCCGCGACACGACGCTGAGCGCACGTACCCCGCCGAGCGCCGCCGTGATCCGGCGGTCGCGGTCGGCCAGCCGCTCCGCCGCCCGGGGGTGGAACTGGAGCGCCCACGGAGTGAGCAGGGCCGCGTCGTGCACGTCGCCCACGACGAGCGGCGTGCGGCCCCGCTCGTAGCGGGTGATGTCGTCGGTGGCCGGGAGCACGTCCACCGAGCACAGCACCGGCAGCTCGGGCGGAGGCGGCTGCTCCAGCCGGCCGGCGAGGTCGATCGCGGGGACCGGGCTGCGGGGGAGCAGGGCGGCGATGCGGTCGTGCAGCCAGTCGCTGCGCTGGACGGGCAGGTCGGCGCACCGCCGCATGGCGGTCGGTAGCGGGAACCGGCCGGGGCCGAGGCGGCGCGCGAGGGCGGCGTTCGTGGCGCGGCGGGTGAGCTCCGCGTCGTGGGCGAGGAGGTCGAGGACGGGCGCCATTCCGCAGGTGAGGTCGGCCGCGAGGTGGCCGCGCACGGTCATCCGCAGCGTCCCGGCGGCGGCCTCGTGCACGATGACGCGGTCGTTGTAGAACCGGGGCCGGATCCCGCCCTCGTCGGTCGCCGCGGCGGGGAGCAGCTGGGCGATCTCCGCGTGGATCGCCGCCTTGTGCTCGGGCGGTGTGGCCGGGTGGGCGGCCAGCAGGCCGGCGATCTTGTCGAGCGTCCCGGACAGCGCCCCCGCGTACCCGAGGTCGGCGAGCCCGCGCCGGACGGTGCCGAGCGGGTCGACGTCGGTCGCCGGCGGGCACAGGTGGTGGGTGAGCGCGCCGGCGCCGACCAGGGCCCGGACGGCGGCCGCCACCTCGCCGAGGTCGGCGCCGAGCCGGCCGGCGATCGCGGAGACGTTGGCGCTGCCGTCGACGGCGGCCAGGACGCGCCCCGCGAGCGGACCGTGGGCGCGTTCGAGGTGGGTGGCGCGGGCCCAGGTCTTGCGGCGCGGCACCAGGAGGCCGACGAGCGCCGGGTCGGCCAGCACCGCGTCCTGGACCGCGGCCACGACCCGTGCCGCCGGGTGGGCCGTGCGGGCACGCAGCGCCTGGTGCCCCTCCCACGCGTACTCGGTAGGGCCGCTGGCAGCGGCGTCGAGGTCGGCGTAGTTGATGGGGCCGAAGAAGCTCATGGTCTCGCACTTGGCGGCCAGCCGCTGCGCGTAGGACGCGATCTGCCGGCGGGCCCGCGTCCCCGGGACCGCGTCGGCGAGGTCGCGCAGCGCCGGCGGGGACGAGCAGGCGACGGCGTCCCGGAAGCGCTCGTCGGCGGCGAGCCGGGCGAGGGCGGAACCCACCGCGGCCGTGTCGCGTTCGACGGCCGCGGCCACCTCCGCCTGGTGCCGCTCGGCCCGCTCGGCGATCGGGTTCCACCGCTCGGCCCACCCGGGTGGGACGGCGCCGTCCGGCGGCAGCGGGCGCACCGCGCGCAGCCGCGCCCGCACCCCGCGCGGCAGCCGGGCGCCCGGCGGGTGGTCGCGCAGCAGGTCGGCGGCCGCGCGCTCGGCGGCCCGCAGTTCGCTCAGCGCGGCGCCGGTCTCGGCGTAGCGCAGTCCGTCGAGGATCGACCACGGGAACGCCGCGCTGCGCACCACCAGTGTCGGAACCAGGTCCCACTCCGCCATGGCCGTCCTCCTCCGTCGCTCCGCACCGGCCTCCGCCTTGGGTTCCGCACCCCGCACCTCACCGGTCATCGCCGGCACCTCCCCGGCCGCGGACGTCCGGGTCCGCGGCCCGGCGCAGGGCGATCCGGAACTCCGACGTGGTGGGACGCCCGTGGTGCCGGAGCCAGAGGTCGCCGGGGGCCGGGCGCATCTCCACGAGCGAGACCTCCCGGGCGTCCTGGGCGGCGGCCAGCCGGACGAGCGCGTCGACCGCGGCGGGGGCGTCGAGGTCCACGCCCACCGGCTTGGGCTCACCGGGGACGTGGGCGAAGGCGAAGCGCGGGAGGCCGCGGACGGCGCGCAGCCGCTGCACGGCCGTGAGGGCGTCGCCGGGGCCGGCTCCCGGTGGCGGGGCCAGGTCGGTGGCGGCCGCCCAGTAGCGCGCCCGCTGCACCAGCACGTCGCCGACGAGGACGCGCGGGGCCCGGTCGCCGCAGCGGGCCGGCGGCAGCATGGGCGCCGGGGCGGAGAACGCGACCAGGTGCGGGTGGTCCTCGTCGCCCGAGTACAGGACGACGTCGCCGTCCGGGGCGCGCAGCCGGGGGACCCCGGCGTCGAGGACGGCGGTGAGGTCGCCCACGGCCAGCGTCCGGGAGCGGTCGCGGCTGGCCAGCGCGGTGACCTCGACGAACCGGCCGGGGAACCACTCGGCGAGCAGGCCCTTGTGCCGGCGCAGCCGCACCACGGTCGCCATGCGCTCGGCGCCGCCCCACGGCGACAGGTCGGCGCGGAAGTCCGCCAGCAGCCCGGGGTCGCGTTCGGCGAACATGCCCTGCGAGCCCCAGGCGTAGACATAGGGGTGAAGTTCGCCGAGGACCAGGCGGGTGCCGCCGTCCGGTCGGCGCTCCAGCATGAGGTCGGGGCTGGCGAACAGCGGCTCCTCCAGCCGCCCGGCCAGCCGCCGCAGCTCCTCGGGCGGCACCGCGGCCGTGTCCCCGGCGGTGTGGCGCCGGACGAGTTCGGCGTACTCGGCGGCGAAGGCCCGGGCCGGTTTGAGGTGGACCTCGGCGCGCCCCTCGGCGACCGCGCGTTCCATGCGCGTGACCAGGTCGGGGTAGGCCAGCGGCCCGGTCTCGGCGAGGATGTCGGCGCAGAGCCCGCGGTAGGCGTCCCGGTGCAGGATCCCGTAGCGGCCGGCCGCGTCCAGCACGGGGGACAGCTCCCGCTCCCACCGCGCCGCGACGTCGCCGCCCACGGTGAAGGGGGACTGGTCGCCTTCGGCGTCCAGCGACAGCACGCCGCGGTCGGCGTACATCCGGCCGCCGGCCCGGCGCGCCGCGGTGCTGGTCAGTTCGGTGAACACCGCCTCCGCCGCCTCCTGGGCACGCAGCCGCGCGTCGGCGTCGGCCGCGCCCGCGTACTCCGCGACGTGCTCGCGCAGCTCCCGGAGCCGCGCCGGCCAGGGGGTGCCGGCGGCCATGCCCGCCGCGTCCGCCAAGAGGACGTCGAAGGGCGACGGTGCGGTGGAGGCGGGCTCCGGCCAGGTGCGCACGGCGCCGGCACGGGCCAGCCGGTCCACGAACCGGTCCGCGTCCTCCGGCGCGAGGCCGGCGGCTCCGGCGAGCTCGGCGCGGGTGCGGGTGCCGTCGACCGCGGCGGCCAGCCGGGCCTGTGCCGGGGACAGCCGGACCTCGCGGCCCCCGGGCAGCGTCAGGCGCTCCCCCGCCAGGCGGGCAGCCGCGACCCAGCCGACCGGCACCCGGGGGGCGACCGCCGGGTCGGCGGCCATCGCCCGGGCCAGCTCGCGGACCGCCCAGAAGGAGACGTGCGCCGCGAACCGCCGCACCCCGCCGGGCGCCTCCGGCCCGAGGCGGACGCCCGTCGCCGCGGTGTCCACCCGGCCGTGGACGAGGGGTCCGAAGAAGCTGGTGGTCTCGTTCTTGGCGCCGAGCCGCTGGCAGTACAGGTAGCCGCGGCGCAGGAACGCGCGGTCCTTCGCCGAGGGCCGGCGCCCGGTGCCGGAGGTCCGGCGCCGCCGGACCTCCTGGTAGAAGGACGGCGCGAGCTGGACGAGGGCGTCGCGCACGCGGGGGTCGGCGAGGACGGCGCCCAGCCGGCCGGCGCGCCGCTCCGCCTCCGCGGCGGCGGCCTCGCGCAGCGAACGTCCCGCCGCCTGCTCGGCGGCGAGGGCCGCCGCGTACCGGCGCACGTCGGGCACCGCCGCGACGGGGTCGGGCACGGTGCCGGGAATCGGGCGCCGCCGGCCGGCGGACCGGCGGACCGCGGACCACCCGCGCAGCGCCGCGCGGTCGCCGGCGGCGGCCGCGGTCTCGACCAGGCGGGGGGCCGTGTCGCGCAGCAGGGCGGTGCGCGCCGCCTCCAGGGCGCGGACGTGCTCGCGGTAGCGTGCGGCGGCCGCCGCGACCGCGTCGTCGCCGAGGGACGTCATCGTCTCGACGCCGAAGCCGGCGCGGCGCAGCAGCAGGCGCGGGTAGAGCCGCCATCGGGCCGGCCCGCCGTTGTCGGATCCTCGCCGCTCATGGGGGTTCGGCTGCTCCATGTCCTCCCACTCCACTGGCCGTGTCGGATGTGGTCGTCGGCCGGAGCGGCCGGGCCGGCGCGGCCCGGCCGCAGGCCTAGTCCTGGAAGTTGACGAGGTCGAAGGGGCGGTTGAGCTTGGTGCGGGGGGCGGGCAGGGCGGCGAGGACGGCCTGCGGTCCCCGCGCGACGGCCTCCGCCAGCGCCGCGGCCGCGGGGGCGCGGCTGAGCGACGCGCGCAGCGACGCGGTGACCTCCGGGGCGGGCGCCGCACCGCGGACGGCGGCCGCGGCCGCGCCGGCCAGGGCGATGCGGTACGGGTCTCCGAGCCGCCCGGCGGCGGACCGGGCGGCCTCGGCGTGCTCGGCGGCGGCCTCGGCGCGCCCGTGCCGGGCGAGCAGCGCCGCGGTCTCCACCCGGATCTCGTGCTCGTGGAAGTCGTCGGCGTGCCGCCGGGCGCCGTCGAGCGACTCGGCGAGGTCGGGGAGGGCGCCGTCCAGGTCGGCCAGTGCCAGCCGCAGGCCGGCCGCCCGGTAGGAGTGGTGTTTGAGGAAGGAGTCGTTGTCCGCCCCGGACGCCGTGCGGAACCGGTTCCACGTGGCGAGGGCCTGCTCGAACCGGCCGGCGCGCTCCTGGAGCACGCTGAGGTTGGAGAGCAGGTTGATGCGCAGGTGCACGGAACTGGGGTCGTCGAGTCCGGCGATGCAGCCCAGCGCCAGCTTCTCCTCCTCGAAGGCGGGCCGGAACCGCTTCTGGCGGAACAGGGTGAGAGCGCGCAGGTTGTGCAGCCAGCCGCGTTCGCGCCGGACGCTCTCCGGCTCGTCCGGCCGCTCCCGGACCGCGGCGAAGCCCTGTTCGAGTTCGGCGACGGCGTCGCCGAGCCGGTTCAGCCGCTTGGAGTGCACGAGCGCGGTGTACAGGTGGGACTGCGCGCGCGTCTCGGGGGACGGCGCACGGTGGCCGCCCGGCTCGCGCATACGGAGGAAGTAATCGACGGCGCTGTCCTGCGCGCCCCGGAACGTCGCCTGGATGCCGAGGACCTTGTACAGGAAGGCCCGCAGGTCCGCGCGGGAGCGCAGCACCGTGGGCTCGAACTCGATGGCCTCCGCCTGGGTGTCGCCGCGACCGGCCTCGCGCAGCAGCCCGGGCACGGCCCCGTCCGGTACCTCGGCGGTGAGCGGCAGCACGGTCTCCGCGACCGCCGCCATGCCCTCCCAGTTGGCGGTGAAGAACCCGTACCGGCTGTAGGCGAGGGCGGCGGCCAGCCGGTCGGCAGGGTCGGCGTCCGCCGACATGGCCACCGAGAAGGCGACCGCCTCGGGAGCGTCGCTACCGGCCGCCGCCGGCCGGCCGGACGCGAATTCGAGGTCCCCGGGCGCGGCCGGCACGCCGGCGCGGGTCAGGCAGCGCGCCTGTTCGGGGCGGTAGTCGGCGGCCGGGCCGAGCGGCCGGCGCACGGTGAGCGGTTCGGCGAGGCGGATCTCGGCGCCGGGGACGGTGCGCGCGTACTCGACCGCGCGCATGAAGCCGCGCAGCGAGGTCAGGTCGCCGGCGGCCGGCCGGTGGACGACGACCGGGCGGCCGAGCAGCCGCGACGCCTCGCACAGCCCGGCGGCCGCGACGGAGAGGACGCGGAAGACCTGCTCCGACTCGCGGTGCAGCCGGCGCTCCGACGGGGCGAGGGCGATCTCGGCGATGTCCGCGCCGCGGCCGTCATCCGGCGCGGGGCGCAGGACTGCCCACTCGGCCGGGTAGCGGGCGGCGAGGTCCACGAGGTCCGCCCCGGCGTCGAGGGCGGCCGCCAGCGCGGTGCGCAGCCCGCCGTAGCTGACGGCGGCTCCGTGGTCGACGGTGACGTGCACGGCCGCGCCGCGCGTCGTGGACGTGGGTACGGACATGGTCGGCGCCTTCCTTGGTCGGTCTGACGGGATGGTGCGGGCGGTGGTCCGGCGGGGTCCGGCCATGCCGGGCGGCACGGCCGGACGCCGCCGGTGCCAGGGGCGGACACCCGTCCGGGGCGCCTAGGCGAGAGCCAGTGGGGCGATCTTGTTCTCGACCTCGTCGAGGTCGAAGTCGACGTCGTCCAGGTCGTCGAGGTCGTCGGCCTCGGCCACGGGGGCGTCGGGTTCGATGACGTCGGTACCGGGGTCACGCTGCTCGTCGGTCACGCTGCTGCCTCCTCTCGTGCCGGGGTGGCCGCCGGCGGGCTGCCCGGCGGCGATGGGAAAGGGGACGACACGCGGGCTCCAGCGGATCCCGCGGCCGGTGGACTGGCGGCGGCGACCGCCGACCGGGCGGTTCACCGACCATTCACCGAGAAATTGAAATCACGGACAGAAACGCCACGCGGGGGCGCGGACTCGAAATGCCTACCACCCCGAAAAGACCGCAACCCGGGGGGCAATAGTGCCGCCGCTCCGAGCAGAGCACCCACCCCCGAAAACACGGTCCAGTATGGAAAATGCAATACAAGGATGTCAAGGCTCCATCCCAGAAGGCCGCAGGCGATCTTGAATTCGACTACCAGAAGTAATGGAATGCCGAAAAACGGCCACCTACCCAACGAACCCAGCCCGACACCGTGCGTGAGTGCCGGCATTATCGGCGCCAATCGATATTGGCATTCACCCAGGACATGCGATGTTTTCACCGAAAGTCGCCGACCGAACACGATCGAGGGAGATCGCACGGTCCCAGAAACCCCCTGAGAGATCGTAACGCTGGGTCGCCGACAACACATCCCAAAAAGAACCGCCGACTCGAATTCGATCACCCGCACCCCGCGAATGATCCGGAGGCCGGAGTCGGCCCCTTGACAGGGACGCACTTACGTGCGCAATAAAAAATCATGGCCCGCTAAATCGAAAGTTTGCCCGCGAAGTGAGTCGGGGAGCTAGAAGATGGCAATCACGGAAACACTGCCGACGCGGATCCATTCTCCCACCCGGCGATATTCACCCGGGCCCGCCGAAAGGAAGTGCCATGTCCCACCACCGCCCGCCGTCAGGGGCGCCGTCCGAGGCGCCGCCCGCACGCGAACGGCTGCGCGCCATGGTCTCGGGCTACCGGCTCTCCCAGCTCATCCACGCGGCCGTGCGGGTCGGCCTCCCGGATGCCCTCGCGTCCGGCCCCCGCGGCACGGCCGAGCTCGCCGAATCCTGCGGGGTGGACCCCGACGTGCTGCGACGCGCCGTCCCCGTGCTGGCGGATGCCGGCCTCCTCTCGCTCGCGCCCGGCGGAGCGGTGTCCCTGACCCCCACCGGGGCACTGCTGCGCACCGACCACCCCGAGAGCCTGGCGCCGTGGACGCGCACCGTGTGCGAGGAGCAGTACCTCGCCTGGAGCCGAGCCGAGCACACCCTGCGCACCGGGAGGGCGGCCTTCCCGCAGTTCTTCGGGGACGACTTCTGGAGCTACCTCGCGGCCGCCCCCGAGGCGGCGCGGTGGTACGGCGCCGGCATGGCCGGTTCGCTCGCCGAAGCCCGCGCCCTGCTCATGGAGGTGCACGACTTCGCCGCGAGCCGCCAGGTGGCCGACATCGGCGGCGGCCACGGCGCCCTCACCACCGCACTGCTCACCGCCAACCCCTCACTCACCGCCGTTCTCCAGGAACTACCGGACGCGGCCCGGCACGCCCGCGCCGCTCTGTCCGCGGCGGGGGTCGCGGACCGCGCGACCGTTGTCGAAGGCAGCTTCCTGGAGTCGGTCCCCGCGGGTGCCGACGTCTACCTCCTGTGCCGGGTGCTCGCCGACTGGGACGACGCGGACGCCACCGTGCTGCTGCGCCGGATCCGCGCCGCCATGACCGCCGGCGCCCGGCTGCTCGTCGTCGGCGGCCTCGCCGACCCGGACGCGCCGGCCGCACGCGGCATGCTCGACCTCCACCTGCTGGTGGTCAGCGGCGGCCGGGAGCGGACGCTGGAGCACACCGCCCGGCTGCTCGCCGCGGCCGACCTCGCGGTGAGCCGGGTCGTCCACAGCGCCGACCGCGCCATGAGCGTGCTGGAGGCCCGGCCGGCCGGCTCACCGGCCGCGTAACCGCAGGCCGCCGATCCTCAGCGGCACGGCGTGGCCCGCCCGGAAGCCCGCCGGACCGCCGAACACCCGGGTCATGAGGTCGCGGTACTTGGCGAGGAAGCCGGGGTGCTCGTCGGCGGGCGGCAGGTCGGGACGGCGGTGCGCCGTGCCCGAGAGCACCACGATGTCGCGCCCGAACTCGCCGCCGTCCAGGTGCAGGCTCACCCGCGGGTTGCGGGCCAGATGGCGCACCCGGTGCGCGGTCGTCGCCGTGTAGACCAGCACCGCCTCGCCGTCCCAGAGGAACCAGACCGGGTTGGGCTGCGGCGCGCCGGCGGCGTCGACGGTGGTGAGCCAGATGACGAGTTCCTGGTTCAGGCGGCGGTGCACCCGGGCACCGAACTCCGTGGCCGGGTCGGGGAGCAGGGTCATGGGCGACGCCCTCCGTTCTGGGCCGGTACGGTCGCGTCGGACACGACGCAGCCGATCCGCAGCTCGGCGTGCTGCGCCGCGCCGCCGACCCGCCACCACAGTTCCCCCGGAGCGGGCAGTGCCTCGGTCACCGTGACCTCCCCCGGTGGCAGCCGGGCGAGGTCGAGCACGGCGAGCGGGTCGGCGAAGTCGACGTAGAGGGGCTTGGGCTCTGCGGGGTGGCGGACGTAGCAGCGGCGGGGGAGGGCGTGTGCGCTGCGCAACCGCTGCACGGCCCGCCACCGGCCGAACTCGTCGCCGGCCTCCCGGGTCTGTGACCGGATCCGCCAGCGTTCCCGCTGGTAGACGACGCCGTCCACCGTGATGCGGGGCGTGTGCGCGCCGAGGTCCACCGTCACCGGTTTCAACGCGGGCAGCGCCAGGGCGCGGTGCGCGGTGGAGTCGAGGTCGCCCGGGTAGAGCAGCCGCGGGCGGCCGTCCACGAGAACGCGGTCGCCGGTGGGCGGCACCAGGACCTCGGCGATCGGAACGGTCTCCGCCCGGTCCCGTCCCGACATCCCGCTCAGCTCGATCGAGCGTCCGGGCGGCTCCGGGGTGACGTGGGCGCTGCGCCGCCGCGCGACCACGGTGGCGACACCGGCCGGATCGATCCGCGCGGTCACCGCGGCCGTGTACCCCGCCCACAGGCCGGCCGGGTCACTGTGCAGCGGGTTCTCCAGGCCGCCGTAGATCGAGCCGCAGTCGTCGTGCAGCTCGGAGAGCAACCAGGTGGCGGTGGCGAGGTCGGGGCCGACCGCCATCAGGTCGGGGCTGGGCAGGCAGGGGTCGCCGGCGGCGTCGGGGGGCACCAGCTCCCACAGCGGCGCGAGGACCGCCGCGACCGCGGCCGAGTCGAGGTGGACGGCGCGGCATCCGGGGCTCGCCGCCCGTTCGGCCACGAGCGCGCGCAGCGCCGCCCGCAGCCGCTCGGCACGCCGCGGGTGCTCCGGCAGGTCGGCGGTGACCACCCGGAGCAGCGGCGCGGGGCGGTCGGACAGCGCGGCGCGGACGGCGTCGCGGGCGTCCTCGCGGCGCAGCAGGGCGCCGAGGTAGACCAGCGGGAGGACCGCGTCGAGTGCGGCGCGCACGCCGCGCAGCGCCGGGGCACCGAAGCGGACCCGCTCGCTGAGCGGACTGGAGCGGTCCTCGTGGAAGACCTCCCGGTCGGCGTAGTGGCGGCCCGCGGTGCGGGCTCGGTCGCCGCTGAGGCTGGCCGCCAGCGATTCGGCCTCCTCCAGGGCGTCGCGCCGGTCCGGCCAGGGGAGGTCCGCGTAGCGGTCGCGCACGGCGAGCAGCCGCCGAGCGACCGGCGCGGCGGCCAGCAGCGGCAGGGGGTGCAGCTCTGTGGCCGGCACCGGGACGGCGGTGAGCCGCAGCAGCGGGCGGAGCCGGGGGACCTCGGTGGCGATCCGCTCGGGCGCGAGCCCGGCCTCGGCGGCGATCTCGGCCACCGGTCGGCCGTCGGCGGCCCGCCAGAAGCGCATGAGATCGGGCGGAAGCCGCACGCGCCGGCCGTCGAGGACGCGCTCGACCTCGTCGCGCCCGGGTACCGGGCGGACCATGGGGTCCCGCCAGGCGCGCAGCCGCTCCACGGGGGTGGCCTGGGTGAGGTCGGCGGCGATCCGGTCCACGAGCCAGGTGCCGGCCTCGACGAAGACGCGTTCCGCCACCGGAGCGTCCACCGTGTGCGGCGCGTCGAGGTCCGGCGCGAACCGCGCGAACAGCACCGGCCCGAAGAACGCGACGGTCTCGCACCGCGTGGTGAAGCGGCGCAGGTAGCGGTGCGCGGTGCTCAGGGCGCGGCGCGCGTCCCGGCCGCGCGGGTCGGCGAGCCGGGCGACGGTCGACTCGGCGCCGAACGCGGTGCGGTGGAACCCGGGGTTGGAGATGTGCACGGCGTGGCGCAGCCTGGTGTCGTGGAACGCCGCGGCCACCTCGCCGCGGGCGGCGGCCAGTCCGCCGGCGAAGGTCGCCTGGGCGGCGGCGACGGCCTCGTCGCGGGCTTGGACGGCGGCGTTCCACCCGGCGGCCCAGTCATCGGGCAGGTAGTGCGCCAGGGCCTCCCGGGGGCGGTCCGGTACCGACTCGCCGCGGTCGACCCGCTTGGCGGCGGCGACCAGGACGCGGAACCGCGGCGCGTCGGGCGGCGGGGCGGTCTTGGCGCGCTCGCGGACGGTGGGCCACGTTCCGTCCAGGAACGCGGCGCGCATCCGGTCGACCCGGGCCTCGGCATCGGCGAGGCGGTCGGCCTCCGCGAGGGTCTCCGGGCGCGCGACCGGGTCGAGCAGGGCGGCGGGGAAACCGGGCGTGCGGACCAGCAGCCACGGCAGGAGCTCCACGCGGAGCCGCCGGTCTCCGGCCGCGAGTGTCCAGGTCAGCGAGGGCGTCGGTTCCGTCACTGGTGACCTCCCGTGGCGGTGGTCGCACGGCCGGACGGCCGCGCCGCGCGGTCGCTCAGCGTATCCGGGAAACGCCACCAGAGATATGCCCCGTACCTGTCCATATCCGGTCAAACTCCACCGGCACTGGAAGAGGGCTTGCAGTTGCGAAAATGATCTTTATCCGGAGTGCGCAGCATTTTTCGGCAATGTCAACCCGCGAATGAGCGACCATTCCGTCCCCCGACGGCCGAACAGTGTCACCGTCGATTCCGGCGGCGCCGCTTGCCCGTCCGGGTGTCCGACCGGTCAGCTGAGGGCATGCCCCAGCACGACGTGGCCCGCCACGAGGACGCCTGCCGCCGCGCCGTCGCGCAGGCCGCTCCCGACCTGCACGCCCTCTCCGCCGACATCCACGCCCATCCCGAGACCGCGTTCGCCGAGCACTACGCCGCGGGGCGGATCTCCGGCGTCCTCGCGGACGCCGGCTTCACGGTGACCCGCGGAATCGCCGGCCTCGACACCGCGCTCGTCGCCGAGTACGGCGGCGGCGACCTGGTCGTGGGCCTGTGCGCCGAGTACGACGCGCTCCCCGGCATCGGGCACGCCTGCGGACACAACGTCATCGCGGCGGCGGCGGTCGGAGCGGCCCTGGCCCTGCGCGGGCCCGCCGCCGACCTCGGGCTGACCGTCCGGCTCATCGGCACCCCCGCCGAGGAGTCCGGCGGCGGCAAGATCACCATGCTGGAGGCCGGCGTGTTCGACGACGTCGCCCTCGCCATGATGGTGCACCCCGCTCCGCACGAAGTGTGCGCGCCGCGTTCCCTCGCCATCCAGACGCTGCGCGTCCGCTACCGCGGACGGGCCGCACACGCCGCCGTCGCGCCGCACCTGGGGCGCAGCGCCGCGGACGCCCTGACCATCGCGCACGTCGCCCTCGGGCTGGCCCGCCAGCACCTGCCGCCGCGCCACCTGGTGCACGGCATCACCCTCGCTGCGGGCAGTTCGCCGAACACCGTCCCCGACCACGCCGAGGCGGTGTTCGACCTGCGCGCGCCGGACGCGGAGTCGCTGGCGGAGCTGGAGGAACGGGTCCGCGGCTGCCTGGCCGCCGGAGCGGCCGGCGCCGACTGCGCGCACGAGGTCGTACGCGATGGCCCCGCCTACGCCGAGCTCGTCCACGACCCGTGGCTGGTGGCGGCCTACCGCTCGGCGGTGACCCGGCTCGGCCGCACCCCGGTCCCACCGGAGCAGGAGGCTGCGGTGCCCACCGGCAGCACCGACATGGGCAACGTGAGCCGGGTCGTCCCCAGCCTGCACCCCACCATGGCGCTGGAGTGCGGGGACGCGGTCAACCACCAGCCGGAGTTCGCGGCGGCGTGCCGCTCCGCCTCAGCCGAGCGGGCCGTCCGCGACGGCGCGACGGCACTGGCGTGGACGGCGTGCGCGGCCGCGGCGGACTCCGACCGGCGCGCCGCCCTCATCGACGGTGTGCGGGGCCGCGCGGCGGGCCCCGCACGGTGAACGGCTACCGGCGGGTCGCCCGCGACTCGTCCACCAGTGCGAACGCGGCGCCCGCCGGATCCGTGACCACCGCGAAGCGGCCGGCCGGGATGTCCGCGGGTTCGGCGAGCACCCCGCCACCGAGCTTGGCGGCCCGCTCCACGAGCGCGTCCGTCCCCACCGCCGGATCCACCGCGAAGTAGACCATCCAGTGCGGCGGGGCGCCGCCGAGATCCTGCTCACCGACCCGGTGCCGGCCGAGCACGGGACGCTCGGCGACCGAGTAGACGGCGTAGTCGTAGGCGGCGCCGTCGCCGATCTGCTGGGCGGTGTGCCCGAGAAGCCCCTGGTAGAAGGCGTCGCTCCGCTCGCCCTCCGGGGTCCGCAGCTCCGCCCAGGTGAGCGTGCCCGGTTCGCCGCGCCGCAGCCCGGCACCGCTCTCGGGCCGCCACAGGCCGAACACAGCGCCGCCCGGGTCCGAGCCGATGAGCACGCTGCCCTGGCCCGGGACGTCGTTGCGGAAGAACACCTGACCGCCGAGTTCGCCGACCCGCTCCGCGGCGGCGGCTACGTCCGCGACCCCGAGGTAGAGGGTCCAGGCGGGCGGCTGGTCCGGCGGCGCGGGACGCAGCCCGGCCACCACATCACCGTCGCGGACGGCGTAGGTGTAGGTGCCCGAGGGGTCGAGCGCATCGTCGAACCGCCAGCCGAGCAGTTCCCGGTAGAAGTCCTTGCTCGCCTCCCGGTCGGTGAACGTGACGTCGACCAGGGACGGTACGCCGCGGGCGAATTCGGACACGGATCTCCCCTAACTCGTTGTCGGTGTCCCCCGCGCCGGAGCCGTTCCCCCGACCTCCGCGGAACCGCGGCCCTCGGCCGGCGGACCGGCCGCGTCGGCCGCGTGCCCGGCGGTCTCATCGACGCCGAGCAGCGCGGCGGCCTGCGCGATGATCACATCGCGCACGCCCGCGTGGTCGAAGTAGGAGTGGTCAAGGACGCGGGGGATGATCAGCCCGTCGAGGATCGCGACGAGCGAGGTGACGATGTGGGTGGTCGGCCAGCGGGTGCGGAACACGCCGCGTGCGACGCCGTCGTCGACCGCGCCGACGAACGGGCGGCGGTACCGCTCCTGCAGGCCGGCGCTGTGCGCGGCCAGCTCCGGGTCGTGCGCGCTCGCGTGCCAGCACTCCAGCAGCATGCGCCACACCTGGGTCGGCACGGGTGCCATCCCCCGGTCCAGCAGCGCCACCACCCGCTGCCACGGGTCCTCCAGGCCGGCCGCCGCGGCCTCAAGCGCGGCCGCCTCGGCCTCGGTGGAGCTGTAGAGGGCCTCGATGACCATGTCCTCGCGTGCACCGAAGTAGGTCTGGAGGGTGCTCACGGCCACCCCCGCCTCCTTCGCCACGTCGCTGAACCGGGTCCGCTCATACCCCCGCTCGGCCAGCACCCGGGCCGCCGCCTCCAGCGCCCGCTGTCGGCGGGCACCACCGGCGCGCCGCCGTCGTCCCGGCACCGGGACACGCCCCGTGCCGTCCTCCACACCGTCGGTCATCATCTCGCGTAGAATCCTAACCACGGCCGCACCGTATGTAAATACGGTATGGCCATACCGATTTTGCCGATTGCGCTGCTCCCACGAGCCCCGGCCGGCGCCGACCGCCACGTGGCGGCGCGCGTGGCGCCGCCGGCACCGGTCGCCCGCGCGCCGGTGCGCCGTGGTGGCTGCCGCCGGCCCCCCGCGACCGTTCCGGTCGGCACACCGCGGGGGACCAGGGCCCGTCGGAGACACCCTGCTTCGTACGGGAGATCATGCACGACATCCACGGCGGCGCCCTCGCCACGGCCCGCTACATCAGCCTGACCACGTTCCGCGCCGACGGCAGCGCCGTCGCCACACCGGTCTGGTTCGCGCCCGACCCCGACGGGCCGCGCCTGTACGTGACCTCGGACGTCGACGCCTACAAGGTCCGCCGCCTGCGCCGCGACCCTCGGGTGACCGTGGCACCCTGCGACATCGCCGGCCGGCTGGACCCCGACGCCGAGCCCGTACCCGGACGGGGCCGTGTCCTCGCCCCGGAGGACACCGCCCGGGTCCGCCGCCGGATCCGGCGCAGGTACGGCCGTGAGTACTGGCTCACCGGCCTGCGCCTGACGCTGACCCGGCAGCGCCGCCCCAGCGTCGGCATCGAGATCGTCCTCGCTCCCCACCATCCCGGCGCAGGCACCGGCAGGTAGACCCGAGGCCGACCGAGGCAGGCGGGCGGCACGGACGAGCGGTCACAGCGCCGTCCAGGCGGGCCCCGGACGGCCCGCGCCCGCTCCGACCGACCGGCCCCCGCTCCGGGGCCCGCGGAGCCGGCGAGCACCACGGGTCCGTCCGCCCCGGACCGGCGGGACGCCGTCGGCCGCGTCACGCGTCCCGTGCCCAGAAGACCGCGTACCCGGCGAGTTGGCTGACCGCCGCCCAGGCGGCGAGGACGGCCAGCGCCGGCCCCGGTCCATACGGGCCGCCGTCCCCGGCCGCCAGCGCCTGCCCGGCGGTGCCCGGGAGCAGGTCGGCCGCCGAGAGCAGCCATGCGACGCCGGACATCTCCAGCACCGTCGGAGCGACGAGCAGCAGCAGAACCAGGCCGACGAGCGTGCCGGCGGTGCCGCGCAGCGCGGTGGCCGTCCCGACCGCCACCGCGGCGAGCAGCACGAGGTAGCCGGTGAGGGCCGCCGCCGTCCGCGCCGCCTCGGCCGGCGCGAAGGCGCCGTGCCCGGGGAGCACCGTGGCCGCCACGGCGGTTCCGATGCCGATCAGCGGCGGTCCGGCGAGCAGGGCGACACCGCAGGACACCGCCGTCTTGGCGAGCAGCACGCGGCCGCGCAGCGGAGTGCGGCACAGCGTGACGGCGATACCGCCGGTGGCGTACTCCGCCGTGACGACGAGGGCAGCCAGCGCGACCACGGGAAGCTGCGCCAGCGCCATCGCCTCGGCGGCGGCCTGCGGAGCGGTCAGGGAGACGTCGTAGCCGTTCGCCGCGCTGGCCGCCACGGACATCGCGCTCACCGCGCACGCCACCGCCATCAGCGCCGTGGCGGCGAGCAGCAGCCACCACGTCGACCGGACCGTCCACAGCTTGGTCCACTCCGCGCGGACGGCGGCGACCAGCCCGCCGCCCGCCGGGCCGCGTCCCGGTGCGGGTGTCGTCATCCGCGCCGCCCCCGGATCCGGCCGGTGCCACCGCGCCCCCGGCGCCGCTCCCCGGACACGGCCGCGGTTCCTGCCCCCGGGACGCCAGTGGGCTCGCCGGTCACCCGGAGGTAGGCGTCCTCCAGATGGGCGGTCCGCTCAGCGAGCTCGTGCAGGCGGAGGCCCGCCCGGTGGGCGAGGTCGCCGACAGCCGCCGCGGTGCCGCCGGCGACGAGCAGTCCGTCCGCTCCGTACCGCTCGCTGGCGAGACCGGCCCGGGCGCACGCGCGGGCGAGCTCGTCCGCCTGCGGGCTGCGCACCCGTACCCCCGCCGACGCGCCGACGAAGTCCGCCAGCGGAGCGTCGGCGACGAGCCGTCCGCCCACGAGCACGACCAGGTGGTCGGCGGTCTCCTGCATCTCGCTCATAAGGTGGCTGGACACGAACACGGTACGGCCGTCCGCCGCCAGGGACCGGATGAGGCCGCGGATCCAGCGAACGCCGTCCGGATCGAGGCCGTTCACCGGCTCGTCCAGCACCACCGCGGCCGGGTCGCCGAGCAGGACGGCGGCGATCCCCAGCCGCTGCCGCATCCCCAGGGAGAACGTTCCGGCCCGGCGGTCCGCCACGTGACCGAGGCCGACCAGGTCCAGCATGTCGTCCACCCGCCGCGCGGGCACGCCGCCGGCGTGCGCCAGCGCCCGCAGGTGCGCCCGTGCGCTGCGGCCCGGATGCGCGGCGCCCGCGTCGAGCAGCGCACCGATCTCGCGGGCGGGGTACCGCAGCGCCGCGAAGGGACGCCCGCCGATCAGCGCCCGGCCGGATGTGGGGTGGTCCAGCCCCAAGAGGATCCGCATCGTCGTCGACTTGCCCGCACCGTTCGCGCCGAGGAAGCCGGTCACCTGGCCGGAACGCAGGGTGAGGGACAGGTTGTGGAGGGAGGTGGTGGCGCCGTAGCGCTTGGTCAGCCGCCGGAACTCGATCACGGCGACCCCGCGTTCACACTGTTCATGGCGCCAAGCTAGGAAGAAACCGGACAGCGGCCATCTCACCGTCGGAAAGCTCCGCACCTGTCTTTCGACAGATGCCGGTGCCTGCCGGCCGGTGCCACGCTGGTCACCAGGGGCCGGCCCGGTCCGACGCGGACCGGCGCGGACCGGCCCGGCCCCCGGCGGCGTGGGAGGAGGCCCGATGGACGGCGGCACGATGGCGGGGCGCCTGCGCACGGTGCTTCTCTCCGACGTGCTGATGTGGTCGGCACTCATGGTGCTGCCCATCGTCCTGGCCGTGTCGGCCACCGCCAGCGGGCTGGGGCCCGGGGCATGGGTGGACGCGGGGGCGGCGGGGGTCGTCCTCGGCGGCGCGGTGGCGCTGTCGCGGCGCTGGACCGTGGCGGCGCTGTGCGTGACCCTCGCGGCGGCGCTGGTGCAGCTCGCGGTGCGGGGCCCGGGTGACTCCGGCTTCCCGTTCGGGTGGCCGCTCGTCGCCACGGCCCTCTTCGGGTACCTGGCGGGCCACCGCCTGCCGCGGGCACGGCCGGTGCTGCTCGCCGCGGCCGGGGCCGCGGCGGTCGCCGTGCTGGGCGCCGTCGCGCGGCAGGTCGTTCCGCGTGGCGCGTTCGGCGTGCTGGCCGGGCTCCACGACGGGATCGTCGTCGCGCTCGCGCTGCTCCTCATGCTCGGGGTGCCCTGGATGGCGGGCCGCTACCGGCGGCAGCACGCCGAACTGGCCGCGGCCGGTTGGCAGCGGGCCGAGCTCCTGGAGCGCCAGCAGCGGATCGCCGCCGAGCAGGCGCGGCTTCGGGAGCGGGCCCGCATCGCCCAGGACATGCACGACTCCCTCGGCCACGAGCTGAGCCTCGTCGCACTGCGGGCGGCGGCGCTGCAGGTCGCACCGGACCTCGACGAGAGGCACCGCGCGGCGGTGCGGGAACTCCGGTCCGGGATCGCCGACGCGACCGAGCGCCTGCGCGACATCATCGGCGTCCTGCGGCCTGACGGCGATCCGGCTCCGGCAGCACCGACGCCCGAAGACGTCGACGTGCTGGTCTCACGTGCGAGGTCCTCCGGTCTGGTGGTGGAGCTGCACCGTACCGGGGAAGCCGCGGAGCCCCCGGCGGCGGTGGAGCGGGCCGTCCACCGTGTCGTGCAGGAGGGGCTGACGAACGCCGCCAAGCACGCGCCCGGGGCCGCGGTGCTGGTGCTGCTGGAGCAGTCGGCCGGCGCGACCGCCGTGACCGTGTCGAACGGGCCGCCGTCCGCGCCCGCGCCGGCGGCGAGCGGCGGGCGGCAGGGCCTGGTGGGCCTGCGCGAACGCGTCCGGCTGGCGGGCGGGACACTGCGGTCGGGGCCTCGGGGCAGCGGATTCGAGCTGGCTGCGGTGCTGCCGCACCGCGCCGCCCCGGCGCGCGCGGCGGCCGACGGGACGGATGACGCGTCTCTCCCGGATTCCGGGGAGGATCCGCCACCCGCGACCACCGGGGCCGCCCGCCACGCGTCAGGGCGGCGGATACGCCGCGGGCTCCGCAGGACGCTGGTCGGCCTGACGCTCGCGGGGAGCACGGCCGTCGTGGCCGCGCTCGGCATCGTCGCCCTGACCGGGCTGGGCAACCGGCTGGACGCCGACATCTACGAGGGGCTCCGGGTGGGGGAGCGGCGCGCCGCGGTCGAACGGCGGTTGCCGCCATCGCAGATCGTGGGCGTACCCGTCGCGGAGCCCCCGGCGCCGCGCGGGGCGACCTGCCGGTACTACTGGCCGAGCCACGCCGGCGACGACACCCTGTACTACCGGCTCTGCTTCGACGAGCACCACCTGGTCGCCAAGGACGCCGTGCCGCGCGAGGCCCTTTCGCCGGCCCCCGCCCCGCGCCGGCCCGCCGATAGCTGACCTCCGACCGCACCCGCGAGGACGACGCACGTGATCCGAGTACTGCTGGCCGACGACGAACCGCTGATCCGCGCCGGGGTCCGCACCATCCTGCGGTCGGATCCCCGGATCGACGTCGTGGCGGAAGCCCCCGACGGCCGGGCGGCCGTCGAACTCGCCCGGTCGCACCGGCCGGACGTCGCACTCCTCGACATCGTCATGCCCCGGCTCGACGGACTGGCCGCCGCCGCGGAGATCCGCCGCGTGCTTCCCGAGACCGCCGTCGTCATACTGACCACCTTCGCCGAGGACGACTACATCGCCCGTGCGCTCGGCGGCGGTGCGACCGGGTT
The DNA here is from genome assembly GCF_003336425.1 of Marinitenerispora sediminis. Classification (GTDB taxonomy): domain Bacteria; phylum Actinomycetota; class Actinomycetes; order Streptosporangiales; family Streptosporangiaceae; genus Marinitenerispora; species Marinitenerispora sediminis. The sequence continues at coordinate 14,394 of NZ_QEIO01000035.1, read as the reverse complement.
CCTGCTCAAGACCGGCGACCCGGACGAGCTGCTGGCGGGTCTGCGGGCAGTGGCGGCGGGCGCGGCGTACCTGTCGCCGAGGATCGCCAAGCGGGTGATCACCGAACTCGCCGAGGGCCCCGGCGGCCGGTTGGCGGCCCGCGCCACTGCCCGCGACCGGGTCGCCGTACTGACCGACCGGGAGCGCGCGGTGCTGGCGCTCGTGGGCCGGGGGATGTCCAACGCGGAGATCGGACGCCGGCTGCACGTGGTGGAGGGCACCGTCAAGGTTTTCGTGAGCGCCATCCTCCGCCGGCTGGAGGTCCGCAACCGGGTCCAGGCCGCGATCGTCGCCTACCAGGCGGGGCTGGTCGACGGGTCGTGACACCCGCACGGCCCATGGCGGTGCGAACCAGCTCATCCCCGCCGGCGGCGCCCGGATCCGCGCGGCGCCCTGGCGGCGGGCAGCACGGCGCCCGCCGGCGGCCGGCTCGGCCCAGCCGCGGGGTGGGAGTCGGCCGCGAGGTGGGACACGACCGCGGGGGCCGGCACGGCCGAGCCCCGCCGCACGGCGAGCGCCCCCGCCCCCTATGGCTTTCGGCATGCCCGGCCGGCACCGAACGGCGGATGCCCCGCCCCGCGCCGCCGCCGAAGACTGGGGCCATGTGTTCCGGATACCCGCACCCCCGCCGACGGGCGGCCGCGGCCGCCACCGCCGCCGCCCTCGTGGCCGCCACCGCGGCCCTGCTGCTACCGACCGCCACCGCCCGAGCCGGCCACGCTCCGGACACCGTCACGCCGACGCTGCCCGCCCCCACCGGTCCGCACCGCCTGGGCACCTTCGACCTGCACCTCGTCGACGGGAACCGCCCCGACCCGTGGTCGCAGGACGGCGGCCCGCGCGAGGTCATGGCCAGCGTCTGGTACCCGGCGGACCCGCGGGCGTCCGGCCCGCGCACGCCCTACCTGCCGCGCGGCCTGGCCTCGTTCTACGAGCAGTCGGTCGAGGCGATCGGAGCCCCCGCGGACAGCGTCGACTTCACGGGCGTCCGCAGCCACGCGCGCACCCGTGTTCCGGCCGCGCCAGGGGCGGCGGACCTGCCCGTACTCCTGTACTCACCCGGCGGCGGCCTGTCCCGGATGCTGGGCACCACCCTGGTCGAAGAACTCGCGAGCCGCGGCTACGTGGTGGTGACCGTCGACCACACCTTCCAGGCCCCGGTCGAGCTACCGGACGGAATGGAGTTCCCCGCGTCCGACGTGGACATGACCGAAGCGCTGCGGGAGCGCGTCCGCGACATGGGGTTCGTGCTCGACGCACTCACCGGACTCCGAGCCGGCGACAACCCCGACACCCTCGGCCGCCCGGTCCCGGAGGGCGTCGCCGCCGCCCTCGATCTGTCGCGGGTCGGCATGTTCGGCCACTCGATGGGCGGTTACGCGAGCGCGGAGACGATGCTCACCGACCCGCGCGTCGACGCCGGCGTCAACATGGACGGCAGCATGCCGCCGCGCCACGGCCAGGCCGCGGAGACCGGCGTCGACCGCCCCTTCCTCCTGATGGGAGCCGGCACCAGCGGCGACGCCGACCTGCCGCACCACCACCTCGACACCCCGGAGTGGCGCACCTTCTGGGACCGCTCCACCGGCTGGCGGCGCGACCTCTACATGGCGGACGGCGAGCACATGAGCTTCACCGACTACCAGGTCCTGCTCCCACAGCTCGCGGACGCCCTGGAACTCGCCACCGGCGACCAGAACGAGGAGGAACTCCTGGCCGGCTCCATCGGCACGGCCGACCCGGACAGCAGCCTGGCGGCGCAGCGCGCGTACCTGACGGCGTTCTTCGACCTGCATTTGCGCGACGGCTCGGGCGAGCTGTTCGAGGGGCCGTCGGCAGAGCACCCGGTGGTGGAGCTGATCGAGTAGCCGGCGAACGGATCGGGGCGCACCGTCACCCCGACCCGAGCGGCGAGCGCGAGCCGTCGACTCGCTCCTGTACGGCGTCACCGCCGAAGCATGCCGGGGCGGCGCCGCGCGGTCGCCGTGGAGATCCGCACGCTTGTCGACGAGGAGACACAGCGGCAAATCTTCCGCCAGCTGGCCGGACCCTGGTTCGGTGGCAATGGGAACAGCGCCCGAGAACGGCCGCGTCGCCGGTTGCCCGCACTGCTGAATGCCGAAGGCCCCTGCCGGACATCCGACAGGGGCCTTCGCGCAGGTCAGCTATGTGGGCGTACCAGGACTTGAACCTGGGGCCTCATCCTTATCAGGGATGCGCTCTAACCGACTGAGCTATACGCCCGCGTACCTCTGGGACTCTATCGCACTCCGCCTACCGGGGCGAACCGGTTCGGTGAGGTGGGCAGGGCCCTCGGTGGTGGGGGAGGGGTGTGCTGGACGCCCTCTCCGGTACCGATTCTAGCGTGGGGCGGGCAGTGCTCGGGCCCCCGGCGAGGTGGCGGGGGCCCGGGGCGTCGGCGGTGTTACTCGGACTCGCTGAGGGTGACGTCGATGCCGCCCACGAGGTCGGACGCGAGGTTGTACAGGATCGCGCCGACGAAGGCCAGCGCGGTGATCACCATGATGTTCAGCGCGCCGAACAGGCCCGTGTAGCCGAGGACGCGGGCCGGGGAGAACCAGGACGCCGGGTTCAGGGCGAGTTCGTCGCCCTCGCCCCCGTCGGTCAGGGAGGTGATCAGCTCGGTCACGGCGTCGAAGACGCCCAGCATCGACAGGACGAAGTAGATCACCGCCACGGCGACGAACAGGATGATGAAGCACACCAGCGAGATGACGAAGCTGAACTTCATCACCGACCACGGCTCGACCCGGCTCACGGTGAGGTGGGCCTTGCGCATGCTGCCTGTGCTCTTCGTCGCCGGGGCAGGAGCGGGCCTGGACTCCGGTGCCGTCATGGTCGCATCACCCTGTTCAGCGCTGTCGGCCGACGGCGCGCCCGACGCGTGCCCGCCGGTGCTCGTGTCGGGGTCCGCGCCGGCCTGGTCCCGGGCGGCGGAATCCCCTTGTGCGTTGTCAGACATAGCCACGTTACCGCTGGACTTTCCATCTACGGGTCGGGTCGGCAGAGCCGTGAGACGGCGGTACTCCACCGGACGGTTGGCAGGTGCTGCTGTGGGTTGTGGCCGCGCACCCGGACGCCCGCGGGCCCGGGGCGGGGAGGGGGACGACCGGCGTCCCCCTCGCCCGTCCGGGCCCGTTCACGGCGGCGGGCGGGGAGGGTTATTCGGCGTTGTCGTCCGGGGTGGTCGCCTCAGCCGGCTCGACCGCTCCGGCACCGTCCCCGTCGGCGTCCTCGACGTCCTCCTCCATCGCCTCGGCGTTGCGGGCGATGGCGACCACGTGGTTGCCGTCGTCGAGGTTCATCAGGCGCACCCCCATGGTGGCACGTCCCGACTGCTTGATCTCCGCGCTGCGGGTGCGGATGACCCCGCCGCCCGAGGTGATCGCGAAGACCTCGTCCTCCTCCGGGCGCACCATGAGCGCACCGACCAGCTTGCCGCGCGCCTCGACGATCTTGGCCGTGAGCACGCCCTTGCCGCCGCGGTTCTGCACCGGGTACTGCTCGGCCGGGGTCCGCTTGGCGTAGCCGCCCTCCGTGGCCACCAACACGTCGGTCGGGCCGTCGGACTCGCGGATCACGTCCATGCTGAGCAGGTAGTCGCCTTCGAGGAACCGCATCCCGATGACGCCGCTGGTCGCCCGCCCCATGGGGCGCAGCGACTCGTCGGAGGCCGGGAACCGGATGGCCTGCGCGTCGCTGCTGATCAGCAGCAGGTCGTCGGTCGGGAAAACCAGCCGGGCCGCGATCAGCTCGTCGTCCTCACGCAGGTTGATGGCGATGATGCCGGCCGCACGCGCGGAGTCGAACTCGGCCAGCCGGGACTTCTTCACCAGGCCCGACCGGGTGGCCAGCACCAGGTAGGGCGCGGTCTCGTAGTCACGCAGTGTCATGACCTGCGCGATCTCCTCGTCCGGCAGGAACGGCACCAGGTTCGCGACGTGCTGGCCCCGGGCGTCGCGCGCCGCCTCGGGCAGCTCGTAGGCCTTGGTGCGGTACACCCGGCCCTTGTTCGTGAAGAACAGCACCCAGTTGTGGGTGGTGGTCACGAAGAAGTGCTGGACGATGTCGTCCTGCTTGAGCTGCGCGCCGCGGACGCCCTTGCCGCCGCGCTTCTGCGCCCGGTAGTTGTCGATCCGGGTGCGCTTGGCGTATCCGCCGCGGGTGATCGTGACCACGATCTCCTCCTCGGCGATGAAGTCCTCCATACGCATGTCGCCCTCGAAGGGGACGATGTGCGTACGGCGCTCGTCGGCGTACTTCTCGACGATCTCCGCCAGCTCGTCGCGCACGATCGTGCGCTGCCGGGGCAGCGAGCCGAGGATGTCGCTGTAGTCCGCGATCTGCGTCATCAGCTCGTCGTACTCGTCGGTGAGCTGCCGGCGCTCCAGCGCCGCGAGCTTGCGCAGCTGCATGTCGAGGATGGCGCGGGCCTGGATGTCGTCGATCTCCAGGAGCGCCATCAGCCCGGTCTTGGCCTCGTCCGCCGACGCGCTGCCGCGGATGAGCGCGATGACGTCGTCGATGCGGTCGATCGCCTTGAGCAGCGCGCGCAGGATGTGCGCCCGCTCCTCGGCCTTGCGCAGCAGGTACCGGGTGCGCCGGACGATGACCTCGATCTGGTGGGTGACCCAGTGCCGGATCAGCTGGTCCAGCCGCAGCGTGCGCGGCACACCGTCGACCAGGGCCAGCATGTTGGCGCCGAAGGTCTCCTGGAGCTGGGTGTGCTTGTACAGGTTGTTCAGCACGACCTTGGCGACGGCGTCGCGCTTGAGCACGATCACCAGCCGCTGGCCGGTACGCCCGCTCGTCTCGTCCTTGACGTCAGCGATCCCGGTGATCTTGCCGTCCTTGACCAGGTCGGCGATCTTCAGCGCCAGGTTGTCGGGATTCACCTGGTAGGGGAGTTCGGTGACGACCAGGCACTGCCGGCCGCGGCCGTCCTCCTCGATCTCGACCACGGCCCGCATGGTGATGGAGCCGCGGCCGGTCCGGTAGGCGTCCTCGATGCCCCGCCGGCCGACGATGAGGCCGCTGGTCGGGAAGTCCGGGCCCTTGATCCGCTCGATCAGGGCGTCGAGCAGCTCCTCGTCGGAGGTGTCCGGGTTCTCCAGGTACCAGTTGACGCCGGCGGCGACCTCGCGCAGGTTGTGCGGCGGGATGTTCGTCGCCATGCCGACCGCGATACCGGCCGAGCCGTTCACCAGCAGGTTGGGGAACCGCGCCGGCAGTACGATGGGCTCCTGGGAGCGGCCGTCGTAGTTCGGCCGGAAGTCGACGGTGTCCTTGTCGATGTCCCGCAGCATCTCCATGGCCAGCGGCGCGAGCTTGCACTCGGTGTAGCGCATGGCCGCCGCGGGGTCGTTGCCCGGCGAGCCGAAGTTGCCGTTGCCGTCGACCAGCGGCATCCGCATGGACCACGTCTGCGCCAGCCGCACCAGGGTGTCGTAGATCGGCGAGTCGCCGTGCGGGTGGTAGTTGCCCATGACGTCGCCGACGACGCGGGCGCACTTGAAGTAGCCGCGGTCGGGGCGGTAGCCGCCGTCGTACATGGCGTAGAGCACCCGCTGGTGCACCGGCTTGAGGCCGTCGCGCACGTCGGGCAGCGCGCGGCCGACGATGACCGACATCGCATAGTCGAGGTAGCTGCGCTGCATCTCGACCTGGATGTCGACAGGCTCGACCCGGTGGTGCTGGTTCTCGGTTTCCTCCGGAGCTTCCGGGGTGTTCGCATCCGTCACGGGATGTCGATCCTTTTCTGGTGAGTCGTTCGCTGCCGTCGAGGTGCCTCGCGAAGGCCGCTAGATGTCAAGGAAGCGGACGTCCCGGGCGTTGCGCTGGATGAAGGAGCGCCGGGCCTCGACGTCCTCGCCCATGAGCACGCTGAACATCTCGTCGGCCTGGGCCGCGTCGTCCAGCGACACCTGGAGCAGCACCCGCCGCGCCGGGTCCATGGTGGTGTCCCAGAGCTCGGCCGCGTTCATCTCACCCAGGCCCTTGAAGCGCTGGACGAGGTCGCGCGGGCGCGGGTCGCGCTTGCCCGCGGCGATACCAGCGGCGATGGTCTCGTCGCGCTCGCGGTCGGAGAACACGTAGTCGGCGTCGCTGCCGCGCGAGTCCCACTTGATCTTGTACAGCGGCGGCTGGGCGATGTAGACGTGGCCCGCCTCGATCAGCGGCTTCATGAACCGGAACAGCAGGGTGAGCAGCAGCGTGCGGATGTGCTGGCCGTCGACGTCGGCGTCGGCCATGAGGATGATCTTGTGGTACCGCAGCTTCTCGATGTCGAAGTCGTCGTGGATCCCGGTGCCCAGCGCGGTGATGATCGCCTGGACCTCGTTGTTCTTGAGGATCCGGTCGATGCGGGCCTTCTCCACGTTGAGGATCTTGCCGCGGATGGGCAGGATCGCCTGGTAGTGCGGGTCGCGGCCGCCCTTGGCGGAGCCGCCCGCCGAGTCGCCCTCGACGATGTAGAGCTCGCACTTCTCCGACTCGGTCGACTGGCAGTCCGACAGCTTGCCGGGCAGCGACGTGGACTCCAGCAGCGTCTTGCGCCGGGTGAGGTCGCGGGCCTGCCGCGCCGCGATCCGGGCCCGGGCCGCCTGGCCGGCCTTGCTGATGACGTCCTTGGCCTCGCCGGGGTTGCGGTCGAACCAGTCGCGCAGGTGCTCGTTGCACACCTTCTGCACGAACGACTTGGCCTCGGTGTTGCCCAGCTTGGTCTTGGTCTGCCCCTCGAACTGGGGGTCGGCCAGCTTCACCGAGATGATGGCGGTGAGGCCCTCGCGGACGTCGTCACCGGTGAGGTTGTCGTCCTTCTCGCGGAGCAGCTTCTGGTCGCGCGCGTACCGGTTGACGATCGACGTCAGCGCCGAGCGGAACCCCTCCTCGTGGGTGCCGCCCTCCGCCGTGTTGATGGTGTTGGCGAAGGTGTGCACCGAGGAGGTGTAGGACTGGTTCCACTGCATCGCGATCTCGACCGAGATGCCGTCGCCCTCCTCCTCGAAGTCGATCACGGAGGCGTGCGCGGCCTCCTTCGTCGCGTTGATGTGCCGGACGAAGTCGGAGAGTCCGCCCTCATAGTGGTAGGTGTGCACGGTGGGCGCGTCGGCCACGAACTCCGGCCGCTCGTCGCGGATGGTGATGGACAGCCCCTTGTTCAGGAACGCCATCTCCTGCAGCCGCCGCGCCAGCGTCTCGAAGCTGTAGGTCGTGGTCTCGAAGATGCTGGGATCGGCCCAGAAGGTGATCTGGGTCCCGGTCTCCTCGGTGTCCTCGCCCCTCGCGAGGTCGCCGGTCGGCCGCGCCATCTCGTAGCTCTGCCGCCACACGCTGCCGTCGCGCCGGACCTCGACGTCGAGCCGGGTGGACAGCGCGTTGACGACGGAGGCGCCCACACCGTGCAGGCCACCGGAGACGGCGTAGGACTTGCCGTCGAACTTGCCGCCCGCGTGCAGCGTGGTGAAGACCAGTTCGATGGCCGGCCGCTTCTCCACCGGGTGCAGGTCGACGGGGATACCGCGGCCGTTGTCGGCGACACGCACCCCGCCGTCGGCGAGCAGGGTCACCTCGATCGCGCTGGCGGCCCCGGCCAGGGCCTCGTCCACGGAGTTGTCCACGATCTCGTAGACCAAGTGGTGCAGACCACGTTCACCGGTGGATCCGATGTACATGCCGGGGCGCTTGCGAACCGCCTCGAGCCCTTCAAGAACAGTGATTGATCGAGCGTCGTAGGCCAAGTGTGCACACCCTCCTGCTGGGGACGCCTACCAGCCTCTCAGGGCAACTGGCCAGCGAGCACGATGACCGTGGGGCGTTCAGAGGTACACAACCGCCCCCGCCTGGCACCGCTCACTTCGCCCAGTTTCCTGCCCCCCGCTCTTGGGGCGGGCTTTGCCGGCGGAAGCGTCCGAAGAACCGGTTTCATGATACCGCGCGCGTCGCCGGAAAGTGGCATTCGCGGCGCTGTGCTGCCCGACAACGGGTGAATATGGCGGGACTCAAGCCCCCACACACACCCGCCCCTGCCGACAAAGTTCCGCGCCGTTCAGTGCCCGCTGCGGGGATCTGCTCCCCCGAAGAGCGTCAGCTCCGGGTCATGGGCACACCGGGCAACGGTCAGCCGGCGCAGGGGCGGCCAGACGGCGTCAGCGGACCCGCAGCGGGCCGGCGGAGCGGCTGCGGCCGGGCCCCTGGACGCGGATCGAACGCACGGTGCCGTGTCCCAGCTCCTCGTTCAGCCGCCGCATCAGGTCGCGGACCATCGCCCGCGCGTGCGCGGCCATGGTGGGGGAGTCGGCGGCGATGACGAGCTCGCCCTCCTCGTAGCTGACCGGGTGGAGGTGCTGGGCGTTGAACTCACCCACGATCTCCGTCCACCGGCCGAACACCCCGCCGATCGCCACCTGCTCCTGCCAGCCGTGCTCGACGAGCCAGGCCCGGACCGCGTCACCGAAGAGCTGCGGTTCGCGGCGGGACCGGAGCGGGGTGCGGCGGGTCCGCCGCGGAGCGGCCCCCGGGGCGGCACCGCGCTCCTTCGCGGCCGCGCGCGCCTGGGCGAGCGCCTGGCGGGCGAGTTCGATCCCAGTGGGCGCGGCCGCGCCGTCCACATCCTGTGGACGGTCGCCGTGAGCGGACGCCGCGGCCTCCCCCTGCGGGCGCTCGGCGCTACTCACGCTCCACCCGGCCCTCGCCCACCCGGAACCGGGTGCCCACGAGTTCTTCCGGCACGTCACCGGGCACGGCCGCGCTCACCAGCACCTGCTCCGCGGTGCGCACGTGCTCGGCGAGCCGGCGCCGGCGCTCGGCGTCGAGCTCGGCGAAGACGTCGTCCAGGATGAGGACGGGATCGTCGCCGTCGGCGCGCAGCAGCTCGAAGCCGGACAGCCGGAGCGCGAGCGCGTAGGACCACGCCTCCCCCTGGCTGGCGTACCCCTTCGCCGGGAGATCGGCCAGCCGCAGCTGGAGGTCGTCGCGGTGCGGTCCGGTCAGGCTCACCCCGCGCTGCAGCTCCTGGGGGCGCGCCTCGGACAACGCGCCGCGGAGCAGCTCGGCCAGAGCGGCGCGGTCCGCCGGCAGGTGGCCCTCGTCCGGGGCGGCGGAGCTGCGGTAGTGCAGGGCGGGCGGCCCGCCGGAGCTCGTGAGCTCGCCGTAGGCCTTGGCGACGAGCGGCTGGAGTTCGGCGACGAGGGCCAGGCGGGCGGCCAGCAGCTCCGCACCGGCGGCGGCCAGGTGCTCGTCCCAGACGTCCAGCGTGGACAGGTCGGGCTCGGCGCGCTGCCGGAAGTACCGGGCCGACGCCGACTTCAGCAGGGCGTTGCGCTGCTTGAGCACCCGCTCGTAGTCGGAGCGGACACCGGCGAAGCGGGGCGCCCGGGCCACCAGCAGTTCGTCCAGGAAGCGGCGGCGCTCGCCCGGGTCGCCCTTCACGAGGGCGAGGTCCTCGGGGGCGAAGAGCACGGTGCGCAGGACGCCGAGCACCTCGCGGGGCCGGGGCACCGGGGAGCGGTTCAGCCGGGCGCGGTTGGCCCGGCCGGGGGTGATCTCCAGTTCGACCAGGGCGCGCTGGTCGCCGCGTACCACGGCCGCGCGGACAATGGCGCGTTCAGCCCCCCGCCGGACCAGCGGGGCGTCCGTGGCCACGCGGTGGCTGCCAAGGGTGGCCACGTAGCCGATGGCCTCGACGAGGTTCGTCTTGCCCTGGCCGTTCGGCCCCACGAACGTGCTGATCCCGGGTTCCAGCTCCAGGTACGCGGATTCGTAGGACCGGTAGTCGGCCAGTTGCAGGTGCGAGACGTACATCTGGCCTCCAATCGTCGGCGAAGGGCGGGGCGGCATGCTGGCCGGCACTGCGGGCGGCCCCCCGTTTCGGGTGGTGTTTCACGTGAAACACCACCCGAAACGGGGGGGGAGTTCTTGCGCCGAACCGCACGCCGGTCCGGTCGGGCGGCGGGAGAACCCGCCGCCAGGCCCGCGGCCGACTACGCGGAGTCGCCGGTGCTCTTGGTCACCGCGTGCCCGCCGAACTGGTTGCGCAGCGCCGCGACGACCTTCATCGCCGGGCTGTCGTCCTGACGCGAGGCGAACCGGGCGAACAGCGCCGCGGTGATCACCGGCGCTGGGACCGCGTGGTCGACGGCGGCCTGCACCGTCCAGCGCCCCTCCCCGGAGTCCTGCGCGTAGCCGCGGATGCCCTCCAGCTCCGGGTCCTCCTCCAGTGCCCGCACGAGCAGGTCGAGGAGCCACGAGCGCACGACGGTGCCCTCGCGCCAGCTGTCGAAGGTACCGGCGACGTCATCGACGACGTCCGAGGCGGCCATGAGCTCGTAGCCCTCCGCGAAGGCCTGCATCATGCCGTACTCGATGCCGTTGTGCACCATCTTCACGAAATGTCCGGCACCAACCCCGCCGGCGTGCACGTAGCCACCTCCGGAGTCGGGGGTGAGCGCGTCGAAGATGGGCTTGGCGTGCGCGACGTCCTCCGCGGCACCGCCGACCATGATGCCGTAGCCGTTCTGCCGGCCCCAGACCCCGCCGCTGACGCCCGCGTCGACGTAGCGGATGCCCTTGGCGCTCAGCTGCCCGGCGTGCCGGCGGTCGTCCACGTAGTGGGAGTTGCCGCCCTCGATGACGAGGTCTCCGGGCGCCAGCAGTTCGGCGAGCTCCTCGATGGTGTCCGTGGTGGGCTTGCCGGCCGGGACCATCAGCCACACGGTGCGCGGGACCGGCAGCCGCTCGACGAGCTCGGCGAGCGTGTCGACGTCGCGGAGGTCGGGGGAGCGGTCGTAACCGACCACCTCGTGCCCCTTCTCGCGAAGCCGTGCGGCCATGTTGCCGCCCATCTTGCCGAGGCCGATCAGACCCAGTTGCATGCTCGTGACTCCCCCAGTGCGGCCCGTGGACATGTGGACAAATCTACGTGTCGGCCGATCGGCTCAGCTCGACAGCCGGACCGGCATGATCAGGTACCGGTAGTCCGCGTCGGCGCCGTCCTCGGCGGGCTTGCCGGTGATGATCGCCGGCTTGGTCGAGGTCGTGAACTGCAGGCGGGCGATGTCGGAGTCGATGGCGTTCAGGCCGTCGAGCAGGAACGCGGAGTTGAAGGCGATCTGGATGTCGTCGCCTTCGAGGCCGGCTTCGAGCACCTCGACCGCCTGGGCCTCGTCGCCGGTGCCCGCCTCCAGGACCAGCTGGCCGTCGCTGAACGCCAGGCGGAGGGGGGTGTTGCGCTCCGCGACCAGCGAGACGCGCTTCACCGCCTCGATGAACTCCGACTTCTGCACCTCTGCGACCGAGTTGAACGTGTCCGGGAGCAGCGCCCGGTACTTCGGGAAGTCCCCGTCGAGCAGGCGCGTGGTGGTGCGCCGGCCGCCGCCAGAGAAGCCGATCATGCCTTCGGCGGTCTTGCCGGCGGAGAGCGCGATGGAGACCTCGGCGCCCGTCGTGAGCGACTTGGCGGTGTCGGCGAGGGTCTTGGCCGGCACGAGCGCGACCGCCGAGAGCTCGGGGTTCTCAGGCTTCCAGGTGAGCTCCCGGACAGCGAGCCGGTAGCGGTCGGTGGACGCGAGGGTGACGGTCTCGCCCTCGATCTCGACGCGGACACCGGTGAGCATGGGCAGTGTGTCGTCCCGCCCGGCCGCGACGGCCACCTGGCTGACGGCGGCGGCGAACGCGTCGCTGCCGACCGAGCCGGTGAGCTGCGGCATGTCCGGCAGGGTCGGGTAGTCCTCGACCGGCAGCGTCAGCAGGGTGAACTTCGCGGAGCCGCAGGCCACCACGACCTTGGCGCCGTCGGTGCTGATCTCGACCGTCTGCGGCGGAAGGTTCCGGGTGATCTCGGCCAGCAGCCGCCCCGAGACGAGGGTCGTGCCGGGCTCCTCGACATCGATCTCGACCGACACCTGGGCGGAGACCTCGTAGTCGAAGCTGGAGAGCTTCAGCCGGTGCTGGCCGTCGTGCTCCCCGGCGTCCAGCAGCATTCCAGCCAGGACGGGAACGGAAGGCCGGACCGGCAGCGTACGAGCGGTCCAGGCGACGGCGTCGGCGAGCACGTCACGTTCGACCCGGAACTTCACTATCCGACTCTCTTTCCTCAAGGACTACAGGCCCGGAGGGCACGGCGTACCCCCGCGTCATCACTGGACATCCAGGCTGCGTACGGATCACGGCACCGCAGGGTGTGCGGTCCCTCGGTCGGGTCCCGCCACCGGATGCGTCAAGGGGACAGCTCCCCACGGTACCCGGATTCCACGGGAGCCGCTGCCCACCGCCACCGATTGGTCGACGAGAGGGCCCGAACTCCGAGGGACCGTCGGGGCTCGGTGCGGTCGTCCGAACGCGGGGTGAGCGTTCGAGGTCGAGGAGCGCCGAGTTGTCCACAGAAAGGGCCCAACCCTGATTTCCAAGCCCCATCGATCTCTATAGGAGGCGTCGTAGTAGTAGGGGCTGTGGATAATGTGGATAACCAGTGTTTTCGCAGGTCGGCCCACGGATTTTTGTCCACCGGCCCTGTGGGTGACGGCTGGGGAAAACTCGGGCGACTGTGGACGGCGCCGCTGTCCACACAGACGATCCACAGGTCGTCCACCGGTTATCCACGGGTTATCCACCGGCTATGCACAGTGCCGGTGATCGGGTGATCGGATCACCGGGCAGCGACCGCACATCCTCTCCACAGGTTTCCCACAGCTCCAGCCCGGTTATCCGCAGGGTTATCCACAGGCATGGGGAAAGCGGGACGCGCCTTCCCCGGGGGAGAAGGCGCGTCCACGTGGCTGTGCACCGGGTGTGCGTCCGGGCGCGTCGGCTCGTGGAGGGCCGGCCGGCCGCGGATTCCGCGAGCCGGGATCAGACGTTGCGCGACTGCTGCTTGATGCGGTTGGTGAGCTCGGTGACCTGGTTGTATATCGACCGGCGCTCCGCCATGAGCGAGCGGATCTTGCGGTCGGCGTGCATGACGGTGGTGTGGTCGCGTCCGAACTGCTGGCCGATCTTGGGCAGTGAGAGGTCGGTCAGCTCCCGGCACAGGTACATGGCGATCTGGCGGGCGGTCACCAGCACCCGGGACCGCGAGGTGCCGCACAGGTCGTCCGTGGTCAGCCCGAAGTAGGACGCCGTCTGCGCCATGATGGCCGACGCCGTGATCTCCGGGCCCTCGTCGTCGGGGATCAGGTCCTTCAGGACGATCCCGGTGAGGTGCAGGTCCACGGACTGCCGGTTCAGGCTGGCGAACGCGGTGACCCGGATCAGGGCGCCCTCCAGCTCGCGGATGTTCGTGGAGATCTTGCTCGCGATGAACTCCAGCACCTCGGGTGGTGCGGCGAGACCCTCCTGGGCGGCCTTCTTGCGGAGGATCGCGATCCGCGTCTCCAGCTCCGGCGGCTGGACGTCGGTGATGAGGCCCCACTCGAACCGGTTGCGCAGCCGGTCCTCGAGGGTGACCAGCTGCTTCGGCGGCCGGTCGCTGGAGATCACGATCTGCTTGTTGGAGTTGTGCAGCGTGTTGAAGGTGTGGAAGAACTCCTCCTGCGTCTGCTCCTTGTTCTCCAGGAACTGGATGTCGTCCACAAGGAGCACGTCGATGTCGCGGTAGCGCCGCCGGAAGCCGTCGGCCTTGCCGTCGCGGATCGAGTTGATGAACTCGTTGGTGAACTCCTCGGAGCTGACGTAGCGCACCCGGGCGCCGTCGTAGAGGCGCTGGGTGTAGTGGCCGATGGCGTGCAGGAGGTGCGTCTTGCCCAGGCCGGACCCGCCGTAGACGAAGAGCGGGTTGTAGGCCTTGGCCGGCGCCTCGGCCACCGCCACCGCCGCGGCATGGGCGAACCGGTTGCTGGAGCCGATCACGAACGTGTCGAACGTGTACTTCGGGTTCAGCCGGGCCGGCTCGGTGGAGGCGGGCTGCTGGCCGCTGTCGGCGCCGTCCTCGGCGCCGGGCAGCGGTCCGGGCGGCCGCGCGGTGCCGCCGCCGGCGTGGTCGGTGCCGCTCCACCCGTCCGGTCCCGCGGCCTGGTCGGGGCGGTGCGCGCCGGGATGCCCGGCGCCGGGCTGCTCCCAGGCCGGGGTCTCCCAGCGGTTCGGGGCGTCCCACCGCGGGGGCTCGGTCCAGCCCCGGTACCGGGGGTCCTCGCGCGGCTGCGGGTCGTGGCGCCGCTCGTCGGCGAACCACCCGCTGCTGCCGTGCACGGCGGGATCGGTGAGCCGCTGGGGATCGCTGTCGGAGGGGCCGGCGAGGAGGTCGTCGCCGCGCCGGTGGGCGGGATAGCCGCCGGTGCCCGGCCGCGGCGCCGGTCCGGTGGACTCGTCGCGCAGCTCACCGGGCTGGCGGGCGGCGGGGG
>NZ_QEIO01000340.1 GCF_003336425.1 Marinitenerispora sediminis | reverse complement strand
GCGAGTGACCGGGGTCACTGTTCGGGCCTGCGGGGTCCGGGGCGGGGTCCCGGGGCACGGTGTCGTCTGCTGCGTGCGGTTTTCCCTGGCGAGAGGGCCGAGTTTGAGCTCCCACGGACGGTTCCGGCCGGTGCGGTTCGGTGTGCTCGGGTGTGCGAGCATCGCGCGGCGGCGGATGCTGCCGGCGATGCTGCGGCAGCCGCGGGTGGAGTTGGTGGCGGTGGCGAGCCGGGAGCGGGCGAAGGCGGAGTTGATGGCCGCGGAGTTCGGCTGCGAGGCGGTGCACGGGTACGCGGAGCTGCTGGGGCGGGGCGACGTGGAGGCGGTGTACCTGCCGTTGCCGCCGTCGCTGCACGGGGAGTGGATCGAGGCGGCGCTGCGGGCGGGCAAGCACGTGTTGGTGGAGAAGCCGCTGGCGTTGGACGCGGGGCAGGCGCGGGCGGCGGTGGATGCGGCGGTGTCGGCGGGGCGGCTGCTGGCGGAGAGCTTCATGTTCCTGCACCACGGGCAGCATGCGGAGGTGGACGGGCTGCTGGCGGCGGGGGTGGTGGGTGAGGTGCGGTTGTTCAGCAGCCAGTTCGGGATTCCGCCGCGGCCGCCGGGTGACATCCGCTACCAGGCGGGGGTGGGC
>NZ_QEIO01000339.1 GCF_003336425.1 Marinitenerispora sediminis | reverse complement strand
GACCTGGCGATCTGCCAGGTCGGACTCCGTTTCACGGTCCATCAGAATCGGCCCCTTCGCTGATTCCGGGCGGACCTGGAGTCACGCCTCCCATGCTTGCGGCGGCCGCCCCAAAACCAAACAGGGCGCCGACCTGCGGAATTCAAAGAACGAGGCTGGCGGTCCAATTCTGCGCCAAGGTTCTGATGGCCGGAGCGGGTTACGGTCCGCTGCGTATGGAGGGAGAAATGGTCGCCGTTCTCATGTCCAGACATATTTCCCGGAGAGGGAGTGTCCGGTCATGCGTGTCGGCACCGCCTCCGTTTCCGGTGGCGATGCCGACACGGCCCGCGTTCAGCGGTGCCCGATTTCCCGGTGACGTGGTCCCGGGAATGCGGCGGACTTTCCGAGCGCGTTGCCCCCGGCGGGGGCGGTACCGCTTGTCCTTCTCCCGGGTTCCGGGATCAGAAGCCGCCCTGGGCGTGGCTCCGGGTGCCGAAGGTGCCGGCCCCGAACGGCCCCGCCTGGGTGGCCTGCTGCTCGAAGCTGCTGCTCGGACCCCACCACGGCCAGCCCCAGAAGTGCTCGCCGCCGAAGATGTCCTGGGCTCCGGCCATCGCCGGCGTTCCCAGGGCGATGGCGGGTGCGATGAGGCCG
>NZ_QEIO01000338.1 GCF_003336425.1 Marinitenerispora sediminis | reverse complement strand
GTCGCCCCCGGCACCCTCATCACCGAGACCACGCCGGCCCGCCCCAGCGGCGACTACGGCCGCACCAAGCTCGCCGGCGCCCGCGCCGTGCTCGCCGCCCACATGTCGCGGATGGAGCCGGGCAGATCGACGCGGGGGCGCCAGCCCAGCAGGTCGCGGGCGAGCCGGATGTCGGCGCGGGTCCAGTCGCCGCCCTTGCTCGCGACCTCGCCGGCGTCCTCGCGCACGAGGCCGGCCGGGCGGCCGGCGGCGGCCAGCAGCAGGCGGACGAGTTCGCGTACCTCGGTGGCCTCGCCGCGCCCGACGTTGACGATCCGCCCGGTGGCGGGCGCGGTGGCCGCGAGCAGCACCGCCTCGGCCACGTCGCGGACGTCGACGTAGTCGCGGCGGGCGTCGGCGACGCTGACGGTGAGGTCGTCGCCGGGTGCGGCGGCGCGCAGCCGGCGCAGCAGGGCGCCGAGGAAGCTGGCGGGGGGCGGGTGCGGGCCGCAGACGTTGACGACGCGCAGCACGACCCCGTCGACGTCGCCGGCGTGCGCGGCGGCGAGCACGGCGCGGGCGCCGGCGAGCTTGGTGCGGCCGTAGTCGCCGCTGGGGCGGGCCGGCGTGGTCTCGGTGATGAGGGTGCCGGGGGCGAC
>NZ_QEIO01000337.1 GCF_003336425.1 Marinitenerispora sediminis | reverse complement strand
GTGTGGGGGCGCGGCGCGGGTGGTGTGTGGGTGTGCTGGGGGTCGCGCTCCCCCGCTGGTTGGGTTCCTCGTTGGTGGGTTGTTGTGCGCGGTCGGTGGTTGCCGGCCGCGCTGTGCTGTGTGTGGGGGTGTCAGGCGGGGGTGGTCCAGGGCGGGGTGGTGGTGATCTCGATGACGGCGGCGGACCAGGTGAAGCCGGCGCCGACGCTGGTGAGGAGGCAGAGGGTGCCGGGGGTGAGGCGGCCGGTGGCGGCGAGGTGGTCGAGGCCGGCGAAGGGGTCGCCGGCGCCGAGGTGGCCGATGGTGCGGCTCCAGGGCCAGGTGGTGTCGTGGGGGTCGATGCCGAATTTGCTGAGGTAGCCGGCTTCGAGGCGGCGGCGGCCGAGGTGGGGCAGGGCGAAGGTGTCGATGTCGGCGAGGGTGGTGTCGGCGGCGGTGAGGGCGCGTTCGACGACGAGGTGCTGGTTGGTGGTGACGCGGCTGATGGCGCGCATGATGTCGGTGCGGCGGGTGAAGGCTTTCTTGCAGGTGTCGAGGTCGACGGTGGGGCGGGTTTCGAAGGGGGCGCGGCCGAAGGGGTCGTCGCCGCGGTGCATGCCTTCGAGGTCGGGGGCGGAGACGGTGGCGTGGCCGCGGAGGCGGGCG
>NZ_QEIO01000336.1 GCF_003336425.1 Marinitenerispora sediminis | reverse complement strand
AGATGTGTATAAGAGACAGCGGCGTGGTCGGTGGCGTCGTAGGGGCGGGTGCGCGCGCCGGCGGCGCCGGGCCAGTTGTGGTGGAAGATGAGGCTCGCCCCGTGGTCGATGAGGTAGGGGGCGCCGTGCCAGAGGAGCATGTTGGGGTTACGCCAGGTGCGGTCGACGTTGTTGGTGAGGGCGTCGAGCCAGAGGATGCGGCCGGCGAGGGCGGGGTCGATGGGGGAGGTGCCGGGGTCGAAGCCGAGGGAGCCGGGGAGGTAGTCCATGCCGAGGTTGAGTCCGCCGCTGGCTTTGAGGAGTTCTTGGACCTCGGGGTCGGGTTCGGCGCGGCCGATGACGGGGTCGAACTGGACGAGTGCGAGGTCGGGCACGGGGAGGCCGAGGCGGCGGGCGAGTTCGCCGGTGATGACTTCGGCGATGAGGGTCTTGCGGCCCTGTCCGGCGCCGATGAATTTGACGACGTACATGCCGAGGTCGTCGGCTTCGACCAGGCCGGGGAGTGACCCGCCTTCCCGGAGGGGGAGGACGTAGCGGGTGGCGGTTACCTCTGGTAGCACGCGCAACAGCATAGGGGAGCTGGCGGGTGGGCGTGCGGGGCGC
>NZ_QEIO01000335.1 GCF_003336425.1 Marinitenerispora sediminis | reverse complement strand
GTTCTCCGACATGGGGGCTCCCGGGATCAGGGGGTGGGCGCCGGAGCCGCCGCCGTGCGGGGGCGGCGGCAGGCCGCGCCCGGTGTGCGTACCCGGCGGACTCCATTGACTACGTAACGTAATCAATCCTGATTATCGGGGATCATTCGTCAAAGTGACGTTGATAACCGTTATTGGGGGAACTCCGTGGGGCGGCGGCGCGTTGCCGGGGTCCTCCCGCACAAGAAGGGGCGAGACGCTGGTCAGCGCCTCGCCCCTGGGCCGGGCCCGTCACCGGGCGGCTAACGGTACCGGCCGTCGCCGTATCCGTAACCACCCGAATCGTAGGGCGGTGGATCCTGTTCCGGATATTTCTGGTCACCAGGTCGCCCGGGCTGCGGGTCGCCCGGCCCGCCGGGACCGGTGCGGAAGGACGGCCACTCGCCGGTCTGCGGCGCGGCGGGACCGGGGCCGAAGCCGCCGGCAGGACTGGGCGGCGCGGCGGGGCCGCCCGGGTCCGGCCGGTAGTCGCCGAGCACGTCGCGGTACCCGCCCGGGGCGGGCGGCTGACCGCCCGGCATGCCGGGGTACTCGCCGGTGGCGTAGGGCGCGGGGTCGAGGGGCGGCCGGGTGTGGCTGCCGGTGTCGAAGGCGGGGCGGTTGTGGGTGCCGGTGCTGTAGGA
>NZ_QEIO01000334.1 GCF_003336425.1 Marinitenerispora sediminis | reverse complement strand
CGCAGCGCCCCGTTCGGCCTGCTGCCGTTCTCCCGCGCCCGCGGCGGCACGGACTCCCTGGTGTTCACGTGGGCGGCGGAGGCGGCCGGGCTCACCCACGGGCACCCGACCGGCAAGCTCGCCTCCGGCGCGCTCGCCGTGCTGATCGCCCGGCTCGCGGCCGGAGAAGGACTGGACGCGGCTCTGGACGCCGCGATGGCGGAGCTCGCCACCCGCGAGCACCACGAGGAGACCACCCGGGCCCTGCGCGGCGCCCGCGAGGCCGCCGCGGACCGGCCCGCCACGGCCGAGACCGTCGAGGAGCTCGGCGGCGGCTGGATCGCGGAGGAGGCGCTCGCCATCGCGGTGTTCGCCGCGCTCAAGCACCCCGGGCCCGGACCGGAGGCCTTCCTGGACGCGCTCTCACTCGCCGTCACCCACTCCGGCGACAGCGACTCCACCGGCGCGATCTGCGGGAACATCCTCGGCGCGCTGCACGGCGAGACCGCGGTGCCGCCCGAACTCGTCTTCGAGGTGGAGGGCCGCGCGACGCTGCTCGTGCTCGCCGACGACTTCGCCTACGAGTTCACCGCCTCCGGGCGGCTGCACGACGACCACCGGCCCGAGGACCGCTGGCGCCAGCGCTACCCGGGAGGCTGACCAGGCGAACCCCGCTCCTCCCCGAGGGCGCCCACCGAACGACGGCCGG
>NZ_QEIO01000333.1 GCF_003336425.1 Marinitenerispora sediminis | reverse complement strand
CGACCTGGCAGATCGCCAGGTCAGCCTTCCTGGAGGAATTTCCATGAAGACCAACCTGCGCCGAATCACGCTCACCGGCCTCATCGCCTCTGCCGTCGCTTTGGGCACGCCTGCTATGGCCGGCGCCCAGGACATCTTCGGCGGCCTGCACTTCTGGGGCTTCCCGACCTTCGGCCCGAGCAGCAGCTTCCAGCAGCAGGCCACCGCGGCCGGACCCGGCGGCGCCAGCACCTTCGGCACACAGAGCCACGCCCGGGGCGGCTTCTGATCTCGGAGTACGGTGAATGACCGGAGCCATCGAGCCCGGTTCCACCAGGAAATACGTGATCGGTCGCCTGCGCTGCGGCAGCCGGTGACATTCCACCGCGCCGGTGCACCTCCGGTCACATTTCCCGTCGGCACCGCCGCCCGTACCGGCGGCGGTGCCGATCCGCGCGCACCCCCAGTGGAAAACACCGCACTTTCCCACCCAATCAGAATTCCTGACAACCCGGACCAGGGTTCCGGTCGTACAGGAAACCTTGGCGGTAATTGAAAGTCGACACGCTTTCTTTGGGCGCCGCAGGTCGGCGCCCTGTTTGGTTTTGGGACAGCCGCCACAAGCATGGGAGGCGTGACTCCAGGTCCGCCCGGAATCAGCGAAGGGGCCGATTCTGATGGACCGTGAAACGGAGTCCGACCTGGCAGATCGCCAGGTC
>NZ_QEIO01000332.1 GCF_003336425.1 Marinitenerispora sediminis | reverse complement strand
CCCGCCGGTGACGAGGCCCCCGGGGGCCGCAGCGCGGCGCGCCTGGTCCGTCGTCGGCCGCGACGGGCGTCAGCGCGTCCTGCTGGTCCGCCTCGCGCGGCTCCGTGCCGTCCGGCCGCGGGCCCCGACGGCGCCGGGACGCCAGGCGGCGGCCGGCCCCCCAGTGGGCTTGTCCGCGCGGACACGAGGCCACGGGGGTCGGCCGCGGGCGGGCCGGAGTCATGCGGCCGCGAACCCGTCGCCAACGGGCGGCGAGCGGAGCCCCGGTGACGCGCGGGCGTCGCGCACCCGTGAAACGGCGTTCCCTGGCCGCCCCTTGCGGTCGTCCGCATCCGGAGGCGCGCCGAGCGGAACGGAGCTCCGGCAGCCAGGAGGAGGTCTGACGACATGTCGCTTCTGTCCCGTTCTCGCGCTGAAAATGCCGGGCACAGCGCCCGCGCCCTCCCCCCGATCTCCGCCGGAATCCGTCCAAGCCATCGCACGTACGAACTTTCACGGTGATACGTGATCAATCCCCTGAGCTGGGTTTTCGCGTTCGCGAGCTCGGGGATTGTGCTGCCGACGCCGCTCCCACTCCCGGGGAGCCCTAGTCGTCCGATCCCCGCGCCTCTGGAGGTCTCCGTGGTCCCTGCGATGCCGACCGGTGAACGCGAGAGGTTCCTCGCCGGCCCGCACGTCGGCGTGCTCGGGGTGGCCGACCC
>NZ_QEIO01000331.1 GCF_003336425.1 Marinitenerispora sediminis | reverse complement strand
GCTCGCCCTCGTCGGCGCGACCCGGCTGGACCGCCGTCCCCGCCGCCTGCGCCGAACGCCACCGCGGCCTCGACGGACTGGATCACGGCGGCGACCGCGCGGCCGATCCGGTCGTCGGCCAGCAGGCCCTTCATCCGGCGCCGGCGCTCGCGCGCGGGCACGTCGGCGAAGAGCCGGCGGTCCAGCCGGGTCGCGCCGACGAGGGCGAGCAGCGCGGCCGAGCGGGGGTCCGGCGCACGCTCGCCCATGAGCACCGCACGCAGCCCGTCCAGCAGGGCGGACCGGGCGGCCGGGTCCGCCGGCCGGTAGTCCGAGCGTGTGAAGACCGTCAGCACGCTGACCCGCTCAAGGGTCAGTAGCCCGCGCTCCACGGCCGTGTCCCGCACCGCGCTGCGCAGCCGGACGGACTGGGCCCGCGCCACCCACGACTTGAGGGTGCCCGCGCGCCGCTGCCGCGCGATCCGGGCGACGAGGAGGTCGAGTTCGCTGTGCCCGCCGGCGGTGTGCCCGGGGGCGGCGGGGCCGTCGACGGCCCGGACGCGGTCGCGCTCGATCGCGATGCGGCCCGTGAGGTAGAGCTCGGCGAGCAGCGCGCCCGCCAGGCCGGCGTTGAGCCGGGTGCCATCGGCCAGCGGACGGCCGGTGCCGGGGTGGTAGGCGAGGACGAGCAGGTCCTCCGCGAGGACGGGGGCGGGCACGGCGGCTCCCAGG
>NZ_QEIO01000034.1 GCF_003336425.1 Marinitenerispora sediminis | reverse complement strand
ACGCGGTCGGTTCATCCCCGCGCCTGCGGGGCTTGGAGGCCGCCGTCGGGGCCGCCCGTCGAGAAGTCCGGTTCATCCCCGCGCCTGCGGGGCTTGGGCCTTGCGGAGGATGTCGACGGCCATCACGGACGGTTCATCCCCGCGCCTGCGGGGCTTGGCCCCGATCCCGCTCGCCAGCTCGGTGGAGATCCGGTTCATCCCCGCGCCTGCGGGGCTTGGGGCTCCCTAAGTCGACGGATTCCTCTGAACAGCGGTTCATCCCCGCGCCTGCGGGGCTTGGTTCTCGATGGTTTTGCGGACGTAGGCGGCGCGCGGTTCATCCCCGCGCCTGCGGGGCTTGGTCCGTGCGGGGCGGGATGCCGCCGTTCCACTGCGGTTCATCCCCGCGCCTGCGGGGCTTGGGAAAGGGCGTCATGCAGGGTGACGCCCCATCCCGGTTCATCCCCGCGCCTGCGGGGCTTGGCTGTCCGGCATGGAGTTCACCCCGGGCGACCTCGGTTCATCCCCGCGCCTGCGGGGCTTGGACTCTGGCCACCGACCCTGAGGTCGTCAACCCCGGTTCATCCCCGCGCCTGCGGGGCTTGGCGACCGAACATGTAGGTCTCGTTGATGTAGTGCGGTTCATCCCCGCGCCTGCGGGGCTTGGTCGACGCTGACGGCCGAGTGCCAGCCGACCAGCGGTTCATCCCCGCGCCTGCGGGGCTTGGACAACCAGTCGAGCGCCTACGCCGACGAGGTACGGTTCATCCCCGCGCCTGCGGGGCTTGGAGCGGGTCATGGCCGAGCGCGCGGACCGGGAGCGGTTCATCCCCGCGCCTGCGGGGCTTGGGAACTGGACGTAGGCCCGGACCCGCAGGTCCGGGGTTCATCCCCGCGCCTGCGGGGCTTGGCTCGGCGACTACGCGACCAGCGCCCCGCACGACGGTTCATCCCCGCGCCTGCGGGGCTTGGTCGGTTCGTCGGGTCTCCACGGCCGCCGGACTCGGTTCATCCCCGCGCCTGCGGGGCTTGGATGGCCGGCGTGCCGTACATGCGGGCCACGGTCGGTTCATCCCCGCGCCTGCGGGGCTTGGACGCGGCCCGGCACGCCGCGATTCGCCACGGACGGTTCATCCCCGCGCCTGCGGGGCTTGGCGTCGCTCCGGCGACACCACGACGTGGGCGACCGGTTCATCCCCGCGCCTGCGGGGCTTGGCCGGTGTAGGGAGCGGTCTCTGTTGGGGCCGCTGGTTCATCCCCGCGCCTGCGGGGCTTGGGTCGCCCTCGCGACGAGCATCGCGGTGGGCTGCGGTTCATCCCCGCGCCTGCGGGGCTTGGCTCGCGACCAAGTGGACCGGATCCAAGCCCAGCGGTTCATCCCCGCGCCTGCGGGGCTTGGGTGCACGTGTATCGTGCGCTGCATGCACGAAACGGTTCATCCCCGCGCCTGCGGGGCTTGGACTGAATGACCTGCGGCGATCCAGTCCGTTATCGTAACGCAATCCCAACGCCATCGATGCCTCCCGCCCCTTTCCTACCACTGTTCGGCGCGAGGGCGCGTAGCCGCAGGTCACCGCCTTGGCAGGGCGTAGGAGATGGCCTCACTACCGAAGAGCCCGGGCCGCATACTGAGGCGAGATGCGGACGGCTTTTGTCCGCGATGCTTTCGGAACCGCGTAAATCGCGGACCGTCTCTGTCCGCAGGACGCGCGTCGCGGCCCGGTCGATCGCTGGCTTCGGATCGGGAGGTCAGCCCGCCTTGCGGTCGAGTCGCTGGCTGATCACCTGGGAGATGCCGTCGCCCTGCATCGTCACGCCGTACAGGGCGTCGGCCGCCTCCATCGTGCGTTTCTGGTGGGTGATGACGATCAGCTGCGACGTGGAGCGCAGCTCCTCGAAGATCACCAGTAGCCGCTGCAGGTTGGTGTCGTCCAGCGCCGCCTCCACCTCGTCCATCACGTAGAAGGGTGAGGGGCGCGCCTTGAAGATGGCGGCGAGGAAGGCGACGGCGGTCAGCGAGCGTTCGCCGCCGGAGAGCAGGGAGAGCCGTTTGACCTTCTTGCCCGGCGGGCGGGCCTCGACCTCGACGCCGGTGGCCAGCATGTCGTCCGGCTCGGTGAGCACCAGCCGGCCCTCGCCGCCCGGGAACAGGCGGCCGAAGATTCCGGCGAACTCCCGCTCGACGTCGGCGTAGGCGGAGGCGAACACCTCCTGGACCCGGTCGTCCACCTCCTTGACCACGGTGAGCAGGTCGCGGCGGGTCTTCTTCAGGTCCTCCAGCTGCGCGGTCAGGAACGCGTGCCGCTCCTCCAGGGCGGCGAACTCCTCCAGCGCGAGCGGGTTGATCTTGCCGAGCTGGCCGAGCTGGCGTTCCGCGGTGCGGGCCCGCTTCTCCTGGACCGCCCGGACGAAGGGCACCGCCGCCTCGTCGGGGCCGGCATCCGGCGGCGGCGGGACCGGGACGCGGGGGCCGTACTCGGCCACGAGGGCGGCCGCCTCGACGCCGTACTCCTCGACCGCCCGGGTCTCCAGCTGCTCCAGGCGCAGTTTGCGTTCGGCGCGCGCCACCTCGCTGCCGTGCACGACGTTGAGCAGCTTCTCCAACTCCACCGAGAGCTCGCGGACCCGCGCCCGCACCGTCTTGAGTTCGGCGTCCCGGGCGGCGCGCTGCTCCTCCGCGGCGCGGCGCTCGGCGTCGGCGGTGTGCAGGGAGACCGCGATGCGGCGCAGCGCCTCCTCGGCGGCCTCGGCGACGGCGCGGGCGACCTGGGACTGCCGCGCGCGCAGGGCTCGGCGGCGCGCGGCGCGCTCCCGCGCCTGGCGCTCGTTCGCGGCAGCGCGCAGCAGCGAGTCCGCGCGGCCGGCGATCGAGCGTGCCCGCTCCTCGGCGGTGCGCACCGCCAGCCGGGCCTCCATCTCCGCGGCGCGGGCGTGCGCGGAGCTCTCGGCGAGCTCGTCGCGGTACCCCGTGTCGGGGTCCTCGTCGTCCACCGGCTCCGCCTCGGCCTGGGCGAGCCGGTCCTCCAGCTCAGCGAGCCGCTGCAGGTCGGCCTCGCGCCCCTGCGCGGCCTTGCCGACCGCGGCGGCAGACCGCTCGGCCTCGGCCGCCGCCGCGCGTGCCTGGCCGCCGAGCTTGCCGAGCTGCTGGGCGATCTCGTTGCGGCGCCGGTCGGCCGCCCGGCGGCGGGCGGCGGCCTCGTCGACCGCGGTGGCGGCGCGGGCGCGCTCCGCCTTGGCCTCGGCCAGCTCGACCGCGGCGTGCTCGCAGGCTTCGGCGGCCTGCTCCAGCCGCTCGGCGGCCTCGTCGACCGCCGCCTGGACCTCCAGCAGGCTGGGCGCCGAGGACGAGCCGCCCTGCACCAGCGCCGCGGAGACGACGTCGCCGTCGCGGGTCACGGCGCGGACGCCGGGCCGCTCACCGACGGCGCGCCGGGCGGCGGCGACGTCCTCGACCAGCAGTGTGTCCGCGAGCAGCAGGGCCACGGCGTCCCGCAGCTCCGGCGGCGGGGTGACCGCGTCGAGGGCGTAGCGGGCGCCGGCCGGCGGCGGCGCGGCGCCACCGGGCGCGTCGGCCGGGTCAACCGCCCCGACCAGCACGGCGGCCCGGCCGGCGTCGTCCTTCTTGAGCAGCGCGAGCGCGGTGTCGGCGGCGGCCGCACCGGTTACCGCGACGGCGTCGGAGGCGGCGCCGAGCGCGGCGGCGATCGCGGCCTCGGCCCCCGGCTCGACCTGCACGAGCGCCGCGACGGAGCCGAGCAGCCCGGGGATCCGCTCGGCGGCGGCGAGCAGGGCGCCCGCGCCGTCCTTGCGGTTCAGCCCCAGTTCCAGGGCCTCCTTTCGCGCGGCCAGCGCCGCCCGCTCGCGCTCGGCCGCCCGCTCGGTGTCGCGGAGCTCGTTCAGCCGGGTCTCGACGGCGGCGAGGTCGTGCCGGGCGGCCTCGTGGGCGGCGTCGAGCTCGGCGTCGCCCACGTCCAGGTCAGCGGAGTCGGACTCGGCCAGCTCGTGCTCGACCCGGGCGGCCTCGGCGCGCTCGGCCGCCTCGGCCGCGGCCTCGCGCAGCCGCTCGACCTCGTCCTCACTCGCCGCCAGCCGGCTGCGCAGGGCATCGACGCGGCCGCGCAGCTTCGCCAGACCCTCGCGGCGGTCGGCGGCGGCGCGGGCGGCGGCGGCGATGCGCCGCTCCTCCTGCTCCAGCGCGGCCTCGGTGGCGGCACGCTCGGCGACGACCTCCTCGAGCCGGGCGCGTGCCTCGTCCAGCTGCTCCTGGAGCTCCTCCTCCTGCGCGCGGACCTCGTCGGCCTCGCGCTCCAGGTCCTCGGGATCGCGCCCGCGGCGCTCGTCCTCGACCTCGCTGGAGAGGTTGCGGTGCCGCTCCGCGGCGAGGCCGGCCACGCCGTTCAGGCGTTCGGAGAGCCGGGACAGGCCGTGGTAGGCGTCCTGGGCGCGGGCGAGCAGCGGTGCGGCCTCCGCGGCGGCCGTGTCGAGGTGGGTCTCCCGCTCCTGGGCGTCGGCGAGGGCGCGCTCGGCGGCGGCGCGGCGGCGGCGGACGTCGGCCTCGTCGGCCTCCTCCCGCTCCAGCCGCTCGCGCAGGGTGACGATGTCGTCGGCGAGCAGCCGGAGCCGCGCGTCGCGCAGCTCGGCCTGGATCGTGGCGGCGCGCCGGGCGATCTCGGCCTGGCGCCCGAGAGGCTTGAGCTGCCGGCGGAGTTCCGCCGTGAGATCTCCTACGCGGTTGAGGTTGCCCTGCATGGCGTCGAGCTTGCGCAGGGCCTTCTCCTTGCGCTTGCGGTGCTTGAGGATGCCCGCCGCCTCCTCGATGAGGGCGCGGCGTTCCTCGGGGCCCGCGTGCAGCACGGTGTCGAGCTGGCCCTGGCCCACGATGACGTGCATCTCCCGGCCGATACCGGAGTCGCTGAGCAGGTCCTGGATGTCGAGCAGTCGGCAGGTGTCGCCGTTGATCGCGTACTCGGAGCCGCCGTTGCGGAACATCGTCCGCTTGATGGTCACCTCGGAGTACTCGATCGGCAGGGCGCCGTCGGTGTTGTCGATGGTCAGGCTCACCTCGGCGCGGCCGAGGGCGGCGCGGGAGGACGTCCCGGCGAAGATGACGTCCTCCATCTTGCCGCCGCGCAGGGACTTGGCCCCCTGCTCGCCCATCACCCAGGCGAGCGCGTCGACCACGTTGGACTTGCCCGACCCGTTGGGGCCGACGACGCAGGTGATGCCCGGCTCGAAGCGCAGCGTGGTCGCCGAGGCGAACGACTTGAATCCCCGCAGCGTGAGGTTCTTCAGGTACACGGTGCTGGCGTCCCCATCCCCTCGTCCGCTCGTCCGTCCACCGCCGCAGAGGCGCCCGACCGTTCACCGCCACGGAGGCTGTACCCGACCGTTCACCGCCACGGAGGCGTCCACTCTCCTCCGGCCCCTCGGTAAGGGTGCCATGATCTCGGCGTCGACGCAGGCGGATCGGGGTGCGGCCCGCCCGTGGGACCGCGGAACGGCGCATCGCTCGCCACGGACGGTGACCGGAGAGGGGCGTTCGGCAGCGACCTGGGCCGCACGGAGAGGGGGTCCGGACGGTGGCGGTCACCGTCCGTCGAAAATGCTCAGAGTGCCGAGGGTTGTCGCGGAGCGACTCGGGGTAAATCCTCGATCATCATCTGGTCAACAGTGGAAAGGGCCGCGTTGAGCTGCTGTCGGCGCTGTCCGCCAAGGGACGCCGGTCGCGGCTGCGGGCGTCCCTTATATCGAGACGGGTATGCCGAATTCGCCAGTTGTCAGGCGAGAGCCGGCTCGCGGTCGGTCGCGTTGACTGCGACGTCGGCGACTGCCGAGGAAAGCTGGTCGTTCTGCGCCTGGAGTCGACCGATCTCGTCCTCCAGGTCGCGTACTCGCTTCTGCAGCCGCCGCATTTCCTGAACCATTCGCGGGTCAGGACCGCCGACGTGGCCGAACAGAGCCTTCGCCATGATTTTGGGCCCTCCACATTGAGCGACCAGATTTGTGAACACGCACGCGTGAGCCACGAGCGAGGGGTCGTATATGCCCCTGCCGCGTCGTGGGAAGAAAAGGCACGCGGTTTGCCTTCCAGAGTCTCACTATGCGAGTCGCTGGTCAAGATTGAACAGAACACAGGTGTTACAGACAGTAACCGGGCAGGTCACATCGCGCGGGTCGTCCTCGGAGCGCCCCCGTCACTTCCTGAGCACGTGTCACACCAGCGGAACGCCAAGCGCATGACAACGGGACACAGGCGGGCGACAGCCCACGAACCGCGTTGCCCTTACAGGATACTCACCGTTCGACGAAACCGGAGTAGGAACCCCCCGAGTTCGTCCAACGTTCCACGACCGACTCCACCCGCCCCGGCGTCTCGCCGCTCCTGAGCATCGCGAGCAGGCGCTCGCACCGCTCCCGCGGTCCCTCGGCGACCACCTCGACCCGGCCGTCGGCCAGGTTGGTGGCGGCGCCGGCCAGTCCGAGTTCCAGGGCGCGGGCCCGCACCCACCACCGGAACCCGACCCCCTGCACGTGGCCACGCACCCAGGCGGTCAGCCGGATCTCACTCATGGGTACCTCCAGGTGCCGCCGCGGCTCAGAACCGCGCGCCGTCGGGGGTGGGCTGGCAGGTCGGGCAGCTGAACGACGAGCGGTTCATGAACACCTCGCGGCGGATGGGCGTCCCGCAGCGCTCGCACGGCTCGTCGCGCCGGCCGTAGGCGCGCAGCCCGCGGGCGAAGTAGCCGCTCTCCCCGTTGACGTTGACGTACAGGCTGTCGAAGCTGGTGCCGCCCTCGGCGAGGGCCGCGCGCATCACCTCGCGCGCGGCGGCCAGCACCGCCGCGACGCGCTCGCGGTCCAGCGTCTCGGTGGGCTGCGTCCAGTGCAGGCGGGCGCGCCACAGCGCCTCGTCGGCGTAGATGTTGCCCACTCCGCTGATGAGCGACTGGTCCAGCAGCGCGCGTTTGACGCCGGTACGCCGGCGGCGCAGCGCGGCGGCGAAGGCCTCGTCGTCGAAGGCCGGGTCGAGCGGGTCGCGTGCGATGTGCCGGATCAGGCTGGGCAGTCCCCGGCCCGCGTCGTCGGGCACCAGCGTGTCGACGAGCAGGTGGCCGAAGGTGCGCTGGTCGACGAACCGGAGCTCCACGGCGTCGGCCGGCGCGGCCGCGGGTCGCTCCGCCGGCGCTGCCGCGGGCGCGGGCTTGGCGCCGGCCGCTCGCAGCGGCAGCCGGACCCGGAGGTGGCGCTCGGCGGCCTGGGCCGGCGGCTGCACCAGCAACTGGCCGCTCATCCCGAGGTGCGCCAGCAGCGCGTCGCCGGAGTCCAGCGTCAGCCACAGGTACTTGCCGCGCCGGTGCGTCCCGGTCACCAGGCGCCCGGCCAGCCGGCCCGCGAAGTCCTCCGGCCCCGGCACGTGCCGCCGGACCGAGCGCGGGTGCAGCACGGTCACCGCCCCGATGGCGCGGCCGGTCACCCAGCGCTCCAGCCCGCGCCGGACCACCTCGACCTCCGGTAGTTCGGGCATCGCCGGCTACGCCCCCTCGCCGGCCTGCTGCCGGCCGGCCTCGGCCTGGGCGCGGATGGCTTTCCAAGCCGACTCGGCCGCCTGCTGCTCGGCCTCCTTCTTGCTGCGGCCCTCGCCGGAGCCGTAGCTCTGGCCGGCGACCCGCACCGTGGCCCGGAACGTCTTCTGGTGGTCGGGGCCGCTCTCGTCCACGTGGTACTCCGGGACCCCGAGGAGCTCGGAGGCGGTGAGCTCCTGCAGCGAGGTCTTCCAGTCCAGGCCGGCGCCGAGTCCGGACGCCGTGGCGATCAGCGGATCGAACAGCCGGTGCACCAGCTCGGAGGCCTCGGCCAGGCCGCGGTCGAGGTAGACCGCGCCGATGATCGCCTCCAGCGTGTCGGCCAGGATGGAGGACTTGTCGCGGCCCCCGGTGCCCTCCTCGCCGCGGCCGAGCCGGATGTAGCGGCCGATGCCCAGGCCGCGCGCGACGTCGGCGAGCGCCCGCATGTTCACGACGGCGGCCCGCAGCTTCGCCAGCTGCCCCTCGGGGAGGTCCGGGTGCTCGCGGAACAGGGTGTCGGTCACGACCAGCCCGAGCACGGAGTCGCCGAGGAACTCCAGGCGCTCGTTGGTGGGCAGGCCGCCCTTCTCGTAGGCGTAGGAGCGGTGGGTCAGCGCGCGCACCAGGACCTTCGGGTCCAGTTCGACCCCGATCGCGCGATGGAACTCGCGGGCCTCGGCTGCGGAGAGCTGGGTGGCCACTCGACGATCACATCCCTCTCTGCCCCGCGCGGAGATCGCCGCGCGGGCCGGCGGTCCCGCGGGACGCACCGGGTCGGACACGACTGCGATATACGGCGGCCGGCCGGGAACGCTCGATCCGAGGGCGAGGTGAGCGTCGCGGAGGGGTACTCCCCGGCGGCCACCACGGCCTCGGGCTGTGCCCGAGTCGGCCCGGTTCATGAGACGGACAGACAAAGGGCGGGCCCAGTGATTGAGCCCGCCTTGTCCGCGTTACGCCGGGTTGATGACCTGGCGGTTGTTGTAGGTGCCGCACGTGGGGCACGCGACGTGCGGGAGCTTCGGGTCACGGCACCGCGGGCAGTTGACCAGCACCGGGCGCGACGCCTTCCACTGGGAACGGCGGGTGCGGGTGTTGCTCCGCGACATCTTCCGCTTCGGGACGGCCACTTCAATCCTCCTGGGTCACCCCCGCGGTCGCGGGAGCTCACTTTCTCGGGTCACCCCCGCGGCTGCGGGGCGCCATGCTCCTGGGAACCGCCCCGCGAGGGGGCGCGGTGGTCATCCCCGCCGCAACGGGGAACCCAGCCCGGTTCGGGAACACGAACTCATCGGCCGCCAGGCTCCTCGCCCAGCGTCCGTAGCGCCTCCCACCGGGGGTCGACGCGGTCATCGTGACCGTGATCGGGGCCGGCCTCCGCCAGTTTCGCGCCGCACTCGATGCACAGTCCCGGACAGTCGTCCCGGCAGAGCGGCGAGAGGGGCAGCGCGAGCACGACGGCGTCGCGGACCACCTGCTCAAGGTCGATCAGATCGCCCTCAAGATAGTAGTCCTCATCCTCGGACTCCGCGTCAGCTTCCACCCCGGCCGCGACCCCGCCGATCTCGTCGTCCAGGGGGTACCGGAAGAGCTCCTGGAACTCGGCCTCGACCTGCTCGGCGAGAGGGTCCAGGCAGCGCGCGCACTCGCCCTCCATGCGGGTCCGCGCACGGCCCGTGACGAGGACGCCCTCCATGACCGCTTCCAGCCGGAGGTCGAGCTCGATCTCCCCGTTCTCCGGCACACCGGTCATCCCGACGGCGAGCGCGCCGGGGTTGGGCACGATCCGCTGCTCGGTCCGCATGGAACCGGGGCGGCGGCCCAGCGGCCGGGTGTCGACCACGAGCGGGGAGCGGGCATCTAGACGAGACAGGGTAATCGCGCTTTCGGTGGGACTCGCCTCCGCTTGCGCGGCGGCGACAGCTGACCGCCATCGATCGATGGCTCCGGAGACCGGATCACGGACGCGGCGTGGGCCGGGGCCATGAGCACAGTCAAGTTCCCAGTCTAGCGACAGCGGCCGATCCGCCCCAAATCAGCGCCGCCGACCACGCCCCGCACCGTCGGCGCCGCCGCGCCGGGCCGCTCAGTCCCGGGCCGCGTACTTGGCCCGCAGCCGCTCCTCGACGTAGGGCGTGACCAGGCTGCCGACGTCGCCGCCGTACTGGGCGACCTCGCGGACCAGCGAGGAGCTGAGGAAGGAGTACTGCGGGTTGGCGGTCATGAACAGCGTCTCCACCCCGGAGAGCTGGTAGTTCATCTGCGCGATCTGCAGCTCGTAGTCGAAGTCGCTGACCGACCGCAGGCTGCGCACGATCGCGGTGACGTCGTTCTCCCGGCAGAAGTCCACCAGCAGCCCGTTGAACGTCGCCACCCGGACGTTGGGGAGGCCGCGGGTGGAGGCGCGCAGCATGTCGAGCTTCTCCTCCACGCTGAACAGCGCCCGCTTGTTGACGTTGGTGAGGACGGCCGCGATCACCTCGTCGTTCTGCCGGGCGGCGCGCCCGATGATGTCGATATGGCCGTTGGTGACGGGGTCGAACGACCCCGGACAGACGACTCGGCGCACGGTGCACCATCCTCTCTGGCGGCCTGCGGACAGCGAGCCACCTCCGGGATCGCGGACTGCCCCGCTCTGCACTGTCCCACTCTGAGGAGTCTCAGGGGGATTGTGCCCAGATGATCAGGCCCGATCGCGGAGACTCGCGGCGCGACCGTACCAAAGCGCCGCTTCGCCGTAACGACGCACCCTGCCCGGTTCGTACCCTTCCGGCCACACCAGGTCCGGGTCGCGGCCGGCCCGCTCGACCACCACCAGGGCGTCGGCCGCCAGCCAGCCGCGGTCGCGCAGCAGCCCCAGCGCCTCGGCGATCTCCGCGGCCGGGGTGGCGTAGGGCGGATCGGCGACGACGAGGTGGTACCCGCCCGCGGGCCCCCGCTCCAGCACCCGGCGCACCCGGTCAGCGGCCAGTTCCGCGCCCGCCAGGCCGAGGGCCGCGATGTTGCGCCGGATGACGGCGGCGGCCCGGCGGTCGGACTCCACGAGCAGCGCGTGGGCGGCGCCCCGCGACAGCGCCTCCAGCCCGATCGCCCCCGAACCGGCGTAGAGGTCGAGCGCCCGCAGCCCGTCCAGGGAGCCGAGCTCCGACAGCACGGACGCGAACAGCGCCTCGCGCGCTCGGTCGCTGGTCGGACGCGTGGTCCGCCCCTCCGGGACGGCGAGCCTGCGCCCGCCCGCGGTGCCGGCGATGATCCGGGTCATGACTGGCTGTGGCCTCTCCTGTGCCGCGACGCGCTGGACGTCGGTCCAGCCTAGGGCCTGGCACCGGACACGGCCGCGCCAGCCGTTCCCGCTCCGCCGCGCGGACCCGCCGTCAGGTCTTCTCCAGGAACTCCGCGCGCTCGTCGCCGAGCAGTTCCCGCAGCGCCGCGGCCAGCGGCGGATGCGTGGCGAGGTCCGGGTCGGCCCCGACGAACGCCGCCGCCTCGTCGCGCGCCTCCCGGATGAGCTCCTCGTCGCGGATCAGGGTGAGCAGCCGCAGCGAGGACCGCCGTCCCGACTGGGCGGCCCCGAGCACGTCGCCCTCGCGGCGCTGCTCAAGGTCGACCCGTGACAGCTCGAAGCCGTCGGTGGTCGCGGCGACGGCGGCCAGCCGCTCCCGCGCCGGCGCGGCCTCGGGGGCGTCGGTGACCAGCAGGCAGAGCCCCGGCAGGCTGCCCCGGCCGACCCGGCCGCGCAGCTGGTGCAGCTGCGAGACGCCGAACCGGTCGGCGTCCATGATGACCATCACGGAGGCGTTGGGCACGTCCACGCCGACCTCGATGACGGTGGTGGCGACGAGCACGTCGATCCCGCCCTCGGCGAAGCGGCGCATGACGCCGTCCTTCTCGTCGGGCGCGAGCCGTCCGTGCAGCGCGGCCACGCGCAGCCCGGCGAGCGGGCCTTCGGCCAGCTCGGCCGCGACGTCGAGCACCGCCAGCGGCGGGCGGCGGGCCGCCGGCTCCTCCCCGCCGGAAGCGGCCGACTCCTCGGGCGCGCCGGCCCCGGCCGGCTCCTCGTCCGCGTCGGTCTCGGTGCCCCCGATGCGCGGGCACACGACGTAGACCTGGCGCCCCTGCCCCACTTCCTCGCGGACGCGTTCCCAGGCGCGGGCGACGAAGTGCGGCTTGTCCTGCGCCGGGACCACGTGCGTGGCGACCGGCGCCCGCCCGGCCGGGAGCTG
This sequence comes from Marinitenerispora sediminis, assembly GCF_003336425.1. Taxonomy (GTDB): domain Bacteria; phylum Actinomycetota; class Actinomycetes; order Streptosporangiales; family Streptosporangiaceae; genus Marinitenerispora; species Marinitenerispora sediminis. The sequence continues at coordinate 30,868 of NZ_QEIO01000034.1, read as the reverse complement.
GGTGAGGGCCACGACGTCCAGGTCGCCGTAGACGGTCATCGCGACCGTACGCGGGATCGGGGTCGCGGTCATGACGAGCACGTGCGGCCGGCCGTCGGCGGCCTTCTCGCGCAGCGCGTCGCGCTGCTCGACCCCGAACCGGTGCTGCTCGTCGACCACCACCAGGCCGAGGTCGGCGAAGGAGACGTGCTCCTGGAGCAGGGCGTGCGTGCCCACCACCACGCCGGCCGCCCCCGAGGCGGCGTCCAGCAGCGCCTCGCGGCGGGCCGCCGCGCCCTGCGAACCGGTGAGCAGCGCGACCCGCGTCGCGTGCTCGGCGCCGCCGAGCCGGCCGCCCTCGGCCAGCGGGCCGAGCATCGCGGTGATGGAGCGGTGGTGCTGCTGGGCCAGCACCTCGGTGGGGGCGAGCAGCACGGCCTGGCCGCCGGCGTCGACCACCTGGAGCATCGCCCGCAGCGCGACGAGGGTCTTGCCCGCGCCGACGTCGCCCTGCAGCAGCCGGTGCATGGGGTGAGTGGAGCCGAGGTCGGCCGCGATGGTCTCGCCCACCTCGCGCTGCCCGTCGGTGAGGGTGAACGGCAGCGCGTCGTCGAAGGCGGACAGCAGCCCGCCGGTCCGCCGCGGCCGCGGCCGGGCGGGCAGCGCCTGGGCCTCGCGGCGGCGGGCGGCGAGCGCGACCTGCAGCACGAACGCCTCGTCCCACTTGAGGCGGCGCCGCGCGCGGCCGACGTCGGCCTGGTCGCCGGGGCGGTGGATGCCCTCGTAGGCCGCGCGCAGGCCCGGGAGGCGGTGCCGGGCGCGCAGCTCGGGCGGCAGCGGATCGGCCTCGTCAGCCTGCTCGTCCAGCTGGTCGAGCACGATGCCGACGCACTGCGCGATCTTCCAGGACGCGACGTCGGCCGACGCCGCGTACACCGGGATCAGCTCCTCGGCGAAGGCGCGCGCCCGGTCCTCGGCGGCGCCGTCGCCGGAGTCGGCCGGGAACAGCTGGTACTCGGGGTGCGCGAGCTGGCGGTGGCCGCGGAAGGCGGAGACCTTGCCGGCGAACAGGCCCCGCCGTCCGGGCACCAGCTCCCGCTCGCGCCACTGCTGGTTGAAGAAGGTCAGGGTCAGCCGCCCGCGCCCGTCGGTGACGACGACCTCCAGCAGGCTGCCCCGCCGGTTGCGCATGCGCCGGGTACTCACCCGCGAGACCTCGGCCATCACGGTGACCTGCTCGCCCTCGGCCAGCCCCGCGAGGTCGGTCAGCTCGCCGCGGGTGGCGTAGCGGCGCGGGTAGTGCCGCAGCAGGTCGCCGGCGGTATGCAGGTCGAGGGCGGTGGCCAGCTTCTTGGCGGTGCGGTCGCCGAGCGTCCTGCGCAGCGGTTCGTCCAACGTCTTCACCGGCTGTCCCCCTGCCGTCCTCCCTGGCCTCTGAGGCATCCTAGAAGGCCCTTCCCCCCGCCGGGCCCGGGCGAATCGCCGGGAACCGCGCCGGGGCCGGACCGGCGGCGGCGAGGGCACCGGCCGACCGGGCTATACTGGGCGGAGCGTTCGTCCTGGGAAGCGGCCGGTCCGGTTCCCGCCGGACACCGGAACCCCCGCGGTTCCGGGCGAGGGCGTGCACGCCACCCGGCCCGCTCCACGGTCGATCACCGCGATGGACGTGGTGGGGCGCGTTCGTCGTCGTGTACGCTTCCACGGTTGGCGCACCGCGCCGGCCTGCCTGCTCATCAGACCTCTCTCGGGTCGCTATCGCGCGCGTCAGCCCGCGGGGGCCCGAGCGCTTGAATGGAGTTACCGTGGCTTCCGTCTGCGACGTCTGCGGCAAGGGACCAGGGTTCGGTAACAGTGTTTCCCACTCGCACCGCCGCACCCGCCGCCGCTGGAACCCCAACATCCAGACCGTGCGCACGCGCGTGGGCGGTACGCCCAAGCGCCTCCAGGTGTGCACCTCCTGCATCAAGGCGGGCAAGGTCGACCGCTGACCGGCCGTCGGCCCATCTGGATCATCACCTGAGCGCCGCATCCCTCCGGGGGTGCGGCGCTTCGTGTCGGTGGCGGCCCGGAGCTCGCGTCACAGTCCGCAGGAGCCGCCGTTGAGCGAGCAACGGGCGGGGCGCTGGGCGCGTCCCTCGGCCGTGAAGTTGACGGTGGCGCTCTCGCCGGGCGCGATGGCGCCCCGGTAGCTGGGGGGCCGGGCCACCATGCCGTCGCCGGTCGCCTCCCAGTCGGCCTCCCATGCCCCGGTGATCTCGACGCCGGAGAAACCCAGGGCCAGCTCCCAGTCCAGGGGGCTGGTCCCGTTATTGGTGATGGTGACCGTCCCGCCGAACTGGGAGTCGTTGTACCGGGTCATCTGGTAGGTGACCGCGGGGCTGCCGCCGGCGCCCGGCGGGCCGCCGTCCACCGGGCCGTGCTCGTCGCCGCTCGGCGGCCCGGACTCCTCGTCGCCCTCCGCTGCGGTGCCGGTGCGGTCGGCCGGGCCGCGCTCGGTGTCGGGGAGGACCTCCGCCTCCAGGGACTCCTCGGGGGTGGGGTCGTCCGGGGGACCGGGACTGACCTCGGTGGCCGGCAGCCGCCCGCTGTCCCCGGGATCGGCGTGGGTGCCCTGCTCGGTCCCCGGTTCGGAGAACCGCAGGTAGATCTGGGTGGTGCTGTAGGCGAAGAGCACCAGCCCCACGGTGATGCCGGAGAGTACGAGCACCCGCAGCAGCCGCGGGGGACGCACCTTCCGGGGAACGGTGCTGCCGAGCACGTGCCCGACGGTCGCGAGGGGGCCGCTGTCCGCCGGTTCGGCGCGATGCGCGCCACGCTGGCCGCCCTCGGCCGCGTGCCGACCCATGTCGTTCCGCCTTCCGATTCGCGTCAGTTAACGGGGGTGGGTAACCGGAAGTCCTGCCTGGGTGCGCCGACCGGCTGGCGTGTCGGCGGCGACCTCGTCTCTCGGCGGTCGGCGGCGGTGCGGCGGCGCTCGCCGTTCCCGCGGTGGTCCCGGCCGGCCACGCGGCGGTGCGGGGTGCGCTCGGGGTCGGACCTGGGGGTTCACGTTCCGTCACCGCGGGGCCTCGGGACGGGGTCCCCCGATAATAACCGGCCCGAGCTTAGCGTGATTCGTCTCCAAAATCCGACTTGTGATGAATCGTGCGAGGCGTGTCGTCCGGCATCCCGACCCACCTGGGGCGACGCCCGGCGGGCCGGGCGGCGGGGGCGGCCCCTGAGCGGCTAACCGAAGTGGTCCCACCCCCCACGCGGCGGGACCGCGCCGTCGACGGTGACACCGTCGCCCTCGGTGACCGCCCCGATCTCCGTCCACCCCGCCGGCAGCCGGGTTCCGGCCGGGAAGGCGGCGGCCATGGCGTGGTCCTCGCCGCCCGCGAGCATGAAGGCGGCCGCCCGCGGCGGGGCCGCGCCCAGTCCGGCCAGCACCCGCACCGCCTCCTCCAGCACCGGGTCCGCCGGCAGCGCCTCCTCGCGCAGGGCGATCGCCACGCCGGAGGCCGCCGCGACGTGTCCGAGGTCCTGCACCAGGCCGTCGCTGACGTCCAGCATGGCGGTGGCGCCCAGGTCGGCGGCCCGCGGTCCCTCCGGGTACGGCGGGCGCGGCCGCCGGTGCGCCGCCAGGCACTCCGCCGGTCCGTCCGCGCCGGCCCGCAGCAGCGCGAGGCCGGCGGCGGAGCGCCCCAGCGTCCCGTTCACCGCGACGAGGTCCCCGGGGCGCGCGCCGTCCCGGCGGACCGCCGCCCGGCCGCCCAGGTCGCCGAGCGCGGTGATCGCGAGGGTGACCGTGTCGGCGCGCACCACGTCGCCACCGACCACGGCGGCGCCGGCCAGCGCGCACTCCGCGCTGAGCCCCTCGCTGAGCTCGTCCGTCCAGGCGGTGGGCAGGTCCGGGGGCGCGGCGAGCCCGACGAGCAGCGCGGTCGGCCGGGCGCCCATGGCGGCCACGTCCGCGAGGTTCTGCGCCGCTGCCTTGTGGCCGACGTCGCGGGCGCTGGACCAGTCGCGCCGGAAGTGCCGCCCCTCGACCAGCAGGTCGGTGGTCGCGACCACCCGGCCGTCGGCCGCCCGGACCACGGCGGCGTCGTCGCCGGGGCCGATGATTACGTTCTCCGTCTGCGGGAATTTCGCAGTGACCCGGGCGATCAGCCCGAACTCACCGATATCCCCGATGGTGCTCCCCACAGGCATCAGGGTACGGTGACGCACGCGGTGCAGTGGTCTAGACCCCGTGGCCGGCAGGCGCGCGGGACGAGGAGCCCACAAGGTTCATGGAGGGGTGTTTGATGGTGCAGGCGTACATACTGATCCAGACCGAGGTCGGCCGGGCCGGCGACGTGGCGCGCGACGTGGCCCGGATCGAGGGGGTCACCCAGGCTGAGGACGTCACCGGCCCCTACGATGTGGTGGTGCGCGCGGAGGCGGACGACGTCGACGCCCTCGGGCGGCTGGTGGTCGCCCGGATCCAGCACCTGGAGGGCATCGCGCGCACGCTGACGTGTCCGATCGTCAATATCTGAACGCGGAGTGGGCCTGATGCGACGTGCGGCGGCAGGTGGGACGCTCGCCGTTGCGGTGCTGCTCGCGGGGTGCGCCGCGGGTGAGGTCGAGGTACCCGCGCCGGCCCCGCAGGGGCGGGCGGCCGACCTGTGCCGCACGTTGGTCGACCAGGCCCCCGACACGCTGTTCGGTCAGGAGCGGGTCGCGGTCCGCCCGGACTCGGAGTTCGTCGCGGCGTGGGGCTCGCCCACGATCGCGCTGCGCTGCGGGGTCCCCCGGCCCGAGGGACTGCGCGCCGACTCCGAACTCACCGTGGTGAACGAGATCGCGTGGCTGCCGCAGCCGGCGGACCGGCCGAACCTCTACACGGCCGTCGGGCGCGAGGCCTACGTGGAGATGTCGATCCCGCCGTCGTACACGCCGCCAGCCGAGGCGCTGGTGGCGGTGGGCGACCTCATCGCCCGGGAGGTTCCGGCCCTGCCGGCCGGCGAGCTGTAGGACGGGCGCCTCACCACCGAGTCCGCCGGCGGTGTGTGGCAGCGCACCGCCGGCGGACTCCGTCGGCGCTCAGTCGCCCTGAGCCGCGGGCTCCCCCTCCTCGGCGGGCCCGCCCGTGCCCGCTTCGAGCTCGGCGGCCGTCATGTCGATCGCGCCGGAGCAGAGCGCGCCCGGCTCGGGCACGTCCGGGTGCTGCTCGTAGAGGCGCAGGAACTTGCCCAACCGCTCGTCGGCCGTGCTGTCCACCGCGACCTGGCGGCCCCAGGCCGAGGCGACGATGGGCCCGGGCATGTCGCCCTCGTACGGGCTGACGAGCACGTAGCTGCCGGGGGTGTAGAACGCGTTCAGCTGCTCGACCTCGTCCGCGGGCAGGTCCGGGCCGTAGGTGATCCAGACCGCACCGTGCTCCAGGGAGTGCACGGCGTGCACGTCGCGCAGCGGCTCGGTGTAGACGCCGCAGTTCTGCCAGGCCTCGTGGTGGTCCCCGCCGACCGGAGGGGACTGCTCGTAGTCGACGTCCTCGGCGACGTGGGTGTTGGTCAGCCCGTCGTACTCCAGGAGCCCCTCGATGTGGCGGCGCCGGTACTCCATGAACCCCGCGAAGGCGACGCCGCCCACGAGCAGCACCGCGAGGGCACTGATGCCGGCGGTCCGGAGGGCCTTGCGGCGGCGCTCCTCACGAATCCGCTGCGCACGCCGTTCCTCGGCCTTCTTCCGGCGCCGCTGCGCCGCGCTCTCCGCTGCCTTCTTACCCACTGGCCCCAACCGATCGACATGTCAACTTATTCTCATTTGGAGCGTACGCACCAGAAACGCCAGATATATCAGGATGGTTCCCGTGAGTAACGAAGGCGACGGCAGGGACGTATCAACCGGGTCGCGTCCGCGCCGCCGCGCGGTTCCACTCCCCTTCGTGGCGGTACTCGTCGCGGCGGCGCTGGTCGCCGGCTACGTGCTGGGACGGCCGGGCTACCCGCTGGACAACTCCGCGGACGCGGGCTTCCTCCGCGACATGAGCGCGCACCACGCCCAGGCCGTGGACATGTCGATGACCGTCCTGGAGACGGCCGAGGACCCGACGCTGCGAACCGTGGCCTACGACATCGCCACCACGCAGCAGTCGCAGATCGGGCGCATGCAGGGCTGGCTGGTCCAGTGGGGGCTGGGCGCGCGCGGCGCCCAGCCCCCCATGGCGTGGATGGCCGGACACGGCCACGGCGACGCACCGGAGCGCATGCCCGGTCTGGCCACGGAGGAGGACATGGACGCGCTCGCCGCGGCCGAGGGCGAGGAGGCCGAGATCCAGTACCTGGAGCTCATGATCGAGCACCACCAGGGCGGCGCGGAGATGGCGGACGCGGCGGCGAGCCTGGCACGCGAGCCCATGGTGACCGGGTTCGCGCGCGGCATGGCCGGAGCGCAGCGCTCCGAGATCGAGCTCATGACCCGCATGCTGGAGGAGCGCGGCGTGCGGCCGGGCACCTCCTGACGCGTGCGCGCGGCGCCCCGGGGACGGCGCCGCGAGCGCTCTCCCCGCGTGTTCCCGCTCACTTTCCGCCGCACGCGCCGCGCCGGACGGGCCGGCGCGGCCGACTGGCGGTACCGCCGGGGCGCACCGCCGCCCCGGCGGAGCCGGAGGTCAGCCCGCCCGCGTGCTCGCGGCGCTCCCCCGGACCGCTCCCCGCCGACCGCGCCGCGCCGGGTCCGCGCGGCCCGACGTGACCTCCCCCTCGCTCGGCTCCGTCGATTTACTACACGCCGTAGAACTACACTTTGTAGTACTACCGGTCGTCGAGCCGAAATCGCGGAGAGGCGGGCATGGACGCAATGGACCTCGCACGGTGGCAGTTCGGAGTCACCACCATCTACCACTTCCTGTTCGTGCCCCTGACGATCGGCCTGTCGGTCATCGTCGCCAGCCTGCAGACCGCGTGGCTGCGCACGGGGCGGCACGAGTACCTCCAGGCCACGAAGTTCTTCGGGAAGCTCTTCCTGATCAACTTCGCCATGGGCGTCGTGACCGGCATCGTGCAGGAGTTCCAGTTCGGGATGAACTGGAGTGAGTACTCGCGCTTCGTCGGCGACGTCTTCGGAGCCCCGCTCGCCATGGAGGCGCTGCTCGCCTTCTTCCTGGAGTCCACCTTCATCGGCCTGTGGATCTTCGGATGGGACAAGCTGCCGAAGAAGGTGCACCTGGCGTGCATCTGGGCCGCCGCGATCGGCACCAACCTGTCCGCCTACTTCATCCTGGCCGCCAACGCCTGGATGCGGCACCCGGTCGGCTACCGGGTCGACCCCGAGACCGGGCGCGCCCAGCTCACCGACATCTGGGCCGTGCTGGCGAACCCGCAGGCGTGGTCCACCTACCTGCACGTGGTGAGCGCGGCGTTCATCACCGCCGGCATGTTCGTGGTCGCGGTGAGCGCCTTCAAGCTGTGGCGCAGCCGGGCGCACGGCGACACCGGAGAGCCCGGCGTGGCCCCGCCCAAGGGCGACCACGAGCTGTTCCGGCGCACCCTGCGGGTGGGCATGCTCGTCACCCTCATCGCCGGCGTGCTCGTCGTCTACTCCGGTGACCACCAGGCCAAGCTCGCCGCCGCCTACGAGCCCATGAAGCTGGCCGGCGCCGAGGCGCTGTGGAACACCGAGGACGCCGCGCACTTCTCGATGTTCGCGGTCGGCGACACCGAGGCCCGCACCAACGTCTTCGACCTCAACATCCCCTACGTGCTGAGCTTCCTGGCCACCGGCGAGTTCGGCGGCACCGTCGAGGGCATCAACAACCTCCAGGCGCAGTACGAGGCGGCGTACGGACCGGGCGACTACACGCCCAACATCTTCGTCCTGTACTGGTCGTTCCGGCTCATGATGGGGTTCGGGATGTTCAGCGTCGCGCTGTCGGCGCTCGGCCTGTGGCTCACCCGGCGCGACCGGCTGCCCGCGACCCGCTGGTTCTACCACGCCGCCGTCCTCGGCCTGCCGCTGGCGCTGGCCGCCAACATCTTCGGCTGGGTGCTCACCGAGATGGGCCGGCAGCCGTGGACCGTGCACGGCGAGCTCCTCACCGCGCAGAGTGTCTCCCCCGGCGTGAGCCTCGCCGAGGTCGCCCTCTCCCTCGCCCTCTTCACGGCCGTCTACGGCGTACTCGCGGTCGTCGAGGCCGGGCTGCTCTGGCGCTACATCAAGGCCGGCCCGGCGCACGTCGTCCCGCCCAAGGACGACGACTCCGCCGGCGACGCCAGCGCCCCTGTCCCCGCGTTCGTCTACTAGGAACGGGCTGCCATGGATCTCCCCGTCATCTGGTTCGTCGCCATCGCGATCCTGTGGACCGGCTACTTCGTGCTGGAGGGCTTCGACTTCGGCGTCGGCGCACTGCTGCCGGTCGTCGGCCGGGACAACACCGACCGGCGGGTCATGATCAACTCGATCGGCCCGGTGTGGGACGGCAACGAGGTGTGGCTCATCACCGCCGTCGGCGCCATGTTCGCGGCCTTCCCCGCCTGGTACGCCTCGATGCTCAGCGGCCTCTACCTGCCGCTGCTGCTCATCCTGCTCGCCCTGATCGTGCGCGGGGTCGCCTTCGAGTACCGGGGGAAGGTCGACACCGACCGCTGGCGGGCCGCGTGGGACCGCGCCATCGTGGCCGGCAGCGTGCTGCCCGCCGTGCTGTGGGGCGTGGTGTTCGGCAACCTCGTCCGGGGACTGCGGGTGGACGCCGACCAGATCGTCGTCGGCGGCCTGTCCGACCTCCTCAACCCCTACTCGCTGCTCGGCGGGCTCACCACCCTGGCGCTGTTCACCCTGCACGGCGCCGTCTTCCTGACCCTGAAGACCGACGGCCCGGTGCGCCGGCGCGCGCGCACCGCGGTCCTGCGCACGGCACTCGCCGCGGTCCCGCTGCTCGCGGTCTTCCTGGCCTGGACTCAGTTCGCGCACGGCCGCGCGTGGACCGCCCCGCTCGCCGCTCTGGCCGCGATCGCGCTGGTCGCGGGCGTGCTGCTCGCCGCGCGCGGCCGCGAGGGGTGGTCGTTCGCCGCCACCGCGACGGCGATCGCCGCGGCCACCGCGCTGCTGTTCGGATCGCTGTTCCCCGACGTGCTGCCCTCGACCATCGATCCCGCGTACAACCTGACCGTGCGCAACGCCGCGTCCGCCGAGTACACGCTCACCGTCATCAGCTGGGTGACCCTGGTGGCGCTGCCCGTGGTCATCGGCTACCAGGCGTGGAGCTACTGGGTGTTCCGCCGCCGGGTGACCCGGGAGCACATCGAGCCGGCGCCGGCGTACGGTGGCCACGGGGGCGCGCCCGGGCCCGTGGTGCTGCCGGCGGCCCGGCGCGAGCCCGAGCCCCCCGTCACCGGATAGCCGCCGTCGCCGACAGGAGATCAGCCGCCGATGAAGCCCCTCGACCCGAGGCTGGTGCGCACCGCCCGCGCGGTGCGGGTGCACCTTGCGGTCACCGTGCTCTGCGGCACGGCGGCGACCGGCCTCGTGCTCGCCCAGGCGGGCCTGCTGGCGCACACCATCGCCGGCGCGACGGCCGGGGCGGGAGCCGCCGAGCTGTCCGGCGCGATCGCCGGCGTGGCCGCGGTCGCCCTGGCCCGGGCGCTGCTCTCCTACGGCGCCGAGACCGCCGCGCTGCGCTCGGCGGCGCGGGCGAAGTCCGAACTCCGCACCCGGCTGGTGGACCACGTCACCGGCCAGGGTCCCGGAGCCGACGGCGCGGCATCGCGCCCCTCCCCCGGCGCCGCGCCGGGGGACCACGACCCGGGACCGGTCTGGTTGTCAGGGCAGACCGGCCCCGACGGGACGGGCACCCCCCGCGCCGGTGAACTGGTCACGCTCGCCACACGTGGCCTGGACGCGCTGGATGACTACTTCGCCCGGTACCTCCCGCAACTGGTGCTGGCGGTGCTCGTCCCCCTCTCCGTGCTCGTCGTCGTGGCCGGCGCCGACTGGATCTCCGCGGCGGTCATCGCGGTCACCCTGCCGCTGATCCCGGTCTTCATGGCCCTCGTCGGCTGGCACACCCAGGCGCGCACCCAGCGCCAGTGGCGGCTGCTCAACCGGCTGGGCGGCCACTTCCTGGACGTCGTCGAGGGGCTGCCGACACTGGCGGTCTTCCGCCGCGCCAAGGCACAGGCCGCGATCATCCGCCGGGTGACCGAGGAGCACCGCCGGGCCACCATGGGCACGCTGCGGGTGGCGTTCCTCTCCGCGCTGGTGCTGGAGCTGCTCTCCACGATCGCGGTGGCGCTGGTGGCGGTCGAGGTGGGGCTGCGCCTGATGTACGGCCAGCTCGACTACGAGACCGCCCTGCTGGTGCTCATCCTCGCGCCGGAGGCGTACCTGCCGCTGCGCGAGGTCGGCGCCCGCTTCCACGCCAGCATGGAGGGGGTTGCCGCGGCCGAGCAGGTGTTCGCGGAGCTGGACCGCGGCGGGCCGGCCGGCGCGCGACCGGCCGCCGGGGCGACCGCCGAGCCGGTGCCCGGCACCCGCGAGCGCGCCCCGCTGCTGCGCCTGGCCGACGTGTCGCTGCGCTATCCGGGCCGTAGCGCCGACGCGCTGAGCGGCGTCTCCCTCACGGTGCCGCCGGGGCGGCGGATCCTCGTCACCGGGCCGAGCGGGTCGGGCAAGAGCTCGCTGCTGGCCCTGCTGCTGCGCTTCGCCGCCCCGACGTCCGGCGCGGTCCTGGTGTCCGACCCCGACCGGCCCGGCGAGGTCCCGCTGGAACGCCTGGCGGTCGCCGAGTGGCGGAGTCGGATCGCCTGGGTCCCGCAGCACCCGTACCTGTTCGACGCCAGCGTCGCCGACAACATCCGGCTCGGCGCCCCGGACGCCGATCTCGCGGCCGTGCGGCGGGCCGCGGTGCTCGCCGAGGCCGACGGCTTCGTCGGCGCGCTGCCGCAGGGCTACGACACCCGGATCGGCGAGCGCGGCGCCCGGCTCTCGGCCGGGCAGCGGCAGCGCGTCGCGCTGGCGCGGGCGTTCCTGCGCGACGCCCCGATCGTGCTCCTCGACGAGCCGACGGCGCACCTCGACCCGGACAACGCGGCCGCGGTGCGCCGCGCCGTGACCCGGCTGCTGGCCGGCCGCACGGCACTCGTCGTCGCCCACGACCGGGGCTGGTCCGACGTGGTCGACGAGACCGTGCGGCTCACCGCCGGACGGATCGAGACCGACGAAGCGCGGGCCGGCGCCCGCACCGGCGGAGCGGAGGCCGCACCATGACGCGTCCCGGCCGAACGGCCCCCGCAAAGCCGCGCCCGCCGGCGCCAGCCCGGCGGGAGCCCCTGCTGCGGATGATCGCGCTGGCCCGGCCGCGCGGCGCCCGGTTCGCGCTGGGCGTGCTGCTCGGCGCCGCGGCGACCGGCGCCGGAGTGGCGCTGCTCGGGGTCGCGGCCTGGCTGCTGGCCACGGCCGCGCAACATCCGCCGATCACCGCGCTCAGCGTCGCGGTGGTCGCCACCCGGGCGCTCGGTGTGACGCGGGGGGTCACCCGTTACCTGGAGCGGCTGGTCACCCATGACGCCGCCTTCCGCACGCTCGCCGACGTGCGGGTGCGCGTCTACCAGCGGCTCGCGAGCACCGAGCCGGTCCGCCGGTTCCGCTCCGGGGACCTGGTCAGCCGGCTGGTCAGCGACACCGACGCCACCCAGGACCTGCTGGTGCGCGGGCTCACCCCGCCGCTCGTGGCGGTGGTCACCGGCGGCGCGGCGGTCGCGGTGTGCACCGCGCTGCTGGCGCCCGGCGGGCTGCTGCTCGCCGCCGGCCTGCTGCTGGCCGGCCTCGCCGTGCCGCTGGCGGCGGCCGTGCTCGGCCGCGGTCCGGGGCGGCGGCAGGCGGTGGCCCGCGGCGAGCTGTCCACCGCGCTTGTCGACACACTGTACGGCGCCCCGGACCTCGTCGCCTACGGTGCGATGGACCGCGCGGTGCAGCGGGTGCGGCGGGCCGACGCCGAGCTGACGCGGGTGGCGCGCCGCGACGCCGGCATCCTGGGTTTCGGTGCGGGCGCCACCGCGCTGATCACCGGGCTGACGGTCTGGGGCGCCCTGCTGCTCGGCGTGGCGGCGGTGGCGGGCGGCACGCTGGACGCGATCCCGTTCGCGGTGCTGGTACTCACGGCGCTGGCGGCGTTCGAGATCGTCGCGCCGCTGCCTCCCGTGGCCGCCCGGCTGGGGGCGGTGCGGGCCAGCGGTGAGCGGCTGTTCGACGTCCTGGACACCCCGCCGGCGGTTGACGAGCCGGAGCACCCCCGTGAACTCCCGGCCGGAGAGCCGCACCTGCGGGTGCGCGGCCTGCGGGTGCGCTACGGCCCCGACGAGGAGTGGGCGCTGGACGGCGTCGACCTCGACGTGCCGCCGGGGCGCACCGTCGCGGTGCTCGGCCCCAGCGGCGCGGGCAAGAGCACGCTGGCCTCAGTGCTCTTCCGGTTCCGCGACCCCGACGCGGGGAGTGTGCTACTGGGCGGCACCGACCTCACCGACCTCCCCGTCGACGAGGCCCGCGCCGCGGTCTCCGGGGTACCGCAGGACCCGCACGTGTTCGCGAGTACCCTCCGGGAGAACCTGCGGCTGGCGCGCCCGGGAGCCGGGGACGAGGAGCTGTGGGCGGCGCTGCGCCGCGCCCGGCTGGCGTCCGACGTCGAGGCCATGCCGGACAGCCTGGACACCGAGGTCGGCTCGCACGGCTCCCGGCTCAGCGGCGGCATGCGCCAGCGCCTGGCCCTGGCCCGCGCCCTGCTGGCCGCCCCCCGCGTCCTGGTGCTGGACGAGCCGACCGCGCACCTGGACCCCGACGCCCGCGACGCGGTGATGGCCGACCTGCTCGCCGCGGCGGCCGCGGCGGAGGGCTGCTCGACCCTGCTCATCACCCACGACCTCGCCGGCCTCGACCGGGTGGACCACATCTACGTCATCGCCGACGGCCGGGTGGTCGAGCACGGCAGCCACGCCGAGCTCCTCGCCCGCGACGGCTGGTACCGGGCGGCGCACACCGCCGCGGGATGAGCCCGCGCGGCCCGAACGGGCCGCGCGACGCCGGCGGCCCGCCGCGCCACGCCCGCCCGGGCCGCCGGTGCGGACGGGGCTAGCCGGCCTCGGGCGCGGCGCCGGTGCGCCGGAAGTGGAACGGGCAGTGGGTCCCGCCCAGGCCGATGGTGGTGGCGCGTTCGAACCGGAAGCCATGGCGCCGCGGATCGATCTCCTCGATCCAGTTGGCGTCGAACGCGCACATCACCGGGGTGAGCTCGGCCGCGGAGTTGGCCGCCAGCACGTCGTGGTAGAAGCACCGGCCGACGCTCAGCAGGTAGCGGTCCTCGCCGACCTCCCGCTCGAAGGTGAAGCCCGCGCCGAAGGCGTGCTCCTCCCGCGACCGCGAGATGGCGACCATGGCCGCGAAGGGGTCGGGCGCCGCGTCCAGCACGGCCCGGGTGCCCGCGCGCAGCTCGTCGCCCATCGGCTCGACGAGCGCCTCCCGCACCTCCTCCACGGCATCGGCGCGGCCCATAACCGGCCGGAGGAGCTCGTAGGCGGCGACCAGCGCGAGGGTCAGCCGCAGGTTGTGGCGGGCCGGCTCGTCCACGACCCGGTGTGCGTTCGCGGCGACCAATTCGGCGTGCCGGGCGCGCATCCGGGGGACCAGGTCGCCGGCGAGGGCGCGGGCGCGCACCGTCCCGGCGAGGTGGTCGAAGAAGGCGTCGAGGAGGAGCGTGGTCTCGCGGTCCGGGTCAGGCTGATAGCCGCCGTCGCCGTGGTCGAACACGTCGGTGGTGGTCATGGTGGGCGTCCTTCCGGAAGACGTACGGTCCCGAGGCAGGGACGCGACGTCGCGGGGACGCGGCCGGCCCTGCCCGCGACCATGCGGGTGGACCAGCGCACTCCACCACCAACCTGGCGCTGATGAACCTCAACTGATATTGACCCGGGCACCTTAGCACGCGCATGGCCCGCCGCGTCCCCGCCAGCGAGGCTCGGCGGGGGTCCGGGGCCCCCGCTCGCATGACGGACCTGCTCGAAACCCCGCGAACCGGCGATAAGGTCGCGTCGTGACCAATCCTGTACGCGAAGTCCTCACCGGCGCCGGCGCGCTCCTCCAGGGGTTCAGCCTCATCCTGCGCCGCCCGAAGCTGTTCGTGCTCGGCGCGATCCCGCCGCTCGTCACCTCGGTGCTCTTCGTGGTCGCGCTGGTGCTGCTGATCACGAACGCCGCCGACCTCGTCGCCTGGATGACCCCGTTCGCCGACAACTGGGACGAGGTCTGGCGCACCACCCTGCGGGTGGCCTTCGGGATCGCCCTCGTCGCGGGTCTCGTGCTCGTCATGGTGGTCGGCTTCACCGGCATCACGCTGGCGCTCGGCTTCCCCCTGTACGACAAGATCGCCGAGGACGTCGAGGAGGAGCTCGGCCACGCGCCGCCGGCCGTGGAGGAGCCGGTGGTCAGCTCGGTGCTGCGCGCCATCCGGCAGTCGCTGGCCCTGATCCTGGTCTCCGCGCTGGTCGGCATCGTGCTGTTCGCGGCCGGCTTCATCCCGGTGGTCGGGCAGACCGTGATCCCGGTGCTCTCGGCGCTGTTCGGCGGCTGGATCCTGTGCGTCGAACTGGTCGGCGCCGCCTTCGACCGCCGCGGCCTGCGCCGGCTGAGCGACCGCCGCGCCCACATGGCGCACTACCGGTTGCGCTCGCTCGGCTTCTCGGTGCCGGCCTACCTGCTGCTCGCCATCCCGTTCGTCGCCGTCCTCGTCTTCCCCGCGGCCACGGCGGGAGGGACCGTACTGGCACGGCAGCTGCTGGGCGTGCCGGCCGGGTCTCCCGCGCCGAGCACGGGGAACAGGTGAGGCGGCACGCTCGCCAGCGGATCGCGGACCCGGAGCACGGCGGATGGACGTCCGCGGCGAACGCGCACCGAGCCGCCGATCGGGGGACCCGGCGGGGGCCGTCCATGGCGGCCGCCCACCGGGCCGCGCGTGCTCCCGCGCGCTAGCGCAGCCCCGGTGAACGCCGCAGGGCGGTCTGGATCAGCCGGTCGACCAGTGCCGGGTAGTCCAGCCCGCTGGCCGCCCACATCTGCGGGAAGGCCGACGCCGGCGTGAAGCCGGGCAGCGTGTTGATCTCGTTGACGTAGACCTCGCCGTCGTCGCCGTAGAAGAAGTCCACCCGGGCCAGCCCCTCGCAGCCCATGGCCTCGAAGGACGCGGCGGCGAGGCCGCGGATGCGCTCCGTGACCTCCGTGGGGAGCTCGGCCGGGATCGTCAGCCTGCTGCTGGAGAGGTACTTGGCCTCGAAGTCGTAGAAGTCGAACCCCTCGGCGACGTGGATCTCCGCCGGGAGGGACACGTCGGGGGCGCCGCCGTCCAGGGACTCCAGGACGCCGCACTCGATCTCGCGGCCGGAGATGCCCGCCTCGACGATGACCTTGGGGTCGTGCGCGCGGGCCGCCTCGATCGCGGCGGTCACCGCCTCGGCGTCGGCGGCGTCGGGCACCCGGCTGATGCCGATGCTGGAACCGGCGCGGGCGGGCTTGACGAAGACCACGCCGCCGAGTTCGGCGACGTCGTCGAGGATCCGCTTGCGCTCGCGCCGCCACTCGCGGTCGCTGACCGCCACGTACGGTCCGACCTTGATCCCCTGCCCGGCGAGCAGCACCTTCATGAACACCTTGTCCATGGATGCGGCGCTCGCGAAGACGCCCGAGCCGGCGTAGCGGGCGCCCATCATCTCCAGGAGCCCCTGGAGGGTGCCGTCCTCACCGAACGGGCCGTGCAGCAGCGGCAGGACGACGTCGACCTCGCCGATGGCCTGCGGCACGCGCTCGGGGCTGACCACCAGGAAGCCGGACCCGCCGGAGAAGGGCAGCGCGAGGGACGCTCCGTCCCCGGCGACCTCGGGCAGCCGTCCGTCGGTGATCGCCAGCCGCCGCGGATCACCGGAGGCCAGCACCCAGTCGCCGTCACGGGTGATCCCGACGGGGACGACCTCGTAGCGGTCCGCGTCGATCACGGAGAGCACACTCCCCGCGGTGACGCAGGAGATCTCGTGCTCGGAACTCCGCCCGCCGAATACCACGGCGACCCGTATCTTGCGCTGCTCGGCCATGGTGCCTGACCCTATCTCGCCGTCGACCCGAACCGGAACCAGGAACTGCCGGGCCCGGCCGTCCCGAATATAGGCGTTCGTCACGGTCGGCCGTCGAGCGTGTCGAGGGCCCCCAGCACGTCGGCGATCAGGTCCGCCGGGTCCTCGACGCCGATCGAGAAGCGCACCGCGGCCGGGCCGATTCCGGCGGCCCGCAGGGCCTCGTCGGTCATCTGCCGGTGCGTGGTGGAGCCGACATGGCCGGCCAGCGTGTGCGTCCCGCCCAGCGACGCGGCGATGGTGGCGACCCGCACCCGGTCGGCCAGGGCCATGCCCGCGTCCCGGCCGCCGCGCGGAGTCACGGTCACGACCGCGCCGAACCGCCCGGCGTCGAACAGCCGGCCGGCGAGCGCGTGCCCCGGGTGCTCCGGCAGGCCCGGGTGGTCCACCCGCTCCACGGCCGGGTGCCGGGCGACGGCGGCGGCGAACTCGGTCGCGGTCGCGCACTGCCGCGCCACGCGCAGCGGCAGCGTCTCCAGCCCGCGGTGCAGCAGGAAGGCCTCGTCGGCGGCCAGGCACGGTCCCAGGTCCACCCGCGCCGACCGGATCGCGCCGATGAGCTCGTCGCGGGCGACGACGACGCCCCCGGTGGCGTCGCTGTGCCCGCCGAGGTACTTGGTGGCCGAGTGCAGCACGACATCGGCGCCGTGCTCCAGCGGCCGGCAGACGGCCGGCGAGGCGAACGTGGAGTCCACGACCAGCAGGACTCCGGCCTCCCGGGCGAGTCCGGCCAGCGCCGGCAGGTCGCTCACGGTCATGGTGGGGTTGGACAGCGTCTCGGTGAAGACGAGCGCGGTCTCCGGGCGCAGCGCGGCCCGGATCGCGGCGAGGTCGGTGATGTCGACGAAGTCGGTGGTCACGCCGAACCGGCGGAGCAGCCCGTCGAGCAGCGAGTAGGTGTTGCCGTAGATCGAGCGCGCCGCGACCACGTGCGCACCGGCCCGGGTGAGGGCGAGCAGCGTCGTGCTGATGGCCGCCATCCCCGAGGCGAACGCCTGGCCGCGCACGGCGTGGTCGAGCCGGTCGCCCTCCAGCGCGGCGACGGCGTGCGCGAACGCCTCGGTGGTCGGGTTGTCGATCCGGGCGTAGGAGTAGCCCGGCCGGATCCCGTCCAGGACTTCCGCGTACTCCTGGGAGGTCTCGAACGCGTAGGTCGTGCTGCGGTGCACCGGCAGCCGCACCGGGCGGCCCACCGGCGCGTCCGGCACCGGCAGCCGAGCCGCGCGCGTGTTCTCTCCCGGACGTTGGACCATGCTTCCCGCTTCCCCGCTTCCCGTTCGACGTCGGCGCCGGCTCCCGCCGGCGCGGCCGCCTTCCACGGTACGCACCGGCCGGGCGGAGCCCGCACGCGGGTCCCGTCGCAGGTGGGCGCCGGCTCGCGGCGGGCCGGCGGGCCGGCGGGGCACGGTACGGCCCGCTCGCGCCGCCGGGTCAGACGCCGTACCGCTCCGGTTTGGCGCTGCGCGCCATGAAGCCCAGCAGCGCCTCGGCCGGCGGCAGGTCGCCGTGCATCATGGCGACGACGGCCTCCGTGATCGGCATGTCCACGCCGTTGGCGCGGGCGAGCGCGAGGACGGACTCCGAGGACTTGACGCCCTCGGCCGTCTGGCTGGTCTCGGCGATGACCTCGCTCAGGGTCCTGCCGGCGCCGAGCCGCTCGCCGAAGGTGCGGTTGCGCGACAGCGGGGAGCTGCACGTGGCCACCAGGTCGCCCATGCCGGCGAGGCCCGCGAGGGTGTGCTCGTCGGCGCCGAGCGCCACGGCCAGCCGCACCGTCTCGGCGAGCCCGCGGGTGATGAGCGACGCCTTGGCGTTGTCGCCGAAGCCCATGCCGACGGCGACCCCCACGGCCAGCGCGATGACGTTCTTCACCGCACCGCCGAGCTCCACTCCGATCATGTCGGTGTTGGTGTAGGGGCGGAAGTAGGGCGCCCGGCAGATCTCCTGCAGCCGCACCGCCGTGGCCTCGTGCGGGGAGGCGACGACGGCAGTGGCCGGCTGGCGCTCGGCGATCTCCCGGGCCAGGTTGGGGCCCGAGACGACCGCCACCTGGTCGGCCGGCAGTTCCAGCGTCTCGACGATGACCTCGCTCATCCGCCGCGACGTGCCGAGCTCGATGCCCTTCATCAGGCTGACGATCACGGCGTCGCGCGGGATGTGCGGCCGCCACGCGGTGAGGTTGGCGCGCAGCGTCTGCGACGGCACGGCGACGACCACGAACCCCGCCCCCTCGACCGCGGCGGCGGCGTCGGTGGTGGCCGCCAGGCGGGGGTTCAGCCCGATCCCGGGGAAGTACTCGGGGTTGGCGTGCTCCCGGCCGATCGCCTCGGCCACCTCGGCCCGGCGCGCCCACAGCGTCACCTCGGCCACCCCCGCGTCGGCCACCACGTTGGCGAACGCGGTCCCCCACGAGCCGCTGCCCAGCACCGCGACCTTGGTCATCTCGTCCTCTCCGTGCGCGGCCGCGCGGTCACGCGCGCGCCGTGTCGTCGTCGCCGGTCCGCTCCGCGCCGGCGCCCTCCGCCGGGTCCAGCCGCGCCCGGCGGGCCTGCTTGGGATCGTAGATCTCGGCGGGCGGCTCCTCGCCGCGCAGCTCGGCCTGCAGGCCGGTGATGGCGGCCATGATGTCGGCGGTGGCCGCCCGCAGCACGGTCGCGGTCATCGGCTGCTCGCGGTACTTCGCGAGGTCCACCGGCGGTCCGGCGACCATCTGGACCCGCTTGCGCGGGAACAGCCGCACCTTGCTCGTCCCGTAGGGCATCAGGTGCTGCTCGCCCCAGTGGGCGATCGGGACGACCGGGACCCCGGTGGACAGCGCGAGCCGCGCCACCCCCGTCTTGGCGGCCATGGGCCACAGGTCGGGGTCGCGGGTGCAGGTGCCCTCCGGGTAGAAGATGACGGACGCGCCGTCCTCGACGAGCGCCCGTTCGGCCTCGCGCAGCGCCTTCACCGCGTCGGCGCTGCCGCGGGAGACCGGGATCTGCCCCGTCTTGCGGGCCACGGCGCCGACGACGGGGATCCGGAAGACGCCCTCCTTCGCCGTGAAGGTGGGCCAGCGGCGGCCGGCGACGTAGACGAAGTGCGCCACCGTCAGCGGGTCCGACATCGAGAGGTGGTTCGCGGCGAGGATCACACCGCCTTCGCGCGGGATGTGCTGCTGGCCGCTCCACTCGCGCCGGGTGACCGCTGCCATGATGGGACGGACGACGGCGATGGCCATCGCCTTCACCCACGGCGATTCCCGGCGTTTCATGGCGGCTCCTTCGCATGGCGCTGGCGTGGCGGTGGGGGACGGCGGGTGCGCCGGCGCGGTCCTCGGGGGAATACCCGGCCGCGCACGACCGCTCCAGTCTAGGCAGTCCCACCGGCTCGGAGGCGTCACCGCGGGCACCCGGAGCCGCCGGCGGGGTGGGACGGACGGCGGGAGCGCCGGGACGCGCCGGGTACCCGCGCGGTGGAGAGGGCGAGCGGAGGGCCGGTGACCGGAGTCGAGGACGACCAGCGCTGGTCGCTGGTGATCCCGGTGAAGCGCCTCACCGCCGCCAAGTCGCGGCTCGCGCCGTCCGTGGGCCGGCACCGGGCGGAGCTGGCCCTGGCGGTCGCGTCCGACACGGTCATGGCCGCCGTCGAGTGCCCCCGGGTGATCGAGGTGATCGTGGTCACCGACGACCCGCTCGCCGCCGGAGCGCTCGCCGACCTCGGGGCGCGCCCGGTCGCCGACGAGCCCGACGCCGGTCTGAACCCGGCGCTGCGGCACGGCGCCGCGGTGGCCGCCGGGCTCCACCCCGGATCCGGGGTGTGTGCGCTGTCCGCGGACCTGCCGGCCCTGCGGCCGGCGGAGCTCGACCGGGTGCTGGCCGCGGCCGCGCGCCACGAGCACGCGTTCCTCGCCGACGCGCCCGGTGTCGGCACGACGCTCTACGCCGCCGCGTCCGGGGGGGAGTTCCGCCCGGCCTTCGAGGGGCGCTCGCGCGAGCGGCACCGCGCCGGCGGCGCCGCGGAGATCGACCTCGTCGACGTCCCCGGAGCCCGCCGGGACGTCGACACGCTCAGCGACCTCCGGGAGGCCGCCCGCCTCGGGGTCGGCCCGCACACCGCGAAGCTGCTGGCCCGCCTGTCGCTGTGACGGCGGCCCGCCGGGCGCGGGGCCGGACGCACCGCTGCCCGGGCAGCCGACGGCGGCCCGGGCAGCGTACGCGGTGCGAGGTTACTTCTTCTCGCCGTTCACCAGGGCCTTGAAGTCGGCGCCGGCGCGGAACTTCGGGACGAAGCTCGCCGGAACGTCGATGGTGGCCCCGGTGGCCGGGTTGCGGGCGGTACGGGCGGCGCGCTCGGACTTCTCGAAGACGCCGAACCCAGTGATGGCCACCTTCTCGCCCTTGGCGACGGTGCGCTGCACGGTCTCCAACACAGCGTTCACTGCTTCGGTGGCGGTTTTCTTGTCCCCCAACCGGTCGGAGATCGCGTCAATCAGGTCACGCTTGTTCATTGGTTCCTCCGGTTCCCCCTTGCTCGCACGAAATTAGGGGACGTCAGGCCCTCGATACAAATACAAACGCCTGAGAAATCAGCGTGTCGAGGGCCCTTCGGGCCCCGGAGGGAGGTCCTGGAGCATCCGATCGAGCCGTTCGGAGGCCCGGAGGGGGTCCCGCTTCACCGCTTCGGTGACCGTCAAAAGCCTACGGATTACCGGAATCCGGACAGCATCCGGGAGCGCGTTGGCACGGCGATGCGCCTCCCGGAGCCGCCGTGCCAAATCCAGGTAAAATTCCGGCTGCTCCGGGCGATCCGGCCCTATTGCGTCACCGGGAGCCACGGCTTGCGTCGGGTCTCGTAGTCAGCGATGGCGTCGGTGTGCCGCAGCGTCAGGGCGATGTCGTCCAGCCCCTCCATCAGCCGCCAGCGCGTGTAGTCGTCCAGCTCGAACGGCTCGGTGACTCCCGGCGCGCGGACCTCGCGGGCCACCAGGTCCACCGTGACCTCGGTCGAGGGGTCAGCCTCGACCAGGGCCCACAGCCGCTCGACGACGTCCTGCGGGAGCAGCACGGTGAGCAGGCCGCCCTTGAGCGAGTTGCCGCGGAAGATGTCGGCGAAGCGCGGGGCGATGACCGCCTTGAAGCCGTAGTCCTGCAGCGCCCACACCGCGTGCTCGCGGGAGGAGCCGGTACCGAAGTCCGGGCCGGCGACCAGGACGGTGCCGCCGGCGTACTCCGGCCGGTTGAGGACGAAGTCGGGGTCGGCGGCCCGCCAGGCGGCGAACAGGCCGTCCTCGAAGCCAGTGCGGGCCACCCGCTTCAGGTAGACGGCGGGGATGATCTGGTCGGTGTCCACGTTGCTGTGGCGCAGCGGCACGGCGCGGCCGGTGTGGACGGTGAACTTCTCCATGGGCGGTTCCTACGCTCCCTTGGTTGCCTGTGGTGGGTACGGCCGGCCGCGCGCTACAGGTCGGCGGGGGAGGACAGCGTGCCGCGCACGGCGGTCGCGGCGGCGACCAGCGGCGACACCAGGTGGGTGCGGCCGCCCTTGCCCTGCCGGCCCTCGAAGTTGCGGTTGGAGGTGGAGGCGCTGCGCTCCCCCGGCTTGAGCTGGTCGGGGTTCATGCCCAGGCACATCGAGCAGCCCGCCTCGCGCCACTCGGCGCCGGCCGCGCGGAACACCTCGTCGAGTCCCTCCGCGGCGGCCTGCTCCTTGACCCGCATCGACCCGGGCACCACGAGCATGCGGACGCCGTCAGCGACCCTGCGCCCGCGGATCACCTCGGCCGCGGAGCGCAGGTCCTCGATGCGGCCGTTGGTGCACGAGCCCAGGAAGACGGTGTCCACCCGGACGTCGCGCAGCCGGACGCCGGGCGCCAGGTCCATGTAGGCGAGCGCCTTCTCCGCGGCGGCGCGCTCGGTGGGGTCGGCGAAGTCGGCCGGGTCCGGTACGGAGGCGTCCAACGGCAGCCCCTGCCCGGGGTTGGTTCCCCAGGTGACGAACGGGCTGAGCTCGGCGGCGTCGAGCACGACCTCGGCGTCGAAGACCGCCTCGTCGTCGGTGCGCAGGCTCCTCCAGTGCTCGACCGCGGCGTCCCAGTCGGCGCCGGTGGGCGCGTGCGGACGGCCCTTGATGTAGTCGAAGGTGGTCTCGTCCGGCGCGATCATCCCGGCGCGCGCGCCGGCTTCGATCGACATGTTGCAGATCGTCATCCGGGCCTCCATCGAGAGCTGCCGGATGGCCTCGCCGCGGTACTCGATCACGTACCCCTGGCCGCCGCCGGTGCCGATCCTGGCGATGACGGCGAGGATGACGTCCTTGGACGTGACACCGGAGGGCAGCGTGCCGTTGACGGTGACCGCCATGGTCTTGAAGGGGGTCATCGGCAGCGTCTGGGTGGCGAGGACGTGCTCGACCTGGCTGGTGCCGATACCGAACGCGAGCGCCCCGAAGGCGCCGTGCGTGCTCGTGTGGCTGTCGCCGCACACGATCGTCATGCCCGGCTGGGTCAGGCCGAGCTGCGGGCCGACGACGTGCACGATGCCCTGCTCGATGTCGCCCATCGGGTGCAGGCGGACCCCGAAGTCGGAGGCGTTCTTGCGCAGCGTCTCGATCTGGGTGCGCGAGACCGGGTCGGCGATGGGCAGCAGGATGTTCTCGGTCGGGACGTTGTGGTCCTCGGTGGCGATGGTGAGGTCGGGACGGCGCACCGCGCGGTCGGCGAGCCGCAGTCCCTCGAAGGCCTGCGGGCTGGTGACCTCGTGCACGAGGTGCAGGTCGATGTAGAGCAGGTCGGGTTCGCCCTCGGCACGCCGGACGACGTGCTCCTCCCAGACCTTCTCGGCCATCGTGCGAGCCATGTGGGACGCCTCCTCGCGTCTCGGGGTTCTCGGAGCTTCTCGCCACTGCGCGACCGCGGAACGGCCGCCGGAGGTCCGCCGCACGCAGGCCGGCCCGTGCGGGCCGGGCCGACTTGCATTCCAAATAGCGAGACGGCAATATCAAGCCATGGACAACTCTAGCCCATCCAGCGGCGTTGGTGTGCTGGACAAGACGATGTCGGTGCTGGACGCCCTGGAGTCGGGGCCCGCGTCGCTCGCCCAGCTCGTGCAGATCACCGGGCTCGCCCGGCCCACCGCGCACCGGCTCGCGGTGGCCCTGGAGCGGCACCGCATGGTCGCGCGCGACAGCCAGGGCCGGTTCGTGCTGGGCCCGCGCCTGGGAGAGCTGTCCGTCGCCACCGGGGAGGACCGGCTGCTCGCCATCGCCAACCCGGTGCTGCTCCAGCTGCGCGACCTCACCCAGGAGAGCGCGCAGCTCTACCGCCGGCAGGGCGACGCCCGGGTCTGCGTCGCCGCCGCCGAACGCGCCAGCGGCCTGCGCGACACCGTCCCGGTCGGCAGCGAGCTCCCGATGAACGCCGGCTCCGCCGCACAGGTGCTGCTCGCCTGGGAGGACTCCGACCGCATCCGGCGCGCGCTGCGCGGGGCGCACTTCACCGCCGCCACGCTCACCCAGGTGCGCCGCCGCCGCTGGGCGCAGAGCGTCGGCGAGCGCGAGCAGGGGGTGGCGTCGGTCTCGGCGCCGATCGCTGGCCCGGGCGGCCGGGTGATCGCGGCGGTGTCGGTCTCAGGCCCCATCGAGCGCCTGACCCGCTCCCCCGGCCGGCTGCACGCCCAGGCCGTCATCGCCGCCGCCGAGCGGATCAGCGAGGCCCTGCACAACCACGAGGGCAACGGCTAGGCCGTCGGCCGGGGCCCGCTCCGTGCTGCCCGGGCCCGCCGCGCGCCGCCCTGGGCACCCCCGAGCCCGTCGCGGGAGCCGCCGCGGTGCGGTCGGCGCCGCGCCCTCCGGGGCCGGCTCGGCGCACGGCCCCGCACGGCTGGGGGGCGGGCGGCCCGGCCGCTTCGGCGGCCGCGTCCCCGGACTCACTCCCCGAGTGCGACGCGCAGGACGCGGTCGTCCCCGTCGTGCGGGGTGCCGCGGCTGTCACGGTTGCTGGTGGTCAGCCAGATCCCGGTTCCGCCCGGCTCGGTGACCACGTCGCGCAGCCGCCCGAACTCGCCGGTGAACAGCGCCTCCGGCTCACCCACCGGCCGGGCGGGGTCACCGGTCAGCGGCACCCGCCACAGGCGCTCGCCCCGCAGCGCGGCGACCCACAGCGAGCCGCCGGCCACGGCGGCACCGCTCGGTGACGCCTCGGCGGTCCGCCAGGTGACGACCGGGTCCACGAACCCGTCGCGGTCGCCGACGCCCTCGACCTCGGGCCAGCCGTAGTTGCCGCCGGGCCGGATGACGTTGACCTCGTCGTAGGCGTTCTGGCCGAACTCGGTGGCCAGCAGGGTGTCGCCGTGCCAGGCCAGGCCCTGCACGTTGCGGTGCCCGTAGCTGTACACCAGGTTGCCGAACGGGTTGTCGTCGGGCACGTCGCCCTCGGGCGTCATCCGCAGGATCTTTCCGGCCGTCGAGTCGACGTCCTGGGCCAGTTGGCGGGTACCGGCGTCACCGGTTCCCGCGTAGAGCAGGCCGTCGGGGCCGAAGGCGATCCGGCCGCCGTTGTGGAAGTCGGCCCTCGGGATGCCCTCCGCGACCGTCTCGGGGGTGCCCAGCCCCGCGGCGGGGTGGTAGGTCATGCGGACGATGCGGTTGTCGGTCGCGGAGGTCAGGTAGGCGTAGACCAGCCTGTCGCGCTCGTAGTCGGGGGACACGGCGATGCCCAGCAGCCCGCCCTCGCCCCGCGGCTCGACCCCGGGGACCTCGCCGGCCTCGGTGACCGTGCCGTCCCGGTCGATGCGCACGATCCGGGCGGTGTCGCGCTCGGTGGCCAGGGCGCTGCCGTCGGGCAGGAAGCCCAGGGCCCAGGGCACCTCAAGCCCGGTGGCGACGTCCTCGGGCTCGGCCGGCGCCGCGGCGGTGCTCTCCGCGCCGCCCGTCGCCCCGGTCCGCGCCTGCTCGGCGGGCGGAGTGGCCGCGCATCCCACCCCGAGCACGAGGACGACGCCGCCCAGCACGCTGAGCCATCTCGGGTGACGCATCGGCTCTCCCCGCACTCGGTGGTGGGTATCGCCATGCCCACCGGAGCGCGGTTTCATACACATCCGCGGGACGCGTACCGAAAGTGGCCGCTCCCCCTCACCGGCAGGCTTCCCTCCGGTGCCCTGCGGCGATAACGACGAACGAGGCCCGCATCTGCTGATGCGGGCCTCGTGCTGGTACCCCCGAGCGGATTTGAACCGCCGTTACCGCCTTGAGAGGGCGGCGTCCTGGGCCGCTAGACGACGGGGGCCCGTACTACCGTGGGACTCACCCTATCGGATTCTGATGGGGACTTCGTCCCGGTTGCAGCCGACCGGAGCCGACTCCGTGCCAGAAAAAAGCTCCCACCGGAGTGGGAGCATCTCCCTGTTGCGTACCCCCGAGCGGATTTGAACCGCCGTTACCGCCTTGAGAGGGCGGCGTCCTAGGCCGCTAGACGACGGGGGCCTGGACCGCGTGATGCGGACGAGCCGGTGACCGGCTCCGGTGAGTTCCCGAAGGAGATCCCACCAGCTGGGGTACCAGGACTCGAACCTAGACTAACTGAACCAGAATCAGTCGTGCTGCCGATTACACCATACCCCAGTGCTCTTGGAGGGCCTGCCCTGTCGGGCCTGCTCCCCTCGGCGCAGGAATTACTTTAGCGGACATCCAGAGTGCTCGCGAACGGATTGCGGGGCGGCACGGCGGCACGGGACCGCCCCGCCACCCGTCATTCCTCGGCGGCGTCCAGCTTCGCGAGCGCGTCGCGCAGCCGGTCCAGGACGCGGTCCCGCCCCAGCAGCTCCAGCGACTCGAACAGCGGCAGCCCCACCGTGCGCCCGGTGACCGCCACCCGCACCGGGGCCTGCGCCTTGCCCAGCTTGAGCCCCTGCGCGGCACCGACCTCCTCCAGGGCGGTCTTGAGCGCCGCCGCCTCCCAGGGCAGGGCAGGGTCGTCGAACCGCGCCAGCGCGGCGGCGAGCATCTCGCGCCCCACGCCGGGCTTCATGGCCTTGCTCCAGCTCTGCGGGTCCTCGACCGGCCGGTCCAGGAACAGGAAGTCGACGTTGGGCACGATCTCGCTCAGCACCGCGATGCGGCTCTGCGCGAGCGGGGCCACCGCCGCGAACACCTCGGGGTCGAAGTTCTCCGCCGGCCACGGCGCGGTCTCCGGACGCAGCCACGGCCGGCAGCGCTCCGCGAACTCCTCGACCGGGAGCGCCCGGATGTACTCGCCGTTGAACGCGCGCAGCTTCTTCTCGTCGAAGAACGCGCTGGAGCTGTTGACGTCGGAGACGCGGAACAGCGGCTCCATCTCCGCCCAGGGCATGATCTCCCGGTCGCCGCCCGGCGCCCAGCCGAGCAGCATCAGGTAGTTGACCATGGCCTCGGGCAGGTAGCCCTCGTCCTGGTAGGACTCCAGCGCCACCTTGTCCCGGCGCTTGGAGAGCTTCTGCCGCTTCTCGTTGACGATGACCGGCAGGTGCGCCCAGACCGGCGGCGTCTGCCCCAGCGCCTCCCACAGCAGCTGCTGCTTGGGGGTGTTGGACAGGTGCTCCTCGCCCCGGATGACGTGGGTGATGCGCATCTCGATGTCGTCGACCACGTTGGCCAGCACGAACAGCGGCGACCCGTCACCGCGCGCGATCACGAAGTCCTCGATCGCGCTGTGCTCGAACTCCACCCGGCCGCGGATCTGGTCGTCCACCACCGTGGGACCGCCCTCGGGCACCCGGAACCGCAGCGCCCGCCCCGGTGCCGGCTCCAGACCGCGGTCGCGGCAGAACCCGTCGTAGCCCAGGTGCGGGTTGCCGCGCCGCTCCTGCACCTGCTCGCGGGTGCAGTCGCAGAAGTACGCGCGGCCGTCCTTGTACAGCCGCTCGCTGGTCTCGCGGTGCTTGGCCGCGTAGGCCGACTGGAAGTAGGGGCCCTCGAAGTGCGGGTCGGCCTCGCTGATCCCGAGCCACGCCAGCGCGCGGATGATCCCCTCGGTCCACTCGGGCCGGTTGCGCGCGGCGTCGGTGTCCTCGACGCGCAGCACGAGCCTGCCCTCGGGTTGCTGGCGCGCGAGAGCCCAGTTGAACAGCGCGGAGCGCGCACCGCCGACGTGGAACATGCCGGTCGGGGACGGAGCGAATCGGGTGCGAATGGGATTGTCAGCCACGTCCAAAGCCTACTGGGCCGCGCGACCGGGGTCCGGCGTCGCCGCAGTCCAGGGGCGGCGGCCGCGGGGAGGACGCCGGCAGCGGCCGACGGTGCGCCCGGTGGCCGGCCGGACTGGTCCGGCCGGACGGCCGCACCGCACCGCACCGCACCGCACCGAGGGGCCCGGTACCGCCCCCGGAAGCGGTACCGGCCCCCGGGTGGACGTCAGTCCCGGGTGACCACCTGGTTGGTCAGCTCCCCGACGCCCTCGACCGCCACGGTCACCCGCTGGCCGACCTCCAGGGGGCCGACGCCGGCGGGGGTGCCGGTGAGCACCACGTCGCCGGGCAGCAGGGTCATGAACTCGGTGATGTAGGAGATCAGCGCGGGGATGTCGTGGATCAGGCGGGACGTGCGGTCGTCCTGGCGGAGCTCCCCGTCGACGTGCGTGGTGATCCGCAGGTCGGCGGCCTCCTCCAGGGACAGGCCGGTCTCGATCCACGGGCCGATCGGGCAGAACGAGTCGAAGCCCTTGCCGCGCGTCCACTGCTTGTCGCGCTTCTGCAGGTCCCGGGCCGTGACGTCGTTGGCCACCGTGTAGCCGAAGACCACCTCCGCGGCCCGCTCACGCGGTACCTCGCGGGCGATCCGGCCGACGACGATCGCCAGCTCCCCCTCGAAGTCCACCCGCTCCGAGAGCCGCGGGTAGAAGATCGGGTCGCCCGGCCCCGCCACCGAGGTGGAGGGCTTGAGGAACACCACCGGCTCCTCCGGAAGCGCGTCGCTGCCGCCGCCCGTGACGTCCTTCATCTCGGCCACGTGGTCGGCGTAGTTCTTGCCGATGCACACGACCTTGCTCGGCAGCACCGGGGAGAGCAGCCGAACGTCCTCCAGCCGGACGGGCTCGCCGGTGATCTTGATGGTCCCCAGCAGCGGGTGCCCGGTGAGCCGGGACACGAACTGCTGGCCGGTGTCGTCGGTGTCGACGAGCCCGTAGGCGACCTCGTCCTCGACCGAAAATCTCGCGATGCGCACGGCTGTCCTACCTCTTGTACCTGCGGTTGTCCTCCCCCGAGGTTAGCGAGGCGGCGCGGGCGCCCCGCCTGCCGCCCACGGGCACGCCGGACGGCTCCGGCGCCGAGCCGCGGAGGCGCCGCGGAGCCTGGGGACGGGACGGCGGGAGGAGCACGGTGGCCGCCGCGCCGGAGGCCGCCGCCAGGGCCGGCGGGTCGCGGCAGGCCCGCGGCGAGGCCCATGACGGACCCGGACGCCGGTGGACGACAATGGCGCCATGAGCATCGTCAAGTTCAACGTCCTGACCGTCCCCGAAGGGGCCGGCGAGACCCTGGAGCAGCGGTTCGCCAACCGGGCCGGCCTGGTGGAGAACCAGCCGGGGTTCGAGGAGTTCCAGCTGCTCCGGCCGGTCGAGGGGACCGACAAGTACCTGGTGTACACCCGCTGGGCGGACGAGGAGTCCTTCCAGAACTGGCTGCGGAGCGAGGCGTTCGGCCGCGGTCACGCCCAGGCCGCCGACGAGGCCGCGGCCTCCGGGCACGGCCATGGGCACGGGCACGGCGGCCCGGCCGCCACCGGCTCCGAGCTGTGGGGCTTCGAAGTGGTGGAGCACGTCACCGCGAAGTGACCGCCTGGGCGCGTCCGAGACGCGCCCCGGCCCCGGCGACCGGCGACCGGCCTCGGGAGCATCGGCTCCGGAGGCCGGTCGGCCGTTTCCGGCGCGCCGCCGGTCCGGTGAGGCATGGGCGGCCGTTACCTTGACACAGCGCGTCAAGCACTTGACGATGTACGTCAAGAAAGGGGGCGTGCCCATGCTGCCCACCACGGCGCAACTCCAGGACCAGCTCGTCCACCTGATCGGTGCCCGGCTGCTCGACCCGCTGGAGATCCTGCTGGAGGACGCCGCCATGGTCGACGGCGTCCGCACGGCGGTCCGGATCCGGGCGGCGGCCTGGGCACGCGACATGCTCGAAGCCGACGACCGGGTCGCCATCGGGCTGATCATGCGGGCGGTCGCCACGCTGTACCCGGGCGACGGCCCGTTCGACCCGCCGACCGACTGGTGGCGCACCCCGATGGGGCGGGTCGTCGCCTGGCGGGTGGGGCATCCGACCGCGGAGCGGGTCTCCTACCCGGTCGCCGGCGCGATGCTCGGGATCACCCGGCAGGGCGTGCACGACCTCGTCGCGCGCGGCCGGCTCCCCCGCCATCCCGAGGGCGGCGTGCTGCCGACCGCCATCCGCGACCGCCTCCGCCAGGAAGGACATACCAGACATGCGTGACGTACTAATCGGATCAGCGGGCGTGCCCGTCGCCGTCCGCGACTTCGGAGGCCCGGGCCGGTCGCTGCTGCTCCTGCACGGCTCGGGCGGCAACCTCGCGACCGTGGCCCCGCTGGCCGAGGCGCTGCGGACCCGGCACCGCGTGGTCGCCGCGGACCTACGCGGGCACGGCCGGTCCGGCGACGGCCCGTGGGAGTGGGAGGAGGTGCTGGCGGACCTGGCCGCCGTGACCGAGGAACTCGCACTGGACGCCCCGGCCGTGGTGGGGGTGTCGCTGGGCGGAATGCTCGCCGCCCTGTGGGCGCAGCGCCATCCCGAATGCCCCGGAGCGGTCAGCCTGGACGGCAACCCGACCCCCACCCGGCCGGAGCAGGTGCCGGGCCTGGAGGCGGCGGAGGCGGCCCGAGAGCTCGACCGCCTCGACCGGACGTTCTCGGCCATGGCCGCGGCGATGGCCGAGCCGTTGAGCGCCGAACGCCTGGACGCGGCCCGGGCCGGGCAGCGGGCGATGGCGGCGCATTACGGAATCGCCGAGGAGGTCGCACTGGAGGGCTTCGAGCGCAACCTGGTGACGGACGGCACGGCCACGTTCCTCCGCCCCCGGGCCGACACGCTCGGCCAGCTGCGCGCCGCCCAGCAGGCCTTCGACCCGCTCCCGGCCTACCTGGACGCGCGCTGCCCGCTGCTCCTCGTCCTGGCGACCGAGGATCTGCCGGAGCAGCGGGAGTTCCACGCCCTCTACGCCGCCTACCGTGCCGGTGTCGCCGAGTACGCCGCGGCCGCCGCACAGCGCAACCCCCTGCTGCGCGTCGCTCCGCTCGCCGGCGCCAGCCACGCCATGGCGGTCGAGCAGCCGGACCGGGTCGCCGAGATCGTCACCGGCTTCCTCGCCGGAGCTCCGGCGGAGGCGGGACCCGCGGCCACCCGACCCACTAAACCGGCATAACGGACATAGCAGGCGCGGGCCGATAGCCTGAGCAGTGGGCCGCTCCCCGTCGCCGGCCCCGCCCCCAGCGCACTTCGCCGCGCGCGAGCGGCATCTGGGATGCTGGGCACCCTCCCGTCGACCTGGAAAGGACCCCGCATTGCCCACCCCCGAGTCGGACCCCCGACGGCGATACCGCCCCGCGCACCGTCGGCGCCGCCGGATCCGCCCCGGCATCGCGAGCGGGCTGGCGGCCGTCTCGGCGGGGGTCGTCCTGCTGGCCGTCGGAGGGGTCCCGTCCGGTGAGTGGCTGGCGAACGCCGCCAACTCCACCAGTGGCGTTCCGGCGGGCGAACCCTCCGCCTCCCCCTCACGGCCGCCAGCCCGCTCGCGATGCC
>NZ_QEIO01000330.1 GCF_003336425.1 Marinitenerispora sediminis | reverse complement strand
CGCCCGCACCGCGCGGGCCGCCACCAGCCGGAGCCGGCGCGGGGGGCGCCTCGGCGTCACCAACTTTTGCCGAAACCTTTCCCGGGACTCTCCGTCCCGTGGCCCCCGCGACAGGCGACCGCGCTATCTACGGTGTGGAGCCTGGCGAGCGCCGGGCGGGGAGGAGAACGGGTGCGGGGCGGTGTGCGGACGACGACGGCGGCGCGGCCACCGGGCGCCGCGGGCTCCCGGGCCCGGACGCCCGCACCCCGGACCGGAAGTGGGGCGCGCACTACCCGAGTTCGGGTGCTGCCTGTATCCCGTGTTTACCCGGTCACTCCGTACGGTTCTGAGTGCAGCGGTCGCCGTGGGGGCGCCGCACCGACCGGGAGGGGGACCGCCATGGGCGACGTCCGGCGGCGGCGGGGGGCCGTCCGGTCCCCCGGAACGGGGGCGCCATGCTGATCTCGTCGGTGCTGCTCGCCCTCGCCGGGGCCTTCTGCCTCGCGCTCGGCTCCGCGCTGCAGGAGCGCGACGCCGTCCGCGCCCCCGGGCACCAGATCGCGCGGGCCGGTTTCCTGCTGCACCTGCTGCGGCGGCCCCGCTGGGTCCTCGGCACGCTCGCGGCGGCGACCGGCGTCGTCCTGCACCTGGTGGCGCTCAGCGGAGCACCCCTGACCATCATCCAGCCGATCGGTGTCACCGGCCTGCTGTTCGCGATCGTGCTGTCGGCGGTGTTCAACCGGCGGCGGGTCCGGGCGGGGGAGG
>NZ_QEIO01000329.1 GCF_003336425.1 Marinitenerispora sediminis | reverse complement strand
GGTCTTCATGGAAATTCCTCCAGGAAGGCTGACCTGGCGATCTGCCAGGTCGGACTCCGTTTCACGGTCCATCAGAATCGGCCCCTTCGCTGATTCCGGCCGGACCTGGAGCCACGACTCTCATGCTTGCGGCGGCCGTTTCAAGAAGAAACAGGACGCCGGACTGCGGGCTCCAAAGAAAGCGAGCGGTGTTCCAAAGCCGCATCAAATTGCCCGTGCGCGCGGAATGGGATGCGGATTCGGCCGCGAATGGCGCACCGGGCGCCATGCGGATCGCGGCCGGATTTCGGTGGCCCGCGGGAAGCGGGCCGGCACCGCCACCGGCTCCGGTGGCGGTGCCGATGCGCGGCAGGGCGGCGGGCCCGGCTACCGGCTGTCGTTCCTGCGCCGGTGGACGGGGAAACGCGCGGGTGCGCCTCTCCCACGGGTGCCGGACCCGCCGGTCCTGCTCAGTGGGCTTCGGGATCAGAACCCGCCCTGGGCGTGGCTCCGGGTGCCGAAGGTACCGGCTCCGAACGGCCCGGCCTGGGTCGCCTGCTGCTGGAAGCTGCTGCTCGGGCCGAAGCCCGGGAAGCCCCAGAAGTGGCGGCCGCCGAAGATGTCCTGGGCGCCGGCCATGGCGGGCGTGCCCAGCGCGACGGCGGTGGCGACAAGGCCGGTGAGCGTGATTCGGCGCAGGTTGGTCTTCATGGAAATTCCTCCAGGAAGGCTGACCTGGCGATCTGCCAGGTCGGACTCCGTTTCACGGTCC
>NZ_QEIO01000328.1 GCF_003336425.1 Marinitenerispora sediminis | reverse complement strand
GAGGTGAAGGGGGCGGTGGCGCCGATGCCGGCCAGGGTGGTGACGGCGCGGGCCGCGGCGGCGGCTTTGGCCTTGGCGGAGTCGCGGGCGGGTTCGGGGACCAGCAGGACGAGGGCGCGCCGGACTTCGGGGTCCTCGCGGCCGAGCCGGTCCAGCAGCGGGCCGAGGGCGGTCCAGACGGGGTCGGCGGCGGCCTCCAGGGTGCCGTTGGCGAGCATCGCGCGGACGGCGCGCTCGTCGGCGGCGCGTTCGGCCGGGTCGGTGCCGGCCCCGGGGGTGAGGTCGGCGGCCGCGGCGAGGTCGGCGAGTCCGGCGGCGAGGGCGGGGGCGGCCCGGCGGCCGGACTCGCACCAGGTGGTGAGGAGGCGGCGCTGCCAGCGGTAGGCGTCGGTGGGGGCGAGCCGCGCGGCCAGCGCGGTGTGGTGCCGGGTGAGGCTGGCGGGCCGTGCGCCGTGCGGCAGCCGCAGGTGGGCCTCGACGACGTCGGCCTCGTCGGCGGGCGGGGTGGCGGCCTCGGCGGCGCGGGCGCGCTCGAAGAAGCGGACCGCGTAGGAGTCGCTGCCGACGCCGGCGAGGATGCGGCAGCACTCGTCCAGGTAGACGGGGAGGAGTTCGGGTGCGGTCCTGGCGAGGTCGTCGGCGACGCGGGTCAGCGCGTCGGAGGCGCGGCCGGGTTTGGTCTCGGCGAGCGTCTCGTTGCCGCGCAGGCCGGGCAGCAGGGCGACGACGCGGTCGCGGTGGGCGGGGTGGCGGTTGAGGGCGCGGGCGAGGAATCCGAG
>NZ_QEIO01000327.1 GCF_003336425.1 Marinitenerispora sediminis | reverse complement strand
CGGCGGCGGTTCACGGCCGCTCCCGGTCGGGGGGTTCGGCGGTGATGGTGCGGCGGGGGACGTAGAGGTTGGGGTCGCTGGTGCTCACGGCGCGCAGGGCGGCGGCGTGCGCGGCGAAGTCGGGGTGGGTGAGGGCGGCGTGGAAGGAGCGGGCGTCGCGCCAGCGGGCGATGTTGAGGTAGCTGTCGGGTTTGTCGGCGTGCCGCGACAGGGTGGACTGGAGGAATCCGGGCTGGCGGCGCAGGAATTGCGCGGTGGTGTCGAATGCGCGCTCGAATTCCTCGGGTGAGGTGTGCAGGGTGAATCTGTTGACGAAGACGACCGTCGCGTTTTCTGCGGTATTGAGCTCATGATCCGACATTTCAGTGGTCTCCCTGTTGTCTGCGGACAATGACCCCAGCTACCCCGGCTTTTGTCGAATGTGCCGGGAGGCTCTCGTAGTCGGCTAGAAGACCGCTGAAACGCCCCGCGGATCGGGTCCGCGGGGCGTTGACGTGCGCCGGATCGTGGGCGCGTGGTGCGCTGGAGGGGGTCAGTCCAGGCCGAAGGGCCGGCCGATGTTGAGCTGCCAGGCGCGGCGCAGGGTCCACGTCTGCATGGCGAGGTCCCATCCGTCGACGTCGCCGGCCTGGTAGACGAGGGTCTCGGCGCCGTTGGCGCGGGGCAGTGCCCGTCCGGCCATGATGTCGGCGAGGGTGGCCTGCGGGGGGTCGGCGGCGGTTCACGGCCGCTCCCGGTCGGGGGGTTCGGCGGTGATGGTGCGGCGGGGGACGTAGAGGTTGGGGTCGCTGGTGCTCACGGCGCGCAGGG
>NZ_QEIO01000326.1 GCF_003336425.1 Marinitenerispora sediminis | reverse complement strand
GTCCCCGTTCGAAGGAACGTCGCCGTGGGCAACCACCGACCTCCCCGCCCCTCCCTCAAGCAGCGCCTCTCCTCCCGGCGCCTCCTCCTCACGACCGCGGCCGCGACCGCGGTGGTCGCCGCCGCCGGCACCGCCGGTGCCGCCGCCGTCAGCGACCTGCGCCCCGAGCCCGGCGCCGCGGCCGCCACCGACGCCGCGGCCGTGCCGCAGGCGCGGACCGACGACCTCGCGGCCCCCGAGACCCCGGCGGCCGACCCGGGCCCCGGCCAGGGCGAGCAGCGGCGCACCGACGCCCTGCGCCAGGCCGCGCAGACGTTCGACGGCGTCACCGAACCCGAAGAGAAGACCGAGCCGGCCGCCGAAGACGAACCGGCCGCCGCGGACCAGGACGGCACCGCGGACGCCGGCGGCTCCACCGGCTCGGACGCGGGCCTCAGCGCGACCGGCGAAGGCGGGTCCTGCGAGGCGTCGATGTACAGCGAGCC
The DNA here is from genome assembly GCF_003336425.1 of Marinitenerispora sediminis. GTDB lineage: Bacteria > Actinomycetota > Actinomycetes > Streptosporangiales > Streptosporangiaceae > Marinitenerispora > Marinitenerispora sediminis. Next base: position 332 of record NZ_QEIO01000326.1, on the reverse strand, counting down.
GCAGCCGACCGCCAGCGGCGAGTACTTCGACCCGAGCACCCTCACCGCCGCGCACAAGACCCTGCCGATGGACACCCAGGTGCGGGTGACCAACCCGGCCAACGGGAAATCGGTCGTCGTCCGGATCAACGACCGCGGCCCCTACATCGAGGGCCGCTGCCTCGACCTGTCGACCGCGGCGTTCGAGACGATCGCCTCGGCCGACCAGGGCGTGGTCGACGTCGACTGGCAGGTCGTCGAGTAGCGCCCGCACCTGGGTGTCCATCGGCAGGGTCTTGTGCGCGGCGGTGAGGGTGCTCGGGTCGAAGTACTCGCCGCTGGCGGTCGGCTGC
>NZ_QEIO01000325.1 GCF_003336425.1 Marinitenerispora sediminis | reverse complement strand
GGAGGAGGCGGCCGATCCTGGCACTTCTTTTACCTGTCGCATCCTGGCTGTGACCTGCGGCGTCACCTAGTCTCATAAGTGCGCGTCCGCGGTTGGGGGGCCGTAGGGCGCGCCCGGTTGCGCGCCGCCCCTCCCGGCTGCGGCGACCTTGCCCCCGCCCGTTTCACGACGGGCGGGGGCGTTTCCTGTTTCGGGCCGGCTGGGTGCCTCTTCCCCGGCGGTGATGCCCGGGCGTGGGCGGCCACCGCTGCGAAGTGGTCTCCCCGGCTATCGGGCCCTGACCCCCATGCGGCAGCGGTGGCGACGGAGGGTCCGCATCCACCGCCCGGCCGTCGCGTGTGGCGCGTGGCAGTGCTGGCGTCCAGGACGTCCTCGCCGTTCGGTGGTGCCGCTCTGCCGCGCTCGTGGCGGTCCTCGTCGCGGGGGCCTTCCTCGGCGGCCGCCCACGTCAGCCTTGGGGTTCCGGCGCCGCCTGATGGGGGAGTCGACGGTGCGCCGGAAGGCGCTGCCGATCGCGTGGGTGCCGCGCAGCGAGCGGCCGGTGTCATCGACGTCCAGCGGTTCGGCGCGGCTGGTGGGTGGGCCGGCTGCCAGCGCAGGCGGTGGCAGTGCTGATCGGTGCGTCGCGGCTGGCGCCTGCGGTGGGTGGTCGGCGGTGGGTGTTCCGTCGGCGTCCCAAGCGGGCTGCGGTGCGGAGCGGTGTCCGGGCGGCGGGCGCGGCTGGCGGGTCCTCCCGGTGGTCGGGGAGCGACGCGTGCTGCGGGGGAGTCGGCTGCGCAGTGCTGAGTCGTCCGGGGTTCCGGTGTCCGTGCGGGGGCGGGTCGAGGG
>NZ_QEIO01000324.1 GCF_003336425.1 Marinitenerispora sediminis | reverse complement strand
CTGCTCGGCGATGGCGTCCAGCGCGTCCGCACTGAACTCCAACTCCACATTGTCCAACTCGAACAACCGCTGATACTGCTTCACCAACGCGTTCCGCGGCTCCGTCAGAATCCGGATCAACGCCCCCCGATCCAGATTGTGCACACTCGTGATCACCGGCAACCGACCCACGAACTCCGGAATCATCCCGAACTTCAACAGATCCTCCGGCATCACATCCGAGAACTGATCCGCCGCGTCCAACTCCCGCTTCGACCGCAGAACCGCGTTGAACCCCATCCCCTGGCGCCCCACCCGCGACTCAATGATCTTCTCCAACCCCGCGAACGCCCCACCGCAGATGAACAACACATTCGTCGTATCGATCTGGATGAACTCCTGATGCGGATGCTTGCGCCCACCCTGCGGCGGCACACTCGCCGTCGTCCCCTCCAAGATCTTCAACAGCGCCTGCTGCACACCCTCACCCGACACATCCCGCGTGATCGACGGATTCTCACTCTTACGCGCGACCTTGTCGACCTCATCGATATAGATGATCCCCGTCTCGGCCTTCTTCACGTCGTAATCAGCCGCCTGGATCAACTTCAACAGGATGTTCTCAACATCCTCCCCCACATACCCCGCCTCCGTCAGCGCCGTGGCATCCGCGATCGCGAACGGCACATTCAAGATCTTCGCCAACGTCTGCGCCAACAGCGTCTTCCCCGACCCCGTCGGCCCCAGCAGCAAGATGTTGGACTTCGCGATCTCCACATCCTCATCACGCGGACGATCACTCTCCGACCGCACCCGCTTGTAATGGTTGTAGACCGCGACCGACAACGCCTTCTTCGCCTGCTCCTGACCGA
>NZ_QEIO01000323.1 GCF_003336425.1 Marinitenerispora sediminis | reverse complement strand
ACGAGGGCCCATAGCTGCGCGGTGAGCACCGCGCAGCTATGGGCCCTCGTCGGACTGGGGATCTTCCACGGCCTCAACCCGGGTATGGGGTGGCTCCTCGCCGTGTCCCGGGGCATGCAGGACGGCAGCCGGGCGGCGCTGCTGCGGTCGCTGCCGGCCGTCGCCGGCGGGCACGCCGCCTCCGTCGCGGTGTTCGGCGTGGCCATCACCGTCACCGGATCGCTCGTCGCGTCCCGCTGGTTCGCGATCGCCGGCGGCGCGCTGGTCGCGGGCGCCGGGCTGTGGCAGCTGCTGTCCCGGCGGCACTTCCGGTGGCGCGGCGTGCGGATGCCGGCCTGGCAGCTGGCCGGCTGGTCCTTCCTGATGTCCTCGGTGCACGGCGCCGGGCTCATGCTGCTCCCCGTCCTGGCCGGCGACCTCGCCCCCGCCCCCTCGGTCCCGGCACCGTCCGGACACGGCGGACACGGCGGACACGGCGCGCACGGCTGGGAGAGTGCCCCGCCGGCCGGCGCGGAGACCGCCCCCGCCGGCCTCACCCTCGCCGACGCCACCTGGCTCGGACTGACCGCCGCCGGCGTGCACACCCTCGCCATGGTCGCCGCGACCGGCGTCGCCGCGCTCCTCGTCTACGACTTCCTCGGCTCCCACCTGCTGCGGCTCTCCTGGATCGACGGCGACCGCGTCTGGGCCTTCGCCCTCGTCGCCGCCGGAATCGCCGTGCTGCTGACGGCCTGACCGCGCCTTGACCGCGGCTCGACCTCGGCCGCCGCCCGGCTGGCTACGCTGGCGGCCAGGCCACCGCGGCGGGAGGGGACCGGGCGTGTCGGAGATCGTGCTCACCACGGGCGGCGGCCGAGGTCGAGCCGCGGTCAAGGCG
>NZ_QEIO01000322.1 GCF_003336425.1 Marinitenerispora sediminis | reverse complement strand
CGGGTGGCGCAGCCAGTCGGGGACGGCGGCGGGCCCGTTGTAGGGGATGCAGCGCATGGGGACGGTGGGGCGGCCCAGGGGTAGGCGGACGCCGGGCGGCATCTGGTCGATGGTCCACTGGCCGGTGACGATCTCCTCGTCGAAGGGGCGGCCGTGGCGGGCGAGGGTCCAGGTGAGCCATTCGGCGAGGGTGTCGTCGTGCTGGGCGGCGGGGCGGCGGTAGGTCTTGCGTAGGAACGCGTCGCGGGTGCTGAGGAACATGTCGGGGAACGACAGCAGGCGGGCGTGCGCGGCGCCGCAGACGCGGGCGGCGACGGCGCCGGCGAAGGTGAAGGGTTCCCAGACGACGAGGTCGGGGCGCCAGTGGCGGGCGAAGTCGACGAGGTCGTCGACCATGGTGTCGCCGTTGGCCTGGGAGTACACCATCGAGGTGAAGACGGTGTCCCAGTAGCGGAGCAGGTCGAGGTCGAGCCGGTCGGGGCGGTTCTCCAGGAAGTCGGGGTCGCGCAGGGGCGCGAACATGGCGGGGCCGGCGTGGCGCATGACGGTGTCGAGGTGGTGGTCGGCTCCGACGGGGACGGCGGTGAGGCCGGCGGTGGTGATGTCGGTGGTGAGGGCGGGTTGGCTGGCGACGCGGACCTCGTGGCCGGCGGTGCGCAGGGCCCAGGCCAGGGGGACGGTTCCGTTGAAGTGGGCGTTCTGCGCGAAGGACGTCATCAGGACCCGCATGGTGTCCTCCTCGTGCGGATGCGGGGTCAGGCGGCGACGGGGAGCCGGAGGACGCCGTGGGTGACGGGGGCGCGCATGCGGCGCAGGGTGGGTGCGGTGCGGTGCAGGCCGGGGAGCCGGGTGGCGAGGGTGCGCAGGGCGGTGTCGGCGAGGAGGCGGGTGAGGTGCGCGGTGAGGCCGGCGGCGGTGCCGGGGGTGAGGGTGAGGTGGTCGGGTTCGCCGTGCCGGTCGAGGGTGAAG
>NZ_QEIO01000321.1 GCF_003336425.1 Marinitenerispora sediminis | reverse complement strand
TCCAGGTGGTGATGTCGCCGTTGGCGAGGGCCCAGATGCGGATGTGTTCGTGGTGGTGGGTGGCGTGGGTGCGTTCGGCGTGGATGGTGGGTGGGAAGGTGTGGGGCCATTGGGTGACGTCGGCGATGAGCTGGTAGAGGGTGTCGGCGGGGGCGTTGACGTGGGTGGTGTGGCGGGTGGTGCGGGTGATGGCGGCCATGGGGTTCCTTCCGGGGGTCAGTAGTTGCCGAGTCCGCCGCAGATGTTGATGGCTTGGGCGGTGACGGGGGCGGCGGCGTCGGAGGCGAGGTAGGCGACCATGGCGGCGACTTCGTCGGGGGTGGTGTAGCGGCCGAGGGGGATCTTGTTCTGGAAGCGGTGGAGGACGTCGGTTTCGGTGGTGCCCCAGTGGGCGGCGTAGTTTTGGCGGACTTTGCGGGCCATGGGGGTTTCGACGTAGCCGGGGCAGACGGCGTTGACGGTGACGCCGGTTTTGGCGAGTTCGAGGCCGAGGGCTTTGGTGAAGCCGATGACGCCGTGTTTGGAGGCGGAGTAGGGGGCGCCGAGGACGACGCCTTGTTTGCCGCCGGTTGAGGCGATGTTGATGATGCGGCCGGTGGGTTGGTCGAGGATGCCGCCGTTTTTGAGGACTTCGCGGGTGACGCGGAAGACGCTGGTGAGGTTGGTGTCGATGACGTCGTTCCAGAGGTCGTCGGGGATGTCGCGGGTGGTTCCGCCGCCGCTGCGGCCGGCGTTGTTGACGAGGACGCTGATGGGGCCGTGGTGGTGGGTGGTGGTGGCGATGAGGTGGGTGATCTGGTCGGGGTCGCGGACGTCGCAGGGGTGGGCGTGGGCGTGGTGTCCGTGGGTGGTGAGTTGGTCGCGGGTGTGGGTGAGGCGGTCGGGGTCGCGGGCGCAGATGAGGATGCGGTGGGTGGTGGCGAGGGTGGTGGCGATGGCGAGGCCGATGCCTTGGGTGGCGCCGGTGATGAG
>NZ_QEIO01000033.1 GCF_003336425.1 Marinitenerispora sediminis | reverse complement strand
GGGTGGGCCGGGGAGCGAGGCGCACGTGTCAGCGGGGGCGGCGCCTGGCATCGCTGCACGTCGCGTTCGATGTGCACGCGGCAGCGCGACCACGCGGTTCCCGCTCCGGCGGGAGCTCACTCGCCCGGCGGCGGCCGTGGGACACAGGTCCGCCGTTCTAGCGCACCAGGCGATCAAGCTCCGGGTAGAACCTAGCGGACCACCCGATCCGGCTCAACCACCACGACGTCCGTGTAATCCCGACCACAGCGGACTTTCCGGCCGTCCGGGCGGCCCGCGGGGGGTGGGCGGCGCACCGTCCCCACTGGCCGCATCCGGCCATCGCCCCAGGTCGTCTCGGGGCCCGCGGCCGCTGAAGCGGCCTCAGCCGGTCTCCAGCCGCCGCAGCAGCATCGCGGAGGAGACCGTCCGGGCGCCCGCCCGGCCGACCGCGGCGACGATCTCCTTGTCCGAGGTCACCACCGCCAGCGGCCGGCCGGGCGGCTCGGCCCGGACCAGGCCGATGATCAGCTCGTCGGCGGTCTCCCCCGGGTCGCTGAACAGCAGCCGGACCCGCCGGGTCGCCGAGAGCGCCGGCGGCGCGTCCACCTCGGCGCCGTCGAACACGCACGTGATCTCGGCCTTGGTGCGGGTGGCGAGCCCTTCCAGGCTGGCCAGCAGCCTGCTGCGCTGGTCGGCGAGCGGGAGCGTTCCGTACCCGGTCTTCGTGACGTTGTAGCCGTCGACGAGCAGGTGCACCCGGGGCAGGGTCAGGAGCTGGTCGACCAGGCCGGGGTCGTCGTCGGGCAGGCCGCGCGCGGGCAGCCCCGGGCCGTGTTCGCGGCGGCTGTCCGCCACCAGGTCGGCGGGGCTGTCGATGGAGGTGGGCAGCGCCAGCTCCCGGCGCAGGCCGTGCGCCGCGTCCATGAGCACGTCGATGAGCACCCGCAGCCGCGCCTCCTCCGCGCTGCGTCCCGAGCGCGCGGCACGCCGCGCGTTCTCCACCTGGGCCTCCGCGGCGGCGAGGCGGTTGCGCAACCGGCGGTTCTCCGCCTCCACGGCGCCGACCTGGTTGGCCGCCGTGTCGCTGCGGTCCGCCGCCTCCGCGATCGCCTGCTCGGCGCGATCGGTGGCGTCCTTGGCGCGCTGCCGCTCGGCGTGGACGCGGCGTCTGAGGTCCGCGATCGTGCCGCGCTGCTCACGCAGCTCCGAGCGCAGCCGCAGCGTCTCCTCGCGGTGCTCGGCCTTGGCCGCGTCCAGCTGCCGGCGCAGGTCGGCGAGCGCCTCCGCGGCCTCGTCCGCCTCCTTGGCGCTCTCCCGCTCCGCGAGTTCGCCGTGCACCCGCTCCACGATGCCGGGCCAGCCGGCCGGGCGGAGCAGGTAGGCCGCCGCGGCCACGGTCACCGGGTCGGCGGCGGGCGGCACCACCCCGTTGCCGAGCCCGGCCGCGAGCTCCGGCCAGACCCGCCGCACCCGCTCGCCGACCTGGCCGCGAAACGCGGCGTCGGTCTCCAGCTGCGCGGCGATCTGCGGCCCGGCCAGGCGCGCGCGCCGGCGCGGCTCGAACCGGGCGACCCGCCGCAGGGCCGAGGGCAGCTCCGCGATCGGCAGGCCGCCGAGCACGTCGGAGCCGTACTCGATGATGCGCTCCCGCACCGGTTCGGGCAGGGGGCGCGCCAGCGTCTCCGCGCCCTCCTCGCCGCCGCGCGCCGAGGCGGCCGCCTCAGCCCCGGCGCGCGCCTCGCCGGCCTCCGCGGCCGGTCCGGCCGCCGCGCCCTGCGGCCGCGGCAGCGCGCCGTCGGAACCCGAGGTCTCCGCAACCATGGCGGGTCACGCGCTTTCCGCGGGCACGGATCGCTCGGCGGCCGGCCGGTCGACCACCTCGACGGCGTCCACGGCCCCGCACCAGCGGCACCGCACCTGCTCGACGGCCTCGGTGAGGCGTTCGCTCTCCTCGATCCGCTGCTCCCCCGAGAGGTCCACGTGCACGTAGTCGCGCGACCGCACCGTCCGGGTGACGTCGAACCGGGTCAGGTTGCCGCACTGTGCGCACCGCCACCGCTGGCTCTCGCTCGGCACGGTCATGCTCACGGCCATCCACTCCTTACCTCGCCGCCGCCCGGGGGTCCGCGGTCGCCCGCTCGTCTCCACCGGTCAGCACCGTCCTGGTCGTTTCCATCTTTCCATGTGGCGCTGGACACGGACCAAGGCGATGCGGCCGCGGGCGGGGGCCGGCGCGCGGGCGGGTTCAGCGGGGGGCGAGCAGCGCGGTGACGAGGTCGCCCAGGTCGACGTTCTCGGTGCCGACCGCCGCGTACAGCGCGTCCAGGTCGGGGTAGCCCAGCCGGCGGGCGACCGCGGTGGCGACCCCGCTGCTCTCCACCTCGATCAGGTCGATCCCCCGGTCGAGCAGCTCCGCCGCGACCCGGGTGCGCCCGTGCGCGGCGGTCTCCTCCAGGCGGCGCCGGGCCAGCCGCCGCGTGATGCCCACCCGGGCCTGCCCGGTCTTGACGAACGTCAGCCACGACTCCGAGGGGCCGCTGTCCCCGCCGGTCAGGATCTCCACCTTGCTGCCGTCGCGCAGCGGAGTGGAGACCGACACCAGCCGGCCGTCCACGAGCGCCCCCATGTAGCCGTCGCCGAGTTCGGGGGCCACCGTGTAGGCGAAGTCGAGCGGGGTGGCGCCCTTGGGGAGGGTGACGAGGTCGCCCTCGCGGGTGAAGGTCACCATGCTGTCCGGGCCGAGGTCGGTGCGCACGCCGGCCAGCAGGTCCTGGGCGTCGGCCTGCCCCTGCCAGGCGAGCAGCCGGCGCAGCCACTCCAGGTCGGGGCGGTGGGTGACCGCCCGGCGGCCGTCGGCGGACGTGGCGTCGGCGACGTAGGCGATCAGCCCGAACTCCGAGACGCGGTACTCCGCCGCGGTGCGGACCAGCACGTCGAACACCCGCCCGCTGGAGTGCACGACCACGGTGTGCAGCGCGCGGTAGAGGTTGTACTTCGGCACCGCGATGAAGTCCTTGAACCGGGCCGGCAGCGGCCGCCACAGCCCGTGGATGGCACCCAGCGCGATGTAGCAGTCGCGGTAGTCGTCGCGCTTCACCACCACCGAGATGCGGGAGATCGCGAACGGGTCCAGGTTCGCCAGGTCGCCGCCGCGCGAGCTGTGGATCGAGTGGAGGTGGCGCTCCTTGACGAGCACGTCGGCCTTGACCCGGAACTCCGCGAGGACGGCCCGCAGGTGCTCGACCACGCCGTCCAGCTCGGAGCGGTCCTGCGCGCGGGCCGTGTCGCGCGCGGCCACGGTGGCGCGGTAGGCCTCGGGCTCCAGGAACTCGAAACACAGGTCGTCGAGCTCCCGCTTCAGGTGGTAGACGCCCAGCCGCTCCGCGAACGGGATCAGCAGGTCGCGGGTTCCCTGCGCGATCTTGCGCTGCTTGTGCGGCGGCTGGAACCGCAGCGTACGCAGGTTGTGCACCCGGTCGGCGAGCTTGATCAGCAGGACCCGCAGGTCGGCGGCGGCCGCGAGCACCATCTTGCGGAACGTCTCCCCCGCCGCGGCCTCCCCGTACATCGACCGGTCCAGCTTGGTGACGCCGTCCACCATCACCGCGACCTCGTCGCCGAAGTCCGCCCGCAGCTGCCCGATGGTGAACGGGGTGTCCTCGACCGTGTCGTGCAGCAGCGCCGCGACGAGGGTGGCCGTGTCCATGCCCAGCTCGGCGAGGATCGTGGCGACCGCCCGGGGGTGCGTGATGTAGGGCTCGCCCGACTTGCGCAGCTGCCCGTCGTGCAGGTGGTGCGCCACCGCATGGGCGCGGCGCAGCAGGGCCGCGTCAGCGTGCGGGTGCCACCGCAGGTGCTCCCGGACGAGGGGCTCGACCTCGGGCAGGACGACCCGCCCCGCGCTCGCGTCGTTGAGTGCCCGCCACCACATCCGGTCGGCGGCGCCATCGGCGCGGTCCGCGGAACCAGGTTTCGCCATGCACCGTCTCCCTCGGGGTCGTGCGCGCAGTCGCCCGGATGCCCGATAGCGGGACGTCGGCGTCCGATTGCGGAGCATCAGCGACGGATCGGTATTCGGGCCAGGATACCGGCCGGGCGTCTCCCGGGATGCGCGGCGGGTGCGACCGCCCCCGCCGCCCCCGGGCCCGCCGCGGGCACCCGCGCGGCGTCCTCGCAGGCACGAGCGCCGACCGGGCCGCCGGCGCTGTCGGAGGCAGCCCGTACCCTGACCGGGTGGCACAACAGCAGCTCCCCTTCCAGGGCTCCCTCGACGACCTGGGGACCCCGCTGGCGGACACCACGTTCGTCATCGTCGACCTGGAGACCACCGGGTCGCGCGCCGACGGCGCCGGTATCACCGAGATCGGCGCGGTCCGGGTGCGCGGCGGCGAGGTCCTCGGCGAGTTCGCCACGCTGGTCAATCCCGGGGTCCCCGTTCCGCCGTTCATCACGCTGCTGACCGGGATCACCCAGGCGATGGTGGCCCCCGCGCCGCGCGTCGAGCAGGTGCTGCCCGCGTTCCTCGAGTTCGCGGGCCTGGACCGGGGTGCGGTGCTGGTGGCCCACAACGCGCCCTTCGACGTCGGCTTCCTCAAGGCCGTCTGCGCGGCGCACGGCTTCATGTGGCCGAACCCGCCCGTGGTCGACACGGTGCCGCTCGCCCGCCGGCTGGTGCCCCGGGACGAGGTGCGCGACCACAAGCTCGGCACGCTGGCCGCCCACTTCGGGGTTCCCGACCGGCCCACGCACCGGGCGCTGGACGACGCCCGCGCCACCGTGGGCGTGCTGCACGCGCTGCTGGAGCGGCTCGGCTCGTTCGGCGTCGACACCCTGGAGGAGCTGCGCGCGTTCCGCAGCGCACCGAGTGCCGCGCAGCTCCGCAAGCGGCGGCTCGCCGAGGACGTGCCCGAGCGGCCCGGCGTCTACGTCTTCGAGGACGCCAGGGGCGAGACGCTCTACGTCGGCAAGAGCCGCAACCTGCGCCGGCGGGTGATGTCCTATTTCACGGCGTCGGAGACCCGCGGCCGGGTCCGCGAGATGATCGCGCTGGCCGAGCGCGTCACCCCCATCGTCTGCGGGACCGAGCTGGAGGCGGAGGTGCGCGAGCTGCGGCTGATCGCCGAACGCAAACCGCCGTACAACCGGCGGTCCCGCAACCCCGAGCGCGCCGTCTGGCTCAAGCTGACCCGTGAGCGCTACCCGCGGCTGTCCCTGGTCCGCCGGATCCTCGACGACGGGGCGCCCTACGTGGGGCCGTTCCGCTCGGCTCGGGAGGCCGAGCTCGCCCGCGACGCGCTGCACCACGTCGTGCCGCTGCGGCAGTGCACGCACCGGTTCTCCCCCGCCAAGCCGATCGCGGCGTGCGTGCTCGCCGAGCTGGGCCGGTGCGGCGCGCCCTGCGACGGGCGGGAGTCGGCCGAGGAGTACGCCGGGCACGCCGCCCGCGCGGAACTGGCCCTCACCGGCGGCGCCGAGGCCGTCGTGCGCGCCCTCACCGAGCACATCCGCAGGCTGTCGGAGCAGCTGCGCTACGAGGAGGCCGCCGCGCACCGCGACCGGCTGGCGGCGCTGCTCACCGGGGTGGCGCGCTCCCAGCGGCTCACCGCGCTGGCGCGGCTGCCGCAGCTGGTGGCCGGGCGGCGCTCCGCGGCGGGGTGGGAGGTGTGCGTGGTCCGGTACGGGCGGCTGGCCGGCACCGGGCTGATGCGTCCCGGCACCGACCCGCACGCGTTCGTCCGGGCGCTCGTGGACACCGCGGAGACCGTGCTCCCCGGCGCCGGCCCGGCCCCGCGCGCCGGCGCGGCCGAGATGGAGTGCGTGCTGCGCTGGCTGGACTCCCCCGGGGTGCGGCTGGTCGAGCTCGACACCCCGTGGACCTGCCCGGTGGACGGTGCGGAGAAGTACCGCGACCTGACAGACTGGGGGCGCGAGGCCGTTCCCGCCCGCCGCTGAGCCGCGGGCCGGGCCGACCGCTCGTAAGGCGCCTCGCGCAGGCGACCTCGACCACGGACGGAAACGCGAGGCAGATGGCCGGCATCCCGCTCAGCGACGACTACCCGGTGCGCCGGGTCCCGGTCGTCACCTACCTGCTCATCGCGGTGAACGTCGGCGTCTACCTGCTGTCGCCGCTGTCGCAGATGGCGGTCTGGTACGGAGCCGAGCCGCTGGCGCGGGCCTGCGCGGTGGACGTCTACATCATGCGGTGGGCCGCCGTCCCCGCCGAGCTGCTGAGCGGCCGCCAACTCGCGGACCCGTCCCAGTGCGCGGGCGCGGACTTCCACAAGGTCCCCGCTCTGTCGGCGTTCACGTCGATGTTCCTGCACGGCAGCGCACTGCACCTGCTGAGCAACATGGTGTACCTGTTCGTGTTCGGCCCGTGCGTGGAGGACCGGCTCGGCCGGCTGCGCTACCTCGGCTTCTACCTGGTCAGCGGGATCGTGGCCTGCTACTGCTTCGCGCTCGGCCAGGGGGCCGAGGCCAGCGTGCCGCTGGTCGGCGCGTCCGGCGCCATCTCGGGCGTCCTCGGCGGCTACCTGGTGGTGCAGTTCCGGAGCCGGGTCATCACCCTGGTGTTCGGCGTCATCCCGGTGCGGCTGCCCGGCTGGGTGCTCGTGGCCACCTACTTCGTCCTCCAGTATTTTCTGTACGTCAGCCTCACCCTCTTCCCCGGCGCGGACACCCAGACGGCCTACGCCGCCCACGTGTACGGCTTCGTCGCCGGGGTGATCGGTGGGCTGCTCATCTACCGGATCCGCTGGCGCGCCGGCTCCCGGCTCTCCGACGTGCACTGAGCCGCGCGAGCCGCCCGTCAGCCGCCCACGCCAGGAGGCCCCGACCGTGATCACCGCGATCGTCCTGATCAAGACCGACGTGAACCGCATCCCCGAGGTCGCCGAGGCGATCGCCGAGACCGACGGGGTCAGCGAGGTCTACTCGGTCACCGGCGGCGTGGACCTGATCGCGATCGTGCGGGTACGCGAGCACGAGGAGCTCGCCGAGGTGATCCCGAACCGGGTGAACCAGGTGCCGGGCGTGCTGTCCTCCGACACCCACATCGCGTTCCACACGTACTCGCGGCACGACCTGGAGGCCGCGTTCTCGCTCGGGCTGTAGCGTCGCGGGCGCCCGGCCGGGACCGGTCCGCGCGGGGCCGGTCCCGGCCGGCCCCGCTCCCTTCCGTCAGGACTGCTTCGCGAGCGCCTGGCTGGTCTCGATCCAGCGCTGCAGCACGGCCGCGGCGCCACCGCTGTCGACCGCGGCGGCGGCGCGCGCGTAGCCGGCGGCCAGCGCGTCCTCCAACGTCCCGGTGACGCCGTCGGCCGCGGCGAGCGCGGCCGCCGCGTTCAGCAGCACCGCGTCGCGCACCGGACCCGGACGGCCGGCGACGAAGTCGCGCACCACCCCGGCGTTGAACTCGACGTCGCCGCCGCGCAGCGCGTCCGGGGCGGCGCGCCCGATCCCGAGCGCCGCCGGGTCCAGCCGCTCGCGGCGCACCCCGCCGTCGCGCACCACCCACACCGTCGAGGTGGTGGTGGTCGTCAGCTCGTCGAGGCCGTCGTCGCCGCGGAACACCAGAGCGGTGTCGCCTCGCTCGGCGAACACCCCGGCGACCACCTCGCACATGCGCGGGTCGAAGACCCCGACCGCGGCCGCGCTCGGCCGGGCCGGGTTGGTCAGCGGCCCGAGGAAGTTGAACACGGTGGGCACCGCCAGCTCCCGCCGGGCCCGGGCCGTGTGCCGGTAGGAGGGGTGGAACAGCGGAGCGAAGCAGAAGGCGACCCCGGCCTCCTCGACCATCCGCGCGGTGTGCTCCGGCGCGAGGTCGATCACCACGCCCAGGCGCTCCAGCACGTCGGCGGTGCCGCACGAGGAGGAGGCCGCCCGGTTGCCGTGCTTGACCACCCGCGCGCCGGCCGCCGCGGCCGCGAGCACCGCCATGGTGGACACGTTGACGGTGTGCGCCTGGTCGCCGCCGGTGCCGACGATGTCGAGGGTCGGTCCGGGCACCGAGACCCGGACCGCGTTGTCCAGCATGCCGCGGGCGAGTCCGGCCACCTCTTCGGCGGTCTCGCCCTTGGCGCGCATCGCGACGGCGAACCCGGCGACCTGCACGTCGGTGGCCGAGCCGGACATGATCTCGTTCATCGCCCACTGGGTGTCGTCGGCGGTGAGCGACCTGCCGGCCAGGAGTGAGCCGACGAGGGACGGCCAGGTGCGTTCGGGGCTGTTCACGGTGCTGTGTCTCCGCTTCTTCCGGTGCGTGCTCTCGGTGGCGTCGGCGTGGTGCTCAGCGGCGCCATCGGCCGCCGGCGCCGTTTGCGCCCGATCCGCGCCGAGGCGCGCCGCCGAACCGCTCACGCGGCCCGGAGCACCGGCCGCCGTCCTCGGACGCGCCGGAACCGAAACACTGTACGCACACCATGGGAGAAGCGATCCATCTGGTCATCGTGGGTCCCCGCCCCTCTCCCGGGGCGGGGTGCGGACGTGTCCGACGTTACCGTGCGGCCGCGAGCCGCTCCGTACGCTGCCGCATGAGGTCGGCGAGCGACTCGGCCAGGGCGACGGGGTCGATCGGGTGGCTCACGACCCGGTCCGCGCCCGACCAGGTGGCCAGCCAGCCGTCGTCGCGCCGGCCGATGAGCAGGAGCACCGGCGGGCACTGGTAGATCTCGTCCTTGACCTGCCGGCACAGGCCCATGCCGCCGGCCGGGACGGCCTCGCCGTCCAGGATGGCGATGTCGACGCCGCCCTCCTCCAGCCGCCGGACGGTCGCCGGCGCGGTGGCGCACTCGACGAACTCCACCTTGGGGACGTCGGCGGCCGGCCGCCGGCCGATGGAGAGCCGCACGTTCTCGCGCACGGCCGCGTTGTCGCTGTAGATGAGGACGCGCATCGTGGTGGTGTGCCCGCCGTGTCCGGTACCGCTGTCCGCCATGCTGAACCGCCCTTGGGATCGTCCCCGCGCACGGGGAGTCGGTTTACTACCCGGTCGCGATCGTTTCCACACCGGCCGCAGCAGGCCGGATCGCCCACACTCCGAGCCTATTGCCCTGAGAGCTTCGACACGACAGGATGCCAGCAGCGCCCCCGGATAGGAAGCATTCCGGGCCCTGCGGCCCGGCCGGCCCGACACGGCCCGGCCACGGTCGACACCACAAACCCATAACGCGCCCGGCCCGGACACGGCGGTGGCCGGCCCGGAACCCGGGCTCCGCCCCGAGCGCACCGGGCGCCCCCGGCGGCGGTACCGGCAGGTCACGGGGACGTCACGGCGGATCCGGCGAGATCACCCGCCCGGTCGCCCCGAGGGCGGGCCCCGGCGACGCGTTACGGGGGGTCGTGCAACGACCCTCGTCAGATGCCGCAATAATGCTCCCGTGGCGACAGCAACCGCGAACCAAGAAACAGGACCGACACCAGTGCATGGTGCGGCGAAGCGACCTGACCTGGTGAGCGTTGGCACCATCGTCTGGTTGGCCAACGAGCTCATGTTCTTTGCGGCGCTGTTCGCGATGTACTACACCATCCGATCGGTGACCAAGGGCGATCCCTCCCTAGGCGAGTGGCCCTCCGTGCACCTGAACGTGCCGTGGGCGCTCGGTATCACCGTGATTCTCGTGGCCTCCAGCTTCACCGCCCAGGCCGGCGTCATCGCGGCCGAACGCGGTGACGTGCGGAAGCTCCGTAAGTGGTTCTTCATCTCGTTCTTCATGGGCCTGATCTTCGTTCTGGGGCAGGCCTATGAGTACTACGAGCTCATCGTGCACGAGGGACTGACGCTCCAGTCCGACGCGTACGGCTCGATGTTCTACCTCACCACGGGGTTCCACGGCCTCCACGTGATCGGTGGTCTGATCGCGTTCCTGATCATGCTGGGACGCACGTACGCCGCGAAGCGCTTCACTCACCAGCAGGCAACCAGCGCCATCGTTGTGTCCTACTACTGGCACTTCGTTGACGTCGTCTGGATCGCTTTGTTCGCAACCATCTACTTCCTTCAGTAACCCGAACGGGGAAACCGTGAAATGGATTACCGCGCGGCGACGGCATCCCCTGGCGGGGTATGTCGTCGTCATACTCGCGCTGGCGTTCGTCGGGGTGGGGTACGCCTTCGTGGCGCCCAGTGCCGACCGGGCGCAGGCGCAGACCGTCGCGGCCGACGCTCCTGACGTCGACCTGCGCGAGGGCAGGCAGATCTTCACCGAGAGCTGCGCCAGCTGCCACGGCCCGCAGGGCGCCGGGACGGAGACCGGCCCGGACCTGACCAACGTCGGCGCCGCGTCGGTGGACTTCCAGGTGAGCACCGGCCGCATGCCGTCCATGAACCCCGACGCGCAGATGCCCCGGCGCCCGACCCCCTTCACCCAGGAGGAGATCGACAACCTGGCGGCCTACGTCGCGACGTTCGGCGAGGGCCCGGCCGTGCCGACCAACGTGCCCGCGACCGCACCGCAGCGCTCGGACTTCGAGAGCGAGGAGGAGTACGAGGCCGCCAGGGAGACCTACGACGCGGCCTACGAGGAGTACATCGCCGGCGGCGACACCGAGGCCGGCATGAAGCTCTACCTGGCCAACTGCGCACACTGCCACAGCTGGTCCGGCGCCGGCGGCGCGCTCACGGACGGGCGCTGGGCCCCCGAGCTGCACGAGGCGAGCCCGCGTCAGCTCTACGAGGCCATGCTCACCGGCCCCGGAGCCATGCCGCTGTTCAACGACACCACCCTCACCCCCGACGAGAAGCAGGACCTGATCGGCTACGTGAAGGACCTGCAGGCCGAGCCGAACGCCGGCGGCGTCTTCGCCCTCGACCGGATCGGGCAGGTCGCCGAGGGCTTCGTCGGCTGGACCGTCGGCATCACCCTGATCGTGGCGTGCGCGATCTGGATCACCGCGAAGCAGCGAGCCCATGACTGATAACAACAACCTCAACGGCGCCGGGGCCGGTGCGGAAGGCCGCGACCGCGTCATCGGCACCCCCACCGCCGACGGCGACACGCTCGTGTCGGGCACCGAGGAGTCGGCGGCGTCCTCCCAGCAGCGGCACATCGGGCCGTATCCCGCCGTGGAGACGCACCCCCGGACCGAGGAGCAGCAGCGCAAGGGCGAGAGGTCCGCCGCGCTGTGGTTCCTCGTCGCGTTCGTCTCGGGCGTCGGCTTCCTGGTGAGCTACTTCCTGTTCCCGCCGGCGGCCGACGGCGCGCCGTCGATCGCCCACCCGGCCACGGCGCAGCTCGCCAACATGGCCATGGGCGGCACGCTCGCCCTGTCGCTGTTCGCCATCGGCGCGGGCATGACCGTGTGGGCCCGCCAGGTGATGCCGCACTACGAGGTCTCCACGCCGTACGACGAGCTCCCCTCCTCCCCCAAGGAGAAGTCGTCGTTCAGCGACTTCTTCATGCGGGGTGCGCACGAGAGCGGCTTCACCAAGCGCCCGCTGATGCGGCGGACGCTGATCGCCGCGATGCTGCCGCTGGGCCTCGCCCCCGTCGTGCTGCTGCGCGACACCGGGCCGCTGCCCGGCGACCGCCTGAAGCACACCATGTGGGAGTCGGGCATGCGCATGGTGGTCGAGGGCACCGACCGCGAGATCCGCGCGACCGACCTCGACCGGGTCGGCGGCATGATCAGCGCGCTGCCCAAGGCCCCGCACGAGGGCGAGCACGGCCACGGGCTCACCCTCAACGAGCAGGCCAAGGCCGTCATCCTGCTCATCAAGATGGACGAGTTCGGCCCGGACATGACGGAGCAGCAGCGTTCCTGGACCGCCGACGGGATCGTCGCGTACTCCAAGATCTGCACGCACGTCGGGTGCCCGGCGGCGCTGTACGAGCGGACGACGCACCGGATCCTGTGCCCGTGCCACCAGTCGACCTTCGACGCCGCCAACGGCGCCAAGGTCGTCTTCGGCCCGGCCCACCGGCCCCTGCCGCAGCTGCCGCTGCGGGTCGACGACGAGGGCTACCTCGTCGCGGCCGGCGACTTCTCCAGCGCGGTCGGTCCGACGTTCTGGGACGCGGAGAAGGGTGACTAGCAGATGAGTGACACGCCGGCACCCAAGTCGCTGCGCGCGGTCGGGAACTTCATCGACGACCGCTTCCACCTGGCCAAGACGGGCGAGAAGAACCTGCGCAAGGTCTTCCCGAACCACTGGTCGTTCATGCTGGGCGAGATCGCCCTCTACTCGTTCATCATCCTGCTGCTCACCGGGGTGTTCCTCACCCTGTGGTTCAAGCCGAGCATGACCGAGATCGTCTACGACGGCTCCTACGAGCGGCTGAACGGCGTGCTGATGAGCGAGGCCTACGCCTCGACGCTGCACATCACGTTCGACGTCCGCGGCGGTCTGCTCATGCGGCAGATCCACCACTGGGCGGCGCTGATCTTCGTCGCGTCCATGACGATCCACATGCTCCGGGTGTTCTTCACCGGCGCGTTCCGCAAGCCGCGGGAGATCAACTGGACGATCGGCGCGATCATCCTGCTCCTGTCCTTCGTCGAGGGCCTCTTCGGCTACTCGCTGCCGGACGACCTGCCCTCGGGCATGGGCGTGCGGATCCTCCAGGGCGTGATCCTGTCGATCCCGGTGATCGGCACCTACGTGATGATGTTCCTGTTCGGCGGGGAGTTCCCCGGCGAGGACATCATCCCCCGGCTGTACATGCTGCACATCCTGCTGATCCCGGGCATCCTGCTGGCGCTCATCGTGGCGCACTTCATGATCCTGTGGCACCAGAAGCACACGCAGTACCCGGGGACCGGACGCACGGAGAAGAAGGTCGTCGGAACACCGATGTACCCGGCGTTCGCCGTCAAGGCGGGCGGGTTCTTCTTCTTCACGTTCGCGGTCATCGTGGGCCTCAGCGCGTTCGTGCAGATCAACCCGATCCACCTGTTCGGCCCGTTCACTCCGACGTCCATCACCTCGGGTCTGCAGCCCGACTGGTACATGGGCTTCATGGAGGGGGCGCTGCGCATCTTCCCAAACTGGTTCGACTTCAACATCGCGGGGTACGCGGTTCCCGTCGCGGTGCTGGTGCCGGGCCTGGGGAGCCTCGGCCTGCTCGCCGTCGCGCTGATCGCGTGGCCGTGGATCGAGCAGTGGATCACCCGCGACCGGGAGCACCACAACGTCGCGGACCGCCCGCGCAACGCCCCGACCCGCACGGCGCTCGGCGTCGCCGCGTCCGTGGTGTACGGCCTGCTCTGGCTGGCCGGGTCGAACGACATCATCTCGGAGACGTTCTCGATCAACCTGTACCTGACCACCTGGATCTTCCGGGTCGGTGTCATCGTCGGGCCGGTCGTCGCCTTCATCGTCACCAAGCGGATCTGCCTGGGTCTGCAGCGCCGGGACCGCGAGACGCTGGAGCACGGCTACGAGAGCGGCACCATCGAGCAGCTGCCGAGCGGTGAGTTCATCGAGGTGCACAAGACGTCGTCGCCGGAGACCGTGCACGTGCTGCGGAGCAAGCGCCCGGTGCCGCGGATCGACGTCGAGGCCACCGACGAGGAGGGCGTGGAGTCGCCCGAGGCCCGCAGCGTCATGGGCCGCCTCCGCAACCGGCTGGCGCACTGGTACACGAAGGACAACATCTCCTTCGAGGGCGTCGAGCCGCACAGCGGCCACCACCTCCACCACGGCCACGCCACGGCCGGGGCGGAGCAGGAGCCAGCGAACACCCACTGACGGCCCGCAGCGTCGCGCTGAGCGCCGCCCAGGACCGTCTCCGAAGGCCCGGACCCCGCAAGGGGGCCGGGCCTTCGTGCTGCGATCGGCGGTCCGCGGGCACCGGGAGGGCCTGGTGGCGGGCGCACCACCGCGGCACCGTCAGGCCCGCCCGCGCGGCGGCCGGGACGGGGCAGCACCACGGGGCCCGGGCGGGCGGCAGGGCCGGACGCGGGGCCGGCTCCGCGCGGCAGGCGGCGGCCGAGAGGCGGATCCGCCGGTCCGCCCGCCCCGCCGCGGAGGCCCCGCGGACGCCCGGGCCGGTGCCGGCGAGGCGCACGGGCGCGGAAGCGGCCTCCGGGGCCGGGAGGACGCCCTCTCCCGGACCTGGAGGCCGCTCGGGGGCCCGCGCCCGGGCCCGGAGCCCCAGCGGCCGGAGACGGACGTGGGCCGCGTCCTCACCTGGCGGGATACTGCCGCGGTCCGCGTCCGGGACGCTTCCCGGTCCCTGTGATGGCGCACGGCCCCCGGAGCGGGCTCCGGGGGCCGTGGGATCGTGCGGTGGACCGAGGGGAAGGGGTCCTAGTTCGCGGAGACCGGGGACGCCTGCGCGTCGGCGGGGATGCCGAACGGCGAGCCGGGGGTACCGGGCTCGTCGGTGGCGTCGGCCTCACCGGTGGCGCTGTTCTCCAGCCACTCGTCCCAGGAGCGCTGCCAGTAGCCCCACCCGTTGTCGACCTCCAACTCGCGGTCGGTGCCGGTCACGATGTAGGGGTCGCCCATGAGGGAGTTCTCGTAGAACCAGCGGGCGTCCTCGGTGCTGGCGTTGGTGCAGCCGTGGCTCAGGTTGGCCTGGCCGAGCGAGCCGTTCCAGGGCGCCGCGTGCAGGAACTCGCCGCTGTTGGAGAACCGGACCGCGTAGTTGACGTCCAGCTTGTAGTAGTCGGGGTGGCCCTCGGGGATACCGACCGTGGCCGAGTCCATGACCAGGTGCTGGTACTTCTCCATGGTCAGATGCACGCCGGTGGTGGTGGTGTAGGCACGGGTGGAGCCGTTGCCGTTGCTGATCGGGAACTCACGGACGGTCTCGCCGCCGCTCTCGACCACGGCCTGGTGGGTGTCGTTGTCCACCGTGGTGATCTGCTCGCGGCCGACCGTGAAGTCGATCTGGTAGTTCTCGACCCCGTACACGCCCTCACTGGCTTGGACGCCGGCGAGGTGCAGGTTCACCGTGACGTTCTGGTCCGGCTCCCAGTAGTCCTCGGTGCGGAACACCGCCATCTGGTCGCCGAACCAGTTCCACGCGCCGACCGCCGGCTTCTCCGAGACGACCTCCATGGCCGCCTCGACCTGGGCCTTGTTCTGCACCGGCAGGTCGAAGTTGACGATGATGGGCATACCGACGCCGACCGTGTCGTCGCTCATCGGGAAGTTCGACACGAGCTCCAGCCGCTGGCCCTCGGACGCGGGCAGGGCGGTGAAGGCGCTGACGACCTCGGCGGTCTCGCCGTCGGCCCCCTCCGCCGTGGCGGTCACCGTGACCTCGCTGCCGGGCGTGAGCGTCCAGTCGCTCACCCACTCGGTCTTGTCCTCGTTCAGGGTGCCGGTCAGGACGGCGAGCTCGGCGGCCCCGCCCTCCTCCGCGGAGGCGTCGGCGGCCTGCCCCTCTGGCGGGGCCTGCTCCACCTTGACGTCGGTGATGGTGCCGTTCGCCGCGGTCACCGTGATGGGGGAGTCGGGACGCACCTCGGTCGCGCCGTCCTCGGGGGTGATCCGGAGCTCGACCGGGTCGCCGTCCCCCTCGGCGCCCGCGGTGTCCGCCCCGGTGCCGGAGCACGCCGTGGCGAGAAGGAGGCCCGCCCCGACCAGTCCGACGCCCACACGACGCAGTGTCGGTGGGAATGCGCTGCCCTTCACGCGTGCGACCTCCAGCATCAGCTCGACCGGTGTCATTCGGTCCCCGTTGGACGTGCGGTCGAGCAAACAGGTTCCAAGAAAAACCGACAAGAACCACAAGCCCTAGCAGGGGCGACCAAGGGGACGACCCGTATCAGAGGGCCTGGACCGCCCAAATGAGAATACCCCGGCAAGGCGCCGATCTCCGAGGAAATCAGTACCCAACCGGGGTTACAGATCAGACAATCTGCCCCCCAAAGGGGCAGATCACCTCACTAGTGCTGGAACTCCTTGCGGTAGTACTCGAACACCCAGCCGATGGCGGTCAGGATGATGGCGAAACCACCGACGAAGACCATCCACCAGCCGATCGCCACGCCCACGGCGGTGAACGCCACCGCCGCCGCGACGAACAGCGGCCACCAGCTGTGCGGGCTGAAGAACCCGTACTCGCCGGCGTTCTCCGCGATCTCGCCCTCGGGACGCTCCTCGGGGGCCAGGCCGTGGTGCCGCTCGCTGCGCCGGGCGGCCTGCCACAGCCAGAAGCCGACCATCCACCCGAAGCCGACGGAGACGACCAGCGCGACGGTGCCGGTCCACTCGATGTGGCCCTCGACCGCCCACGCCCAGTAGGCGTAGAGGGCCGCGACGACCCCGAAGAACGTCGAGACGCCCATGAACAGGTACGCCTGCATCTTCATGTCGTTACTCCTCCTCTCCTACTTCTCGCCGGCGGCCGCGGCCGGGACCGCGCCGGGCGCGGCGGCGTGCGGGTGGTGCAGGTCGAACGCGGGGCGCTCGGACCGGATGCGGGGCAGCGAGGTGAAGTTGTGCCGCGGCGGCGGGCACGAGGTCGCCCACTCAAGCGAGCAACCGTAGCCCCACGGGTCGTCCACCTCCACCTTGGGCGCGTTCTTGTGGGTGATCCACACGTTCCAGAAGAACACCAGCGTGGAGGCGCCCAGCACGAACGACGCGTAGGAGGAGAACTGGTTCATGGCGGTGAAGCCGTCACCCGGCAGGTAGTCGGCGTAGCGCCGCGGGAAGCCCGCCGCGCCCAGCCAGTGCTGCACGAGGAACGTGCCGTGGAAGCCGAGGAACAGCAGCCAGAAGTGGATCTTGGCGAGCTTCTCGTTCAGCATCTTGCCGGTGAACTTCGGCCACCAGTAGTAGAAGCCGGCGAACATCGCGAACACCACGGTGCCGAAGACGACGTAGTGGAAGTGCGCCACCACGAAGTAGGTGTCGGTGACGTGGAAGTCGATCGGCGGGGACGCCAGCAGCACGCCGGTGAGACCGCCGAACAGGAACGTCACCATGAAGCCGACGGTGAACAGCAGCGGGGACTTGAAGTCCAGCTGCCCGCGCCACATCGTGCCGATCCAGTTGAAGAACTTCACGCCGGTGGGCACCGCGATGAGGAACGTCATGAACGAGAAGAACGGCAGCAGCACCGCGCCGGTCGGGAACATGTGGTGCGCCCACACGGTCACCGAGAGGCCGGCGATGGCGATGGTCGCGCCGACGAGGCTCTTGTAGCCGAAGATCGGCTTGCGGCTGAACACCGGCAGGATCTCCGTCGCGATGCCGAAGAACGGCAGCGCGATGATGTACACCTCGGGGTGGCCGAAGAACCAGAACAGGTGCTGCCACAGGATGGCGCCGCCGTGCTCCGGGAGGAACACCTGCGTCCCCACGATGCGGTCGGCGGCCAGCGCGATCAGCGCGGCGGTCAGCACCGGGAACGCGATGAGCACCAGCACGCTGGTCAGCATCGTGTTCCAGGAGAAGATCGACATGCGGAACATCGTCATGCCGGGCGCGCGCATGCACAGGCCGGTCGTGATGAAGTTGACCGCGCCGAGGATGGTGCCCAGGCCGCTGACGACCAGGCCGAGGATCCACAGGTCCCCGCCGAGGCCCGGCGAGCGGACGGCGTCGGACAACGGCGTGTAGGCGAACCACCCGAAGCTGGCCGCGCCACCCGGGGTGAGGAACCCGCCCACGGCGATGAGGCTGCCGAACAGGTACAGGTAGTACCCGAACAGGTTCATCCGCGGGAACGCCACGTCGGGCGCCCCGATGTGCAGCGGCATGATGATGTTGGAGAACCCGACGAACAGCGGGGTCGCGAACATCAGCAGCATGATCGTGCCGTGCATGGTGAACAGCTGGTTGAACTGCTCGTTCGTCATCAGGTCCATGCCGGGGTGCAGCAGCTCGGCACGGATCAGCAGCGCGAGGATGCCGCCGAAGATGAAGAAGCCGAACGAGGTGATCAGGTACATGTACCCGATGACCTTGTGGTCGGTCGACGTCATCCAGTTGACGATGATCGACCCCTTGCGGGTCGGCCGGGAGTCGGCCGGACTCACCGGTTTCTCGGTGACCGCCGTCATGAGTGGTCCGCCTCCTCTTCGGCCCGCTCCGCCGCGTCGGGCTGCCGGGCCTCCTGCTGCTCCGACCCCGCCTCGGTGTCGGGCGCGTCGGTGTCGTCGCCGGTCTGCTCGCCGGTGGCAGCGTCCGCGGCGGTGTCCGCCTGGCCTTCCTCACCCGCCGCCGGGGACGGCGAGACGGCCGGCTGCTCGGCCGGCACGGGCTCCGGAAGGGCCTCGGGGTTCTGCTTCTGGTGCTCCAGCCACGCCTGGTACTCCTCGGGGCTGACCACCTTCACGGTGAAAAGCATGCGGGAGTGGTCGACGCCGCACAGCTCGGCGCACCGGCCGGCGAAGGTGCCCTCGACGTCGGGGTTGACCCGGACCTGGAACTCGTTGGGGTGCCCCGGGATGACGTCCATCTTGAAGAGGAACGCCGGGATCCAGAACGAGTGGATGACGTCGGGCGACTCCAGGTCGAAGTGGACGACGCTGTCGTTGGGGATGACCAGCTGCGGGTCCTCGCCCGGGATACCGGCGACGGACACGTCGTGGCCGTTGACGTCCTCCTCACCCTCGTAAACGAACTGCCAGCTCCACTGGAAGGCGTTCACGTGGATGTTGACGTCGGCCGGCTCGTCGGTTTCGAGCAGGTAGGTCTGGTCACGGGCGGTGAAGTAGAAGAGCACCGCGATGACGACGATGGGCAGCACGGTGTACAGCGCCTCGATGGGCAGGTTGTAGCGCACCTGCGGCGGGAGCTGCTCCGAGCGCTTGCGGTGGAAGATGACCGACCAGATGATCAGTCCCCACACGAGAATGCCGACCGCGAAGGCCGCCACCCACGAACCCTGCCAGAGCGCCAGGACGCGCTCGGCCTGCTCGGTGATCGGCTCCGGCACACCCAAACGAGTGAACTCGTTCGACGCGCAGCCGGTCGCGGCAATGCCCAACGCGGCGAGCGCGGCGCCACGTGGTGCCCATCGGCGCAGCGCGGCGCGCCGATTCCTATGGCGGGTCGGACTCACGGATTGCCTTCCCAGCGGTGATCGCCCGCGCGGCACGCGGGCGGGTTGTATATCCAAAGCTTGTCAACGGGAAACACTAGCGCGAACCGCCCGCGATCCCGATCGCGGGCGCCCGGGGCGAGCGTGTTGTCCCGGTGGCCGGCCGGCGGAGCAGCGGACCGCGGCGCGATGGTCCTGCGGACCGTCGCGCCTGCCGGTGGCATCACGCGTCCCGCACCTTCGAGCCTCGGCGGGGTGCCGCGGGGCGGGGGCCGTCCCGGTCGCACGTCCGCGGCGTCACGGTGTCGCGTTGTGTCGCCCAGCCCGCCGCCGACTCGCCTCGGCGTCCACCTCGCTCGGCCTCGGGTCACCGGTACGGGCTACAGCGAGATTATCGCTGGTTTTACGGCACCCTTAACCGGGTGCCGCTTAGCCGCCCACGTGGGTAAAGATTGGGATACGAGCCCAGTGCAGTAAGGAGTCCCGGTGGCGGAGCAGCCAGTGCTGACCATCGACGCGATCGGCCGCAAGTGCCCGATCCCGATCATCATGCTCGCCGGACGGCTCCGCGAGGTGCCGATCGGCTCGGTGATCGCGGTCACCGCCGACGATCCGGCGGCCAGGAGCGACATCCCCTCGTGGTGCCGCCTGAAGATGCAGCAGTTCGTCGCCGAGGTCCCGCTGCAGCGTGGCAGCGCGTTCCACATCCGGCGGATGTACTGACGCCCGGACCGCCGCGCCACCGGGGACGGGCCTGACAGCCCGGTGGCGCGGCGGCGCGGTTCCGGTACCGGACAGCGAAGGGCCGCGCGACCGGTGGGGTCGCACGGCCCTCGGTGATCCGCGTCAGCGCGCGTAGTACTCGACGACGAGCTGCTCGTCGAAGGGCACCGGCACCTGCTCGCGCTTGGGCCGGTCCACGACCGCGATGCGGAGCTCCTTGTGGCTCACCGCGAGGAAGCCGGCGATCTTGTCGTCGGCGTGCACGCCCTCGGCGGCCTCCACGAACGGCACCATGTTCCGCGACTTCTCGCGGACACCGATGATCTGGCCCGGCTTGACCAGGTACGACGGGATGTCGACCTTCTTGCCGTCCACGGTGATGTGGCCGTGGCTGATGAACTGCCGCGCGGCGTAGATCGACGCGGCGAAGCCGGCGCGGAGCACGACCGTCACCAGGCGCAGCTCCAGCTCGGCGATCATCTCCTCACCCGTACGCCCCGGCCGCTTCTTGGCGGTCTCGTAGACGCGGGCGAGCTGCTTCTCCGACAGGTCGTAGTACCAGCGGAGCTTCTGCTTCTCGGCCTGCCGCACGGCGTAGTCGCTCGTGGAGCGGCGCACACGGCGACCGTGCTCACCCGGGGGGTAGGGCCGCTTCTCGAAGTAGCTGACCGCCTTACGGGTCAGCGGGGTACCCGCGCGCCGGGACAACCGCACCTTGGGTCCGGTGTAGCGCATTCACGTCCTCCGTCGTTCAGTCACTTGCAAAAGCGGGAATCCTAGGTAAGGCTTGCCTAAGTCTAGGAGGTGTCATGCGACAGCCCGGCCCGTCCGAGCTCGAACGGGTGCGTTCCCTCGCCGCCACGGCGACCCCCACCACGGCGGCGTTGGCAGACAATCCCAGCGCGCGTTTCAGCGTGCGTGGGGCGGTCGATCACGTCGGTCGCGCGGTACTGCTGCTCCGCTCCAGAGATCCGCTGCACTCGGCACTTCGGAACTCCGGGCACGGCCGGTCCGACCTGGCGGTCGGGGTCGGTCTGTCCGCGCTGCGACATGTGGGTCGGACACCTACTGTACGCGCTCGCCTGTGGTGCGAGGGCTGGGTGTCGACCGTCCCCGCAGGCGAGCGCCGCGAAGCCGCCCTCGCCGTCTGGGAACGGGTCCCGGACGAGGAGCTGCTCGCCGCAGTGGACCATCCTCCCACAGCCGGGGGGTGGGACGCGCCACTGCTGGCCAGGGTGGAACCCGCGACGGTGCTGTACGAGACCTACGACAGCGCCGGTGTCATCGACGGCGGCGACTTCCGGGCCGCCGAGCCCGACCCGCTCACCGGCGCCGCCGAACGCATCATCGGCCACGTCAACGACTGCCACCGCGACGAGCTGGGCGCCGCGCTGGGCCAGGTCCCCGCCGCTCCCGAGGGCGCCGCCTGGCTGTGGGAGCTCGACCGCCACGGGCTGACCCTGTGGGTCGCCCCCTACGACCGGGGGCGCCCGGTGCTCGTCCGGCTGCCGTGGAGCGACCCGGCGCGCTCCGCGTGCGACCTGGAGCGGGGGCTGCACGAACTCCTCGCGCACCGGAACGCGCCGCGCTGAGCGGCGGCGCGCCGCCGACCCCGGGGGCCGGCGGCGCGCCCGGCGGTCACACGTGCGCGGCCACCTCGCCGGCGGCCTCGGCGCCGTAGGAGATCTCGATCCGCTCCAGCAGCGTGGCGCGGGTGAGGTGGTACTCCTGCGGGCCGTCCACCTCCAGGGAGTGCGCGGCCACGGAGTTGCCGAGCTGCGCGCAGCGCTCCAGCGTCAGGTTCCAGGACAGCCCGGCCAGGAAGCCGGCCCGGAACGCGTCACCCACGCCGGTGGGGTCGACGATCTTCGTCTTCACGGCGGCGGCCGGCACGTGCAGCGGCGGCTCGCCCGCGCGTTCGATGCGCACGCCCTTGCCGCCGAGCGTGGTGATCCGGACCCCGACCCGCTCCAGGACCTCCGCCTCGCTCCACTTGGTCTTGCGCTCCGCGAGTGCCTTCTCGTACTCGTTGGTGAACAGGTAGGCGGCGCCCTCGATCAGCCGGCGGACCTCCCGGCCGCCCATCCGGGCGAGCTGCTGGGACGGGTCCGCGGCGAACGGGATGCCGCGGTCCCGGCACTCGTCGCTGTGCCGCAGCATTCCCTCGGGGTCGTCGGCGCCGATCAGGACGAGGTCGAAGCCGCCGGTCCGCTCGGCGAGCGGCCACAGCTCGATGTTGCGCGCCTCGGCCATGGCACCGGCGTAGAAGGAGGCGATCTGGTTGTGGTCGCGGTCGGTGGTGCAGACGAACCGCGCGGTGTGCCGGATCTCGGAGACGTGCACCCCCGAGGTGTCCACGCCGTGCCGCTCCAGCCAGGAGCGGTACTCGTCGAAGTCGGCGCCGACCGCGCCCACCAGCACCGGGTGCAGGCCGAGCCGGCCGAGGGCGAAGGAGATGTTGGCGGCGACGCCGCCGCGCCGCACCTCCAACTCGTCCACGAGGAAGGAGAGTGAGACCTGCTCCAGCTGGTCGGCGATGAGCTGCTCGGCGAACCGGCCCTCGAAGGTCATCAGGTGATCTGTGGCGATGGATCCGGTAACCGCGATGCGCACGGCGGAGGGCTCCTTGGTCTCGGGAGAAGCGGAACAGGCTGCCAAGCCTACCGAGCGTGCCCTCGGGCGCCAGAAGCGGACGCACCGCCGCGCGGGAGGAGCCGCGACGCCGCAGGCCCGCGCGGCCGTGCCGGCGGGCCTGTCGGGCGGTGCGCCTTCGGCCGGCCCCCGCTGCCGGGGCCGGGCGGCGCCGTCGTGCCGCCGCGCGTCAGTTGAAGGAGTCGCCGCAGGCGCAGGAGCCGGTCGCGTTCGGGTTGTCGATGGTGAAGCCCTGCTTCTCGATGGTGTCCACGAAGTCGATCGTGGCCCCGATCAGGTAGGGGGCGCTCATCCGGTCGGTGACGACCTCGACGCCGCCGAACTCCGACACCTGGTCGCCGTCGAGCTCGCGCTCGTCGAAGAACAGCTGGTAGCGCAGCCCGGAGCAGCCGCCGGGCTGGACCGCGACGCGCAGCCGCAGGTCGGTCCGGCCCTCCTGCTCCAGCAGGGCCTTGACCTTGCCCGCGGCCTCGTCGGTCAGGATGATCCCCTGCGCGATGGCCTCGCTCTGAACCGTCATGTGCAAGCTCCTCGTAAACGGGGTGGCGGCCGCCAGGGCGACCCGCTGACACCTACGTGTCCTCCAACGAGTGGGCAACGTCGGAGGATGCTCGTGCATTCCTGTTGTGCCGCTGGGCCGCGGCCGGTGGCCGGCCGCGGCGGACGCCGATGGTGCTGTCCTCCAGGTTAGGTTCTCCGCGGCATCGCCGCCACGTCCCGCCGGTGTGCCGTTCAGCGCCCCCAGCGGCGGGCGACGTCGGCGGCGAGCGCGCGCAGCTCCTCGGAGGGGCGGGCGAGCGCCGCCTCCACCGAGCCGGCGGAGTCGACGAGCGCGTAGCTCTCGGTCACCCCGGCCGCCGCCGCCTCGCGGCGGTCCACCGCGACCCGGCCGGCCAGTACCAGGCAGGGGACGCCGTGCTCGGCCGCGGCGCGCGCGACGCCGTGCGGGAGCTTGCCGCGCAGCGACTGGGAGTCGAAGGAGCCCTCCCCGGTGATCACCAGGTCGGCGGCGGCCGCCTGGCTGTCGAGGTCCACCGCGGCCAGTACCCGCGCCACGCCCGACTCGACCGTGCCGCCGAGCAGCAGCAGCCCGTACCCCAGGCCGCCGGCCGCTCCCGCTCCGGGAGCGTCCCGCAGCGAACCGGGGTCGGTGGCGTCGGCGAACGCGGCCAGCGCGGCGTCGAGCCGGCGGACCTGCTCGGGGCCGGCGCCCTTCTGCGGTCCGAACACGGCGCTGGCGCCGTGCTCGCCGAGCAGCGGGTTGTCCACGTCGGTGGCGGCGACCAGCCGGACTCCGGCGACGGCCCGCCGGGCCGGCTCAAGGTCCACCGGGCCGGACAGCGCGGCCAGGGGCGCCCCGCCGCCCGCGAGGCCGGCGTGCGGCGTCCCGCCGAGCGCGGCGAGCATGCCGGCACCGCCGTCGTTGGTGACGCTGCCGCCCAGGCCGATGACCACGGTGCGGGCGCCGTCGGCGACGGCGGCGGCGATGAGCTCGCCGACCCCGCGGCTGGTGGTCCGGCCGGGGTCGCGCTCGGCCGCCGGAACAAGGTGCAGGCCGCACGCCTGCGCGCTCTCCAGGTAGGCGGTCTCGCCGTCGAGCAGGTACTCCGCCGTGACGGGTGCGCCGAGCGGGCCGGTGACCCGGCGGGTCACGAGCGAGCCGCCGAGCGCGGCGTGCAGGACCTCCACGAACCCGGGTCCGCCGTCGGAGAGGGGCACGAGTTCCGTCTGGACCTCCGGGTCGGCCGAGCGCCAGCCGTCGGCAACCGCGCGGGCGGCCTCGATCGCGGTCAGGGTCCCGGCGAACTTGTCAGGGGCGATAACGATGCGCACGCCACAAGTGTGCACCGCGGCACATCCGGCGCCGCGGCCGGCTCCCCGACCAGCGGCTCCGCCGGGCGGGGGCACCGGCCGGCTCACCCGGTGAGGCCGGGCGCGCCGTAGACGGGGAACCACCGGGACTTGTCCGCCTCGACCTGCAGGTCGTCGCCGACCGCGGCCGCGACCTGCAGCTCCAGAGCGGTGTCGCGGCGCTGGCCGGCGAGCGGCGCGAAGGGGTAGAACGTGCCCCGCTTGTACAGGTAGACGAGCGCGACCGGCCGGCCCCGGCCGTCGGCGAAGGCCACGAGCGAGCACAGCAGGGAGGGGCCGTAGCCGGCCGACTCCAGCGACGAGTTCACGGCGTGCAGGTCGGTGACCAGGTCACCGACCCCGGACGGGCTCGCGGGATCGGTGCGCACCACCAGCCAGGTGTAGCCGTACTCGTCGGTGAGCGGCTGCACCGCGGGCCCCGCGTCGGCGTTCAGCAGCTCGGTGACGTCCTGCTGGAGGGTGGCGAACGCCTGCCCCTCGACGGCGCGGAACGCCACGGATCCGGTTCCGGTGGGCCGCAGGCCGGCGGTGGCCTGGAGGGTCACGGCCGCCGAGGGCAGGCCGAACAGCCGGTCCAGGTCGGGTTTCACCGGCTTGGAGCGCCCCAGCAGGGCCCGCAGGAAGCTCATCGTGGTCCGTCCTCTCGTGACTGGGCAGGCGGGGGTCGCGGCGGGCGGGCCGGCGCGGCGGGTCAGCCCTGGCCGAGCTGCCGGGAGATGTCGGCGAGCTGGGCCAGCCGCTGCTCGACCGGCGGGTGGGTGGCGAAGAGCTGGCTCAGGCTGAAGCCGCTCCGCGAGAACGCCGGGGTGAAGAAGAAGGCGTTGAACGGCTCGGCCTGGCGCAGGTCCCGCGACGGGATGCGCCCCATGTCGCCGGTGATCTTGGTGAGCGCGCTGCCCAGCGCCGACGGGCGGCCGGTCAGGTAGGCCGCGGCCCGGTCGGCCGACAGCTCGCGGTAGCGCGACAGCATGCGGGTCAGCAGGAAGCTGAGCGCCCACACGACGGCGCTGATCGCGACGACCGCCAGGGCCACCAGGGCGGGGCTCGGCCCGTTGTTGTTGTTCCGGCTGCCCCCGCCCCCGCTGAAGGCCATGAACCGCAGCCCCATCTGGGTGAGGAAGCCGGCCACGACGCCGAGGAACCCGGCGATGGTCATCACCATCACGTCGCGGTGCGCGACGTGGGACAGCTCGTGGGCCAGGACCGCCTCCAGCTCCACCCGGTCCAGCCGGCGGAGGATACCGGTGGTCGCGCACACGACCGCGTTCTTCTCGTTGCGGCCGGTGGCGAACGCGTTGGGCACGTCGGTGTCGGCCACCGCGACCCGCGGTTTGGGCATGTCGGCCATGGCGCACAGCCGGTCGACGACCGCGTGCAGCTCCGGTGCCTCCTCCGGGCCCACCTCGCGGGCGCCCATGGAGTAGAGCGCGATCCGGTCGGACGCGAAGTACTGCACGAGGGCGACGCCGCCCACCACGAGGAGGACCAGCGCCCAGTGCACGCCGACGAGGATCAGCGCGATGACGAACGCGACGTACACGATGCCCAGCAGGGACATCGTGAGGACCATGCGGGTGGTGAGTCCGCGGTCCGGGGTGAATCTGGATCCTGCCACGGCGGGCGCCTTTCGCGGGTGTCCTGGTCGGTGCCGGTCCTCGGCCGGCGGCCCTGGGCTCGGGGCCGCCCGATCCGTCGCCGACTACTCCTCTTCGCGCTCTTCGTCCTCTTTAGCGCTCCCTGTCGTGATTCTAGGTGCGCCGGGTGTGATTTGGGTTAGAGGCCGCCGCGCGCCGGTGCGCCCGGTCGCGCCGGCGCACCGCCCCGCAACGCACACAGCCGCCGCGCGGAGGACGCGCGGCGGCTGTCGTGTAGGCCACCCGGGGAGTCGCCGGTGCGCCGCTCCTGATGAGGGGAGGAGCCCACCTGGCGGAATCAGCTGACGTCGGGGATGAGTCCCTCGTCGCCGAGCATGGCGCGGACCTCCTCCATGCTGGCGTCCGCGTGCGGGAGGATGAACTGCGAGGGCTCCAGCGAGTCGGGCGGCAGGGGCTTGCCGTCCTTGCGCACCTTCTCCAGCAGGTCGTTCAGGGCCTGCCGGAACCGCTCCTCGTCGCCGGCCGCGATGGCGCCCTCAAGGGCCTCGTCGAACCCGTTGAGCAGGTCCAGGTCCGCGTCCGTGAGGTCGAGCTGGCCCTCGCCCATGATGCGGACGATCACGCGCCCTCCCCCTGCCGGTAGGGCTGCACCTGGTTGCCGGAGCTCGACGTACCGGTGCTGCCGCCCTCGATCTGCGGGGCGGCCGAGCCGCTGCCCTGGCCGAGCTCATTCTTCAGGCGCTCCAGCTCCAGCTCGACGCCGTTGGTGCTGGCCATGCGGTCCAGCTCGGCCTGGATGTCGTCCTTCTGCACGCCCGAGACGTCGTCCAGGGCGCCGGAGGCCAGCAGCTCGTCCACCGCGCCGGCGCGCGCCTGCATCTCGGCGGTCTTGTCCTCGGCCCGCTGTATGGCCAGACCGACGTCGCCCATCTCCTCGGAGATGCCGGAGAACGCCTCGCTGATCTGGGTCTGGGCCTGCGCGGCGGTGTAGGTGGCCTTGATGGTCTCCTTGCGGGTGCGGAAGGAGTCGACCTTGGCCTGGAGGCGCTGCGCGGCCAGCGTCAGCTTCTGCTCCTCGCCCTGCAGCTGCTCGTGCTGCTGGCGCAGCCCGTCGATCTGCGACTGCAGGCCGGAGCGGCGGGTCAGGGCCTCGCGGGCGAGGTCCTCACGCCCCTGGCCGAGGGCGGCGCGGCTCTGGTTCTCCAGTTTGCTGGACTGCTGCTCCAGCTGCTGGATCTGCAGCTCCACCCGCTTGCGGGAGGTGGCGACGTCGGCCACGCCGCGCCGGACCTTCTGCAGCAGTTCCAGCTGCTTCTGGTACGAGTAGTCGAGGGTCTCCCGGGGATCCTCGACGGAGTCCAAGGCTTTGTTCGCCTTGGACTTGAAAATCATGGAAAGTCGCTGAAACACGCTCATCGGCGTGGCCGTCCCCTTCTCGGTCCGTATCGGCTGTTCCCAGCGGGCGCTTTATCCAACCCTACGCGCTACTGCGACAGGTCGCCATGAAGCTTGAACCGGCTACCCTGAAGGAGTGTTCCGACGTCGCTCCGCTTCCGCATCCGAAGAGCCGGCCATGACCGGCCCTGCCAGTCCTGACGCCGCTGACGCCGCCCAGCGCAAGGGCCTGACCCCCAAGAAGGGCACGCCCACCCCCAAGCGCAGGGAGGCGGAGAAGAACCTGCGCAGGCCGCTCAACGCGCCGCAGACCCGCAAGGAAGCCTACAAGCAGTACCGCGAACGGCAGCGCCGGCAGGCCGAGCGCGAACGCGAGGGCTACGCCCGGGGCGACGAGCGCTACTTCCGCCCGCAGGACCAGGGCCCCGTGCGCGCGTTCGCCCGCGACTACGTCGACTCCCGGCGCAGCGTCAGCGAGTTCTTCCTGTACTTCTCGCTGGCCATCATCGTGCTGCTCTTCCTGCCGTTCCCCGAGTTCCAGCTCGGCGTGACCTACGTCGTGTGGCCGCTGATGATGGCCTCCATCGTCATCGAGGGGCTGTTCACCGGGTCCCGGGTGAAGAAGATGGCCAGGGAGCACTTCCCGGAGGAGTCGGTGCGCGGCGCCGGCATGTACGCGGCCATGCGCCAGTTGCAGATCCGCCGGCTGCGGCTGCCCAAGCCGCGCCTCAAGCCCGGCGACGACCCCACGCCCGGCCGCCGCTGAGCCGGCGCCCGAGCGGGCGCCGGCGGCCCGGCGACGGGTGGTGCGGTCGAAAGCAGCCCCCGTAATCTGCGGGACATGGAATTCCGTCATCTTGGCCGCAGCGGACTCGTCGTGAGCGAGATCTCCTACGGCAACTGGATCACACACGGCTCCCAGGTCGAGGAGGAGGCCGCGGTCGCCTGCGTGCGCGCCGCGCTGGACGAGGGCATCACGACCTTCGACACCGCGGACGTCTACGCGCAGGGCCGGGCCGAGGAGGTGCTGGGCCGCGCGCTCAGGGGCGAGCGGCGCGACGGCCTGGAGATCTTCTCCAAGGTGTACTGGCCGGTGGGCCCGGGCCGGAACGACCGCGGCCTGTCGCGCAAGCACATCATCCGCGGCGTGGAGGAGTCGCTGCGGCGGCTCGGCACCGACTACCTGGACCTCTACCAGGCGCACCGGTTCGACTACGCGACCCCGCTGGAGGAGACCCTCCGCGCCTTCGACGACCTGGTGCGGCAGGGCAAGGTCCTCTATGTCGGCGTCTCGGAGTGGCGGGCGGAGGAGATCGAGCAGGCGGTGCGGATCGCCGACGAGCTCGGGCTAGACCGCATCGTGTCGAGCCAGCCGCAGTACAACATGCTGTGGCGGGTCATCGAGCCCGAGGTCGTCCCCGCCTCGGAGCGCGCGGGAATCGGGCAGATCGTGTGGTCGCCGATCGCCCAGGGGCTGCTTACCGGCAAGTACCTCCCCGGGCAGGCCCCGCCGGCCGGATCGCGCGCCACCGACCAGAGCGGCCGGGACACCATCAGCCGGTTCCTGGAGGACGAGGAGACGGTGCGCCGCGTGCAAGACCTGCGGCCGCTGGCCAAGGAGGCCGGGCTGACCATGGCCCAGCTGGCGGTGGCGTGGGTACTGCAGAACGAGAACGTGTCCTCGGCCATCATCGGCGCCTCGCGGCCGGAGCAGGTGCGGGACAACGCCAAGGCGGCGGGGGTCAAGCTCGACGCGGACCTGCTGCGCCGGATCGACGAGGTCCTCGGCGACAGCGTCCGGCGCGACCCGGCGCTCACGGCGAGCCCCGCACGGCGTCCGTGACCCCGGAACCGACCGCGTGAGGGCGGTGGGGCCGCCCCGGCGGGCGGCCCCACCGCCGTCACCGGCCCGCCCCGGCCCGGAGGGCGCGGTGCGTGCGGGGCTACTCGGCCGAGTTGAGGCCCATCGTGTACACGACCGTGTCGTTCTCCAGCAGCGTCACCTGCTGCGCGCCGCCGGCCCGCAGCTCCTTCCAGAACTCGCCGAGCCAGCTCTCCGCGTCGCCACGCGAGGAGAACAGCTCCGCCGGCAGCGCCTCGTCCCGCAGTACGGTCCCCTCGGCGCTCTCGTACCGCCAACTCCACGCCATGGATCACCCTCCGTCACAGCCTGCTCGAACGACACGAGCCTAACCGCAGGTTGCCCGCTCCGAGTTGGTACCTTGCGGGCGTGCACATCCGACTCTCGGGAACGGCCGGTCCGGCCGGCTGGCCCGCTCCGCACTGCCACTGCGCGTCGTGCAACCGGGCGACGCAGGCCCGCCGGCTCCCCGTCCGGGTGACCGTGGACCAGGCGTTCGCCCTGCCCGCGCCCGGGGTCGCGCCGACCCGCGTCCCGCCGGGCTACACCGCCACCGAGACCCCGTACGGACTGCGGGTGGACGGGCCGGACGGCGGCCGGCTGCTGTACGCGGCGCCCTCGGCCGCCGAGCCGCGGCCCGACGAGGCCGCCCCCGCGGCAGCGGAGGGCGGGTCCCGCTCCGCCGTCCCGCCGCAGCAGGTGGACGTCGCGCTCGTCGACGTCGTGGAGTCGCCGATGACCATCGGCGCGCTCCGCCGCGCGGGCGTGGTGGGCAACACGACCGCCGTGGTGGCGCTCGGCGGCGACCACCGCGTGCACTCGCCGGCCGAGTTCGCCCGGCGGGCCCGGCTGTGGGGAGCGCTCGCCCCCTCCGACGGCCAGGAACTGCGCTGCCCGCCCTCGGCCTGGCCGCCGCCGCGGATCCGCGGCCCGTACCGGGTGCTGCTCACCGGTGGCGCGCGGTCGGGAAAGTCGGCCGAGGCCGAGCGCCGGATGCTCGGCGAACCGGAGGTCACCTACCTGGCCACCGGTCCGCGGCCCGGCGACGACGCGGACTGGGCGAAGCGGGTGGCGGCCCACCAGGAGCGCCGCCCCTGGTGGTGGCGGACCGTGGAGACCGGGGATGCCGCCGGCGTGCTGGCGGAGGCCGCGGGGGCGGTGCTGCTGGACTGCGTCGGCACCTGGCTGGCCGCGACCATGGAGGAGTGCGGGCTGTGGCGGGAGGTCCCGCCAGCCGACGCCGAGGAGGCGGTCTGGAACCGGGTCGCCGAACTCGTGTCGGCCTGGCGCGGCTGCTCCGCCTACGTCGTGGCGGTGACCAACGAGGTGGGCTCCGGCGTGGTGCCCGCGACGGCCAGCGGTCGGCTGTTCCGCGACTGGCTGGGCCGGCTGAACCAGCTGCTCGCCGCGGAGTCCGAGGAGGTCGCCCTGGTGACGGCCGGCCGCGTCCTGCAGCTTCCGTGACCGCCGTCCTGGCCGCCGCCCTGGCCGGCCTGCGCCTCTCGGTGGGCACGCTGACCGTGTTCCCGGTGCACGTGACCCGGGTGGACCGGACGGCCGCCGGATGGGCCATGGCGCTGGCCCCGCTGGTGGGCCTGCCGCTCGCACTGGCCGGCGGGCTCGCCCTCGCCTCGGCGGTGTGGGCCGGGCTGCCCGTCCACCTGGCCGCGGTACTCGCGGTGGCCGCGCTGGCGCTGCTGACCCGGGGACTGCACCTGGACGGCCTGGCCGACCTCGCCGACGGCCTGGGTAGCGCGCGCCCCGCGGAGGGCGCCCTGGAGGTGATGCGCCGCTCCGACATCGGGCCCTTCGGCGTGATCACCCTGGTCCTGACCCTGCTGGCGCAGGTCCTCGCCCTCGCCCACCTGGCAGCGGAGGGACCGGCCACCGCCGTGGCCGCCCTGGCCACCGCGGCACTGACCGGCCGGCTGGCCATCACGTGGTCGTGCACCCCGGCGATCCCCCCGGCCCGCCCCGAGGGCCTGGGCGCCCTGGTCGCGGGCACGGTCCCCCGGAGCGCCGCACTCGCCGCCACCCTCGCCGTCCTGCCCCTGGGTCTGGCGAGCCCGGGCCTCCTCGCGGCACTGGCGGCCGGCCTGGCGGTCGCCGCCCTGGTACTCCGCCACGCGGTGCGCCGCCTCGGCGGCATCACCGGCGACGTCCTGGGCGCCCTGTCGGAGACCGCGACGACGGTCACCCTGGTGACGGCGACGGCGACCATGCAGTGGGGCGGCATCCCCGCGTAGACGGGGAGCGGCCGTTGCCGGCCGCTCCGCCTCGGACGCCTTCAGGGTCACCCCCGCGTGCGCGGGGAGCAGCTGCGCGTCCGGCGGGCTCTGGCCAACGTCGCGGGGTCATCCCCGCGTGCGCGGGGAGCAGTCTCGTTGACCTGGGACGCTACCAAGCCCGAGCGCCGTTTCGCACCACTTCTGCCGATTTACCCATAGCGCCCATGAGGGCGAGTACTGAGCGACTCACCCTCCTCCCACGCAGCGCGCGTTGGACCGCCGCGAACGCTCGGGCCTCCTCCGGCCGGGACGGGAGAAGCCCCTCGCCAAGGTGCCCGGGCCGTGACGCCCCCGTCACCGCCCCTCCGCCGTTGTCAGGACCCGGCCAGTCGGAAATGCCAGACGACCATCGCCGGCACTCCCGCGTCGGCCGCCCGGGCCGCCTCGGGGACCAGGTCGGTCAGGGACCACGGCCACAGGTCCCACGGGCCGGGCGTCCGCTCCCCCGGTGGCGGGGCCGGGACCGGCGGCCGGGGCGGCGGTGCCGGTTCCTCGCACCGGAGCGGGTGCAGGCCGACGGACAGGGCCGCCCGCAGATAGCTCCCGATCGGGTGGTGGTAGCCGGGCAGGCGGCCGGGGCGGCCGTCCGGGGTGCGCAGGGACGGGTTCGAGCCGCGCAGGACCCGTTCGGGGTGGACGTCGGTGAGGATTAGGTGGCCGCCGGGGCGCAGCACCCGGGCGAACTCCGCCAGGACCGGGCCGAGTGCGGGGACGTGCGTGAGCGCCAGGGCGCAGACCACCAGGTCCGCTCCGGCGCCGGCCACGGGCAGCCGGTGCAGGTCGCCCGTGAGGAACGTGCCGCCCGGCACGCGCGTGCGGGCCCGGGCGAGCATCTCCGGGGTGCCGTCCACGCCGATGACCCGGTGGCCGCGCCCGGCGAGG
Organism: Marinitenerispora sediminis; assembly: GCF_003336425.1. Classification (GTDB taxonomy): domain Bacteria; phylum Actinomycetota; class Actinomycetes; order Streptosporangiales; family Streptosporangiaceae; genus Marinitenerispora; species Marinitenerispora sediminis. The sequence continues at coordinate 11,862 of NZ_QEIO01000033.1, read as the reverse complement.
ACCGCCGAGTACCGGCCGGTGCCGCACGCGGCGTCCACGGCGACGCCCGCCGGGAGCGCGTCGAGGATCTCCCCCACCACCGGCTCGTCGAGGTCGAACGCGGGGTTGCGGCCGTCGTCGTAGCTTGCCGACCACACCCGGTACCCCTCGACCGCGTCCACCGGATCGACGGCCACGGCCGCGTCGGCCAGCGAGTCGTCGTCGAGCAGTTCGCGGATCTCGGCGATGCGCGCTTCCACGAAGTCCCGGTCGTGCTCGCCGGCGAAGGCCCGCAGCAGGGCGACTCCCTCCAGTCCGAGCAGGTACGCCAGTGGGTGCTCGTAGGTCACGGCGCGACGCTAACGTGGCCGGAAACGGCGCGGCAACCGGATTTCCGTGGGCTCCTCCCGGGCCGCCACGCCGGGGGCGCTGCTGGGGTTTTGTCGCCATCGTCACATTTCTTCACACGGCCGGAACCCCTCCCGGCGCCGGCGCGTCGATGCCCGTGCGACCGTTCCCGCCGGGACGGATCCGCACTGGCCGCGAGCGGTGCCGGGCGCCGGGCCGGCCAGGACGCTGAGCCCGGCCCCACGGCGGTGTGCGGCGCGAAACCCCAGGTCGAGAGCCGCCTCCCCCACCGCGGGAAGGACGAGGCGCGTGGCCGTATCGGCGCCTCGGGCGCCCTCGGCGGCCCGCCGGGAGGGCTCGCGCGATCGGTGCGGCGGTGGCGCCGCGCGGCGGGAGTCACGTGTCCGGCCGCACGTCACAAGGACTAGCATCGACTTCGTGAGCACGTCGCTGTCAGTCATTACGGAATCCCCCAGTTCGCTCGACGCCGACGCGGTTGTCGTCGGCTACCACTCCGGAGCCGACGGACCGGAGCCCGCGTCGGGCGCTCACGACGTCGACTCCGCGTTCTCCGGCGGCCTCGCCCGGACGCTGGAGCTGCTGGGTTCCAGCGGCAGCCCGGAGGAGGTCCGCGTCGTCCCGGCCCTGGGCGCCGTCACCGCGCCGGTGGTGGTCGCGGTCGGTCTGGGAGACGCTCCCGCTGACGGCAGCGGCGTCACCTCCGAGGTGCTGGCCCGTGCGGCCGGTGCGGCGCTGCGGGCGCTGGAGGGCAAAGCCCGGGTCGCCCTGGCGCTCCCGGCGCAGACCACCGAGCAGGCCGCCGCCGTGGGACTGGGCGCCCTGCTCGGCAACTACGCCTTCGACCGCTACCGCACCGACGCCGACGACACGGCGCGGGCGGCCGAGCTCCTGCTGGTCAGCTCCGCCGACGGCGCCGACGCGGCGGCCGAGCGGGCGCTGGTCCTCGCCGAGTCGGTGAACCTGGCCCGCGACCTCGTCAACACCGCCCCGGCCGACCTGCACCCCGAGGACCTGGCGGGCGTCGCCGAGGAGGTCGCCCGCGACACCGGCATCGACGTCGTGACGCTGGACGAGCAGGCGCTCGCCGAGGGCGGCTACGGCGGCATCATCGGCGTGGGCCAGGGCTCCGCCAACCCGCCGCGGCTGGTCCGGCTCGCCTACTCCCACCCCGAGGCCACGAAGACCGTCGCGTTCGTGGGCAAGGGCATCACGTTCGACTCCGGCGGTCTGTCGCTGAAGCCCGCCGCCTCCATGGACTGGATGAAGTCCGACATGGGCGGCGCGGCGGCGGTGCTGGCCGCCCTGCGCGCCATCGCGGTACTGAAGCCCGCGGTCAACGTGGTCGGCTACCTCGCCATCGCCGAGAACATGCCGAGCGGCACGGCGCAGCGCCCCTCCGACGTCCTGACCATCTACGGCGGCAAGACCGTCGAGGTGCTGAACACCGACGCCGAGGGCCGCCTGGTCATGGCCGACGCCCTGGTCCGGGCGCACGAGGACCGCCCCGACCTGATCGTGGACGTCGCCACGCTCACCGGCGCGCAGCTGGTGGCGCTGGGCACCCGCGTGTTCGCGGTCATGGCCAACGACGACGAGGTCCGCGACGGCGTGCTCGCCGCCGCCGGCGCGGCCGGCGAGTCCGCCTGGCCCATGCCGCTCCCCGACGAGCTGCGCAAGGGCCTGGACTCCTCCGTCGCCGACATCGCCAACGTGGCCGGCGAGCGCTGGGGCGGCATGCTGAGCGCGGGCGTGTTCCTCCGCGAGTTCATCGAGGACGGTGTCCGCTGGGCGCATCTCGACATCGCCGGGCCGGCCTTCAACCAGGGCCAACCGCACGGCTACACCCCCAAGGGCGGCACCGGGGCGGCGACGCGCACACTGGTGCGCATCGCCGAGACCTATGCCGACAACTGAAGAGGAACGACGGCCGGGTGCGATCCGCAGCCGGCCGTACGAATTGTCTGACCAAGACACAGACCGATCCGGAAACCAAGGAGTGTCCTTCCCGTGAGTGAGAGCGGCGGCACCTTCGACCTCGTCGTCCTGGGCGGCGGCAGCGGCGGCTACGCGGCCGCGCTGCGCGCCTCCGAGCTGGGCCTGAGCGTCGCCCTGATCGAGAAAGACAAGGTCGGCGGCACCTGCCTGCACCGCGGCTGCATCCCGACCAAGGCCCTGCTGCACTCCGCCGAGGTGGCGGAGAGCGCGCGCGACAGCGAGACCTTCGGTGTGAAGGCCACGTTCGAGGGCATCGACATGGCGGCGGTGCACAAGTACAAGGACAAGGTGATCGGCGGGCTGTTCCGCGGCCTGGGCGGCCTGCTGAAGAGCCGCGGCATCACCATCGTCGAGGGCGAGGGCCGCCTCACCGGGACCGACCAGATCACCGTCGGCGACGCCGTCTACCAGGGCCGCAACATCCTGCTGGCCACCGGCTCCAAGCCGAAGACGCTGCCCGGCCTGGAGCTGGACGGCGAGAAGATCATCTCCAGCGACGACGCGCTCAAGCTGGACCGCGTGCCGGAGTCGGTCATCGTGCTCGGCGGCGGCGTCATCGGGGTCGAGTTCGCGAGCGTGTGGCGGTCCTACGGCGCCGAGGTCACCATCGTGGAGGCCCTCCCCCACCTCGTCCCGGTGGAGGAGGAGTCCAGTTCGAAGCTGCTGGAGCGGGCGTTCCGCAAGCGCGGCATCAAGTACGAGCTGGGCACGCCGTTCGAGACCGTGAAGACCACCGACAGCGGTGTCGCGGTCACCCTGAAGAACGGCAAGTCGCTGGAGGCCGAGCTGCTGCTGGTCGCCGTCGGCCGCGGCCCGGTCTCCGAGGGCCTGGGCTACGAGGAGGCGGGCCTGCGGCTGGAGCGCGGCTTCGTCCAGGTCGACGAGAACCTGCACACCGGCGTGGGCAGCATCTACGCGGTGGGCGACCTCATCCCGACCCTGCAGCTGGCGCACGTCGGCTTCGCCGAGGGCATCTTCGTGGCCGAGCACATCGCCGGACTGAACCCGGTGAACATCGACTACGACGGCGTTCCGCGCGTCACCTACTGCGAGCCCGAGGTCGCCTCGGTCGGCATCACCTCGAAGGTCGCCAAGGAGCGCGGCTACGAGATCCAGGAGATCACCTACAACCTGGGCGGCAACGGCAAGAGCCAGATCCTGCAGACGCAGGGCGCGGTGAAGGTCATCGCCCAGAAGGACGGCCCGGTGCTGGGCGTCCACATGGTGGGCAGCCGGGTCGGCGAGCTCGTCGCCGAGGGCCAGCTGATCTACAACTGGGAGGCGCTGCCCTCCGAGGTCGCGCAGCTCATCCACCCGCACCCGACCCAGTCGGAGGCGCTGGGCGAGGCGCACCTCGCACTCGCCGGCAAGCCGCTGCACGTCCACGACTGACGCGAGGGGCGGCGGAGCGGGCCGGGCTTTCCGCAGCGCCGCCCTTCACCGGGGCCGCGGTCCGGGCCGCGCCGGTACCACCGGCGGCCCGGACCGCGGCCCGGGTCCCGACTCCCCGTCCACCCGCTGACAGCGAACGTCCCGGCGGCCCGCGATCCGGCCGGCGGCGCGGTCCGCGCGGCGGCGGGCCAGTGAGGCGCCGGTACCACCGCGGCGGCACGCCGCCCGGTCGGCGGTCCCGGCCTGAGCTGGACATACAGTTCTAGAAGCGCTCCCAGCGTCCGCCCGTTTCCCGTTCCGCAGCCGCTCGGGCTGGTTTCCCGCTCCGCAACCGCCCGGGCTGGTATCCCGCTCCGCAGCCGCTTGGACAGAACCACCTAAGAGGAACTCATGCCGACTTCCATTTCCATGCCCGCGCTGGGCGAAAGCGTCACTGAGGGCACCGTCACCCAGTGGCTGAAGAAGGAGGGCGACACCGTCGAGGCCGACGAGCCGCTCCTCGAGGTCTCGACCGACAAGGTCGACACGGAGATCCCGTCGCCGGTCGCCGGTGTCCTGACCAAGATCCTCGTCGCCGAGGACGAGACCGTCGAGGTCGGCGCCGAGATCGCGCTCATCGGCGCCGCGGGAGAGGCTCCCGCGGCGGAGACCGCCGCCCCCGCCGAGGCCGCGCAGCCGGAGCCGGAGCGGGCTCCGGCTCCGGCTGCGCGGCCCAGCCGTGAGGAGTCCACCCCGCCGGTGGACGTCGAGACGCTGAGCGGCACCGGCCGCGCGAGCGGCACCGACACCAACGGCGAGGCCTACGTGACGCCGCTGGTGCGCAAGCTCGCCGCCGAGCAGGGCGTCGACCTGAGCACCGTCCGGGGGACCGGCGTCGGCGGGCGGATCCGCAAGCAGGACGTGCAGGAGGCCGCCCGCCGCCAGCGCGAGCAGCGTCCCGCCGCTCCGGCCGCCGCGGCGCCGGCGGCGCCGCGGGTGGTCGCCGCCGACACCAAGCTGCGCGGCCGCACGGAGCCGATGACCCGGCTGCGCCAGACCATCGCCGAGCAGATGGTGGAGTCGCTGCACACCTCCGCCCAGCTCACCCAGGTGATCGAGGTCGACGTCACCCGGATCGCCCGGCTCCGTGAGCAGGCCGCGGCCGACTTCGCCGCCCGCGAGGGCGTGGAGCTGGACTTCTTCCCGTTCTTCGCCCTGGCCACGGTCGAGGCGCTGAAGGCGCACCCGAAGCTGAACGCCGTCATCGACGGCGCCAAGCGGGAGGTCACCTACCACAGCATCGAGAACCTCGGCATCGCGGTGGACACCGAGCGCGGCCTGCTGGCTCCGGTGATCAAGGACGCGGGCGACCTCAACCTGGGCGGCCTGGCCCGCAAGGTCGCCGACCTCTCCGAGCGCGCGCACACCGGCGGCCTCAACCCCGACGAGCTCAGCGGCGGCACCTTCACGCTGACCGACACGGGCAGCGCCGGTGCGCTCTTCGAGACGCCGATCATCAACCAGCCGCAGGTGGCCATCCTCGGCACCGGCGCCGTGGTGAAGCGCCCCGTGGTGGTGGAGGACGCGCAGCTGGGCGAGGTCATCGCCGTCCGCTCGATGGCCTACCTCTCGCTGAGCTACGACCACCGGCTGATCGACGGCGCCGACGCGGCCCGCTTCCTCACCGACGTCCGCGCCCGCCTGGAGGAGGGCGCGTTCGAGGCGGAGCTGGGCCTGGCGTAGCCCCGCCGACGGGCACCGCAGGGCGCCCCGGACGGTCCGGCGGACCATCCGGGGCGTCCCCGTGTCCGGAGGCGGCCGACGGCGGCAGCGGCGTGCTGGGGAGCGTGCACCGCCACGGTCCGCATGGCGCCGTCCCGGCACACGGGCACACGGAGAGGGGCGGTACCCGCGAACGGGTACCGCCCCTTTTCTTCACCCCACCAATCACCATCCCCTGATGATCCCCATCACCAAGGTCGGTTTCCGGCGGTACGGGACCACCGGAGGTTCCAACACCGCTTACACGCGGCTCGTTGCCCACCACTCACAGTAATGCACCCACTGCAGTGGGCGCACCAGTTTCCCGGGAATCCGCGCGGTTTTCTGCGCCACATCGGGATTCACCCCCCGGACGTACCCCGGTGGCGGGCCCCCGCGGGGTGCGGCCCGGCCCCCGGCCGGGTAGGCACCCGGGCATGAGGATCGCGATCACCGGGGCGTCGGGGCTGATCGGCACCGCACTGAGCGAGTCGCTGGCGCACGACGGACACGAGGTGCTGCACCTGGTGCGGCGGACACCGCGCACCTCGGGAGAGGTCGGCTGGGACCCCTACGGCGGAGAGGTGGACACCTCCGGGCTGGCGGGGACGGACGCCGTGGTGCACCTGGCGGGGCGTCCGCTGGGCCCGGCCCGGTGGACCCGGGCGCGCAAGGCGTCGATCCGGGAGAGCCGGATCCAGGGCACCGCCGCGCTGGCCGCCGCCCTGGGCCGGATGGAGCGGCCGCCCGCGCGGCTGCTGTCGGCGTCGGCGGTCGGCTTCTACGGCGACACCGGCGAGCGCACGGCCACCGAGGACACGCCGAGGGGCACCGGCTTCCTCGCCGACCTCGTGGTCGACTGGGAGGCCGCCACGCGGCCGGCCGAGCGCGCGGGAGTCTCGGTGGCGCACCTGCGCAGCGCGGTGGTGCTGGCGCGCTCGGGCGGGCTGCTCGCCGCCCTGCTGCCGCTGTTCCGGGCCGGGCTCGGCGCACGGCTCGGCGACGGCCGGCAGTACCTCAGCTGGATCTCGCTGGCTGACGAGGTGGGCGCCGTCCGGTTCCTGCTGGAGCGGCCCGAGCTCACCGGGCCGGTGAACCTCTGCGCGCCGGAGCCGGTGACCAACGCGGAGTTCACCTCGGCGCTGGGCCGGGCCCTGCGGCGCCCGGCCGCGCTGTCGGCGCCGGCCCTCGCCGTGCGGGCCGCGCTGGGCGGCTTCGCCGACGAGGCGGTCCTCGTGAGCCAGCGCGTCCGGCCGCAACGCCTGCTGGACGCCGGTTATTCCTTCCGGAACCCGGAGGTGCGAGGTGCCCTATCCGACATCATCCGCGGCGGATCCGGGGCGTAAGGTGGAACGCGTGAGTGATCTCGTATTCGCCTGGCTGGGCGACGCCCCGGTCCCCTACCAGGAGGGGTGGGACCTCCAGCGCGAGCTGCACCGGCGACGCGTCGCCGGCCTCGTCCCCGACACCGTGCTCATGCTCGAGCACGAGCCCGTCTACACGGCCGGCAAGCGCACCGGCCCGTGGGACCGCCCGCAGACCGACCCGGGCGCGCCGGTGGTCGACATCGACCGCGGCGGCAAGATCACCTGGCACGGGCCGGGCCAGCTCACCGCCTACCCCATCGTGCGGCTGCGCGAGCCGATCGACGTCGTCGCCTACGTGCGCATGCTGGAGGAGGCGATCATCCGAACGATCGCCGAGTTCGGCCTCACCGGCATCCGCGTCGAGGGGCGCACCGGCGTGTGGCTGGCGGCCGACCCCGGGCGCGGGCTCATCGAGCGGAAGATCGCCGCCATCGGCTGCCGGATCGCCCGCGGGGTCGGGATGCACGGGTTCGCCGTCAACTGCGACAATGACCTGTCGTGGTTCGACCGGATCGTCCCGTGCGGGATCTCCGACGCCGGAGTCACATCGCTGTCGCGCGAGCTGGGGCGCCGGGTGCGGGTGGCCGACGTGCTCGCGCTCACCGAGCGCCACCTGGCCGACGTGCTGGAAGCACCCGCCTACCGGCGTAGCGAGGGTGCGCCCGAACTGCCCGCGCTCGCGGCGGCGGCGTCCGCGTAACCCGCGGCCGCGCACGGCGCCGGGCGGGTGCGCCTCCCGGTTCATCCGCCGCGCAGGCCACCCAGGACGACGACCCCACGAGGGATGAGGAAAGGAAAGGCGTTGAGCGTCGCTCCAGAGGGCCGCAAGCTGCTGCGGGTCGAGGCCCGCAACAGCCAGGTCCCCATCGAGAAGAAGCCGCCGTGGATCAAGATCAAGGCGAAGATGGGGCCGGAGTACACCGAGCTGCACTCGCTGGTCCGCCGCGAGGGCCTGCACACGGTGTGCCAGGAGGCGGGCTGCCCGAACATCTACGAGTGCTGGGAGGACCGCGAGGCCACGTTCCTCATCGGCGGTGACCAGTGCACCCGGCGCTGCGACTTCTGCCAGATCGCCACGGGCAAGCCCACGGCGCTGGACCGCCGGGAGCCGCTGAAGGTGGCGGAGTCGGTCCGCACGATGGGCCTGAAGTACGCCACCGTCACCGGCGTGGCCCGGGACGACCTCGACGACGGCGGGGCGTGGCTGTACGCCGAGACCGTCCGCAAGATCCACGAGCTGAACCCCGGCACCGGTGTCGAGCTGCTGATCCCGGACTTCAACGCCGACCCCGGCCAGCTGGCCGAGGTGTTCGGGTCCCGTCCGGAGGTGCTCGCGCACAACATCGAGACGGTGCCGCGGATCTTCAAGCGGATCCGGCCGGGTTTCCGCTACGAGCGGTCGCTGGAGGTCATCACCCGGGCGCGCGAGGACGGGCTGGTCACCAAGTCCAACCTCATCCTGGGCATGGGCGAGGAGCGCCACGAGATCAGCCAGGCCATGCGGGACCTGCACGAGGCCGGCTGCGACCTGCTGACCATCACCCAGTACCTGCGCCCCTCCAAGCTGCACCACCCGATCGACCGGTGGGTCAAGCCGGAGGAGTTCGCGGAGCTGAGCGCGGAGGCCGAGGAGATCGGCTTCGCCGGAGTGATGTCCGGTCCGCTGGTGCGCTCCTCCTACCGCGCCGGCCGGCTGTACCGGCAGGCGGTGGAGCGGCGCGCCGAGCGCGTGTCGGCCTGACCTGGCGGGTTCCGGCCGGCTGCGGCGGGGAGCGGTCCGCGACAACGTAATGAACCTGAAACGGCAGCCCCCGGCTGCCGTTTCACGTATGCTCCCCCACTCCCCATATCCTTGGAGTATGGCGAAGCAGCCCAAGGACTCCCAGAACAGCCCGGCGACCAGCGCCAAGGGCGGGGGCGGTGCCGAGAAGCCCCCCGGCAGATTCAAGCAGATCGGCCTGGTCGCGAAGCTCGTGCACCGGCAGAGCCCCAAGAGCATCCCGCTCGCGGTGGGCGTCTCGGTGCTCGTGCTGGCGCTCGCCGTCCTGGGCGGGTTCCTCACCGGGAGCTGGCTGTACTGGATCCTGCTCGGCATCCCGGTGGCCTTCATCGCCGGGTTCCTGCTCTTCACCCGCAGCGCCCAGCGCATCCAGTACCAGATGCTGGACGGCCAGCTCGGCGCGGGCATGGCGGTACTGGAGAACATGCGCGGCGACTGGTCGGTCGACCCGGGCGTGAACGGCAACCGCAGCATGGACATCGTGCACCGCGCGGTCGGCCGACCGGGCGTGGTGCTGGTCGGCGAGGGCGACCCGCAGCGGCTGAAGGGGCTCATCGCGGCGGAGAAGAAGCGGGTGGCGCGGGTCGCCTACCACACTCCCATCTACGACGTCCAGGTCGGCCGGGGCGAGGGCCAGGTGCCCATCGCCGACCTCCAGAAGCGGATGCTGAAGCTGCCGCGCAACCTGGGCAAGGCCGAGGTCGCGGAGCTGCGCTACCGCCTCAAGGCGCTGCCGCCGGCCATGCAGATGCCCAAGGGCCCCATCCCCAAGGGTGTGAAGATGCCGAAGGGCCCCAAGCAGGGACGCTGATTCGCCACCCGGTACCCGCACGACGACGCGGCCCCCGCCCGATCCGGGCGGGGGCCGCGCGCGTTGGGCCGGCGGGCGGGCCGCTCCGCGGTGCGGGCGCCCGGTGCCGCCGTCAGATCCGCTGCGTCACCGTCCCGGCGGCCCGGTCGTGGAGGCCGCGCTGGTCGCGGTCGTAGACGACGGCGGGGACCACCAGGCAGAGCAGCACGGTGCGCACCAGCACGGCGACGGGCCACGGCAGGCGGCGCTCCCCGGTGGCGACCACCCGGATGCCCACCATGCCCCTGCCGACCGTGGTGCCGAGCAGGCTCAGCAGCACGACGTTCTGGGCCGCGAAGACCAGTAGCGCGGTGTTGGCCGTCTGGGCGGGGTCTGCGCCGGAGAAGAGCCCGGCGGCGGCGACGCTGAGTAACCAGTCGAGGAGCACCGCCGCGATTCGGCGTCCGAAACCCGGTACGGAACCGGAACCGGAACGCGGCAGCCCGAGCCGGTTGCCGCGGTAGCTGAACTCCTGGGAGGATCCTTTACCGTCCGCCCACTCCGCGTCGATGTCACCCATGACGACCACGGTACTGGGCGCCGACCGCCGCTCCCCACCGCCCCGGGCAGGGCAAGGAACCTCAAATACCCCGGCGTTACCCGCAGCGGGGTTGATCACACCTCTGACGGGGAAAACCACCACCCCCGTAACATCGGCGAAACATTGGAGACACTGCCCGGAAATGGGCTGCTCCTAGCGTCGGTTGCGTAGCCGGGAGGTGGCGTCATCAGGTGTTCGCGACGAGGCGGGCAGCCCATCCGCGCGACCTCTACACCTGCACGGAGGTAAGTCTTGTTCAGCAGTGCCGAAGAGCTTTTGGCCTACACCCGGAGCGAGGGAGTCCAGTTCCTCGACGTCCGTTTCACGGACCTGTTCGGGGCGACCCACCACTTCACGCTCCCCATCGAGAACGTCACCGAGGGCACCTTCAGCGATGGCCTCATGTTCGACGGCTCCTCGATCCGCGGCTTCCAGGCCATCCACGAGTCGGACATGCTGCTGCTCCCGGACTTCAGCACCGCCGTGATCGACCCGTTCCGCGAGTACAAGACGCTGAACTTGACGTTCTTCGTGCACGACCCCTTCACCCTGGAGTCCTACAGCCGCGACCCGCGCAACGTCGCCCGCAAGGCTGAGGCCTACCTCAAGGGCACCGGCATCGCCGACACCGCGTTCTTCGGCCCCGAGGCCGAGTTCTACATCTTCGACGATGTGCGGTTCGAGACGAAGGAAAACCAGAGCTTCTACTACATCGACTCCGTCGAGGGCGCCTGGAACACCGGCACCCAGAACGGCAGCGCGAACCTCGGCTACCGTCCGCGCTACAAGGGCGGCTACTTCCCGGTCGAGCCGGTCGACCACTACAGCGACCTGCGCTCCCGGATGGTCCGCACGCTCATCGAGGCGGGCATCGAGGTCGAGATCCAGCACCACGAGGTCGGCACCGCCGGCCAGGCCGAGATCGACTTCCGGTTCGGCACCCTGCTGAAGACCGCGGACACCGTCCAGCTGTACAAGTACATCGTCAAGAACGTGGCGAACGAGGCCGGCAAGTCGGTGACGTTCATGCCCAAGCCGGTCTTCGGTGACAACGGCTCCGGCATGCACGTCCACCAGAGCCTGTGGAAGGACGGCGCGCCGCTGTTCTTCGACGAGTCGGGGTACGCGCAGCTGTCCGACACCGCCCGCTACTACATCGGCGGCCTGCTCAAGCACGCCCCGTCGCTGCTGGCGCTGACCAACCCGACGGTGAACTCCTACCACCGCCTGGTGCCCGGCTTCGAGGCCCCCGTCAACCTGGTGTACTCGCAGCGCAACCGCTCCGCGTGCATCCGCATCCCGCTGACCGGCGCCAACCCGAAGGCCAAGCGCCTGGAGTTCCGGGTGCCCGACCCGTCCGCGAACCCCTACCTGGCCTTCGCCGCGCTGCTCATGGCCGGCATCGACGGCATCAAGAACAAGATCGAGCCGCCGGAGCCGGTGGACAAGGACCTCTACGAGCTGCCGCCCGAGGAGGCCACCGCGATCCAGAAGGTGCCCGGGTCCCTCGACGAGGCCCTGGACACCCTGGAGGCCGACCACGAGTACCTGCTCGAGGGCGGCGTGTTCACGCAGGACCTCATCGAGACCTACGTGGACTACAAGCGCACCGAGGAGATCGACTCGCTGCGGCTCCGCCCGCACCCCCGCGAGTTCGAGCTCTACTACGACATCTGAGCCTCCCCGGCTGCGATGTCCCGGCCGGCGCCCCGTACGGGGTGCCGGCCCGCTTCGTTGCGGAGGACCTCCGGCAGCCCCTGCCGCGTCCGGTGCCGCGCCTCTCCGCCCGCCGCCGGACCGGCGGCGGGCGGGCACGGCGGCTCCCCCTCCGGCCGCCACCCCCTACCCC
>NZ_QEIO01000320.1 GCF_003336425.1 Marinitenerispora sediminis | reverse complement strand
CTAGGGAGTGTTTGGAAACTGTTTGAAACTGGGGCAATCAGCGTCAGAACAGTAACCGTGCGCGTGTCGATCCCGGGCATGAGTGAAGCCTCCGGTACATGGATCAACGACCAAGAAGACCATGTGAACCGGAGGCTTCGTGCCGACCCTACCCGCCCCCGGGCGCGGTGACCTCACCGATGCCCAATGGGCGCTGCTCGAACCCCTGCTCCCCGCCCCCACCACCGGACGACCACCGACCCACTCCAGACGCACCCTCATCAACGGCATCCGCTGGCGCACCCGCACCGGCGCGCCCTGGCGCGACATCCCCCAACGCTACGGCCCCTGGGCCACGGTCTATGACCTGTTCCGCCGCTGGACCCTGACCGGCGTCTGGGCCCACATCTTGGCCAGACTGCAGTCCCGCGCGGACGCGGCCGCCCTGATCAGCTGGCAGGTCAACGTCGACTCCACCATCGTGCGCGCCCACCAGCACGCCGCCGGCGCGGTGAAAAAGGGGCCGGGCGAGATCACGAAACGGTCGAGCCCGCCGACCACGCGCTGGGCCGCTCCCGCGGCGGGTTCACCACCAAGATCCACCTGGCGTGCGAGCAGGGACAAAAACCCCTCGCGGTCCTCGTCACGGCCGGGCAGCGCGGGGACGCCCCGCGGTTCGAAGCGGTCATGGAACGCATCCGCGTGGCACCGCATGGTCGGGGCGGTCCGGCGCGCACCCGCCCGGACCTGGTGCGCGCCGACAAGGCGTACAGCTCGGCGGGGATCCGCGCACACCTGCGCAGACGCAAGATCAGGGCGACCATTCCCGAACCGGTGGACCGGGTGGCCAACCGTAAGCGTAAAGGCCGGCGGGGTGGTCGACCTCCCGCGTTCGACCAGGCCGACTACGGTAACCGGCATGCGGTGGAGTGCGGGATCAACCGGCTCAAACGCAACCGGGCGGTAGCCACGCGCTTTGACAAGCTCGCCTTGAGGTTCGAGGCCACCGTCCTGGTCGCGGCCATCGGGGAATGGCTCTGAACTTTCCAAACACGTCCTAG
>NZ_QEIO01000319.1 GCF_003336425.1 Marinitenerispora sediminis | reverse complement strand
ACCCCCGCGCCTTCCCGCGGTCCCCGACCGACGTCCCCGCGCCGCGCACGACCGCACCCGCTCCGGACGCCCGGACCGCGGGGTCGGCCGCAACCTCCACCGAGCGCCACCGTGACGGAAAGGACCGGACCGCGACCCGCCGTCCCCGGAGCCGGCCGGGGCCGGCGCCCCGCGGCCCGCGGGGAGCGCCAGAATCGTACGCATGCCCTTCTCCGCGGACGCCCTGCTGGCGTCCCTCTCTGATCTCCCGTCGCCGCTGGTGGCGGGAACCGTCCTCGTGTTCATGGCCCTGGAGACGATGGTGCTCGTGGGCCTCGTCGCCCCGGGGGACCCGGTCGTGCTCGTGGCCGGAGCCGGTGTGACGAGCGCCGGCGAGTTCGCGCTCATCCTCGCCGCGACGCTCGCGGGCGCGCTGATCGGTGAGAGCGGCGGCTACCTGGTCGGCCGCACGTTCGGCGACCGGTTCCGGTACAGCCGCATGGGGCGGTGGATCGGCGAGGAGCGCTGGGAGCACGCGGAGGAGATCCTGGCGCGGCCGCGCGGGGGACTGGCCATTGTCGGGTCGCGGTTCGTCGCCGTGGTGCACGCCGTGGTCCCGGTCCTCGCCGGCACCGTCGGGATGCCCTACCGGCGCTTCATCGCCTGGGCCGCCCTCGGCAGCTCGCTGTGGGCGCTGCTGCACGTCGGGCTCGGCGCGCTGTTCCGCGCCTCCTACGGCGACGACGGCGAGGGCCTGGGCGGGCTCACCGCGGTGGTGCTGGTCGGCGGGGCCGTCCTCATGGTCCTGGGCGGCCGGCGTCCGCGCCGCCGCGCACCCGGCGGCGGACCGGCGGTGCCCGCGGCCGGGGCACCGGAGACCGCGGCCGCACCCGGACCGGCGGAGCACCCGGACGAGGCCGCCGGCGGCCGGTCCGGCGAGACCGCCGCCGGGGACGCGGGCCGGTGCCCGTCCACAGGATGACCGGCGCCCTGGCCGTGCGGCGGACCGTCGAGTAGTTTCACGGTGACTGGCCGCAATTCGCCCCTCCCACCGTCGAGCGAGGCACCCGTGACCACCTCCCCC
>NZ_QEIO01000318.1 GCF_003336425.1 Marinitenerispora sediminis | reverse complement strand
TTGTAATACTATGCTGATTTTGCACATGCTATACTAGCTAACAGCAACTACATGCCGGAAAGGGAATCGATATGGCACATCACCGGAACAGCGCTGTTCCATTCCAGGAGCAGGGTTTAGACAGCTCTCTGAGGAAAAAACGCGGCACGCTAAAAATCTTTTTCGGATACGCGGAAGGGGTCGGCAAGACATGCGCCATGCTGAATGCTGCGCATGACGAGCAAAGAGACGGGAAGGACGTAGTTGCGGGATACATTGAAACGCACCAGCGTCCGGAGACGGAAGCGATGATGGAGGGGCTGGAGGTGCTGCCGAGGCTTGCGTTTCCTTCCCGGGAATTTGATCTGGATAAAGCCCTGCACAGGCGGCCTGATCTGATCCTGGTGGATGAGCTGGCCCACCATAACGGTGCTGACTGCCGGCACAAGAAGCGGTATCAGGATATTGAGGAGCTGCTGCGTGCAGGAATCAATGTATATACAACGGTTAATGTGCAGCACCTTGAAAGTCTGCATGACATTGTCGCAGCCATCACCGGCCTGACCGTGCAGGAGCGGATTCCCGACAGCGTGTTTGAAGGGGCTGACCAGATTGAGCTGGTTGATATTCCGCCGGATGATCTGCTGGACCGTCTGAACAAGGGGAAGCTTGTTACAGAAGGGCAGGAGCAGCACGAAAGTTTTTCACAGCTGTTTGTCAAAAGCAAGCTGATTGCCCTGCGGGAAATCGCCCTTCGTTATACTGCGGACCAGCTGGGGCGGATTACCCGGCGATCCGGTGACAGGGCTGCTGAGGAGGCCTATCATACGGCAGACCATATTCTGGTCTGTATCTCCTCTGCTGCTTCCAGTAAAAAAGTGATCCGTACAGCCGCGAGAATGGCCGAAGCGTTCCGGGGGGCTTTTACAGCATTATATGTGGAAACGCCTAGAAGCAAAGAGCTGACTCACAAGAGCAAGGCTGAGCTCCGGGAAAACCTGCGGCTGGCCGAACAGCTGGGTGCCCAGCCGGCGACAGTCTACGGCGACGATATACCGGGACAGATTGCCGAATACGCCGTCTCCAGCCGGG
>NZ_QEIO01000317.1 GCF_003336425.1 Marinitenerispora sediminis | reverse complement strand
CCCTCCCCCTTTCCCCCGCAAGGAGAACCGCTCTCATGGACGTCCTCCCCGTCCTGTTCCTCACCGGCCTGGTCGTGGGCTACTTCGTGCTCGCGGGTTGCGACATCGGGCTCGGCATGCTGCTGCCCCACCTGGCCCGGCGTCCGGCCGAGCGGCGGCGGGTCGCCGCCGCCCTGGCGCCCTACTTCCTGGGCAGCGAGGTGTGGCTGGTCGCGGCGGTGGGGGTGGTCGCCGGGCTGTTCCCCGAGCTCAAGAGCGCTGTGCTGGTGGGCTTGTGGCCGGTGTTCGTCGCCGTCCTGGCGGGGTGGCTGTGCCGCGACGCCGGCCTGTGGTTCCGCGCCCGGGTGGACTCGGCGGCGTGGCGGCGGTGCTGGGACGCCGCGATCGTCGCGGGCAGCTGGGTGCTGGCTCTCGGCTGGGGTCTGGTGTTCGGTGCCCTGCTCTCGGGCGGGAAGCTCGCGCA
The DNA here is from genome assembly GCF_003336425.1 of Marinitenerispora sediminis. Lineage (GTDB taxonomy): Bacteria > Actinomycetota > Actinomycetes > Streptosporangiales > Streptosporangiaceae > Marinitenerispora > Marinitenerispora sediminis. The sequence goes on along the minus strand of NZ_QEIO01000317.1, from coordinate 622 downwards.
CCCGTTCCCGGTGGCGTGCGCGGCGGCGGTCGCCGCGCTGTTCGCGCTGCGCGGCGCGGCCTTCGGCGCCGAGCGGCTGGTGCCCGCGGCCGGCGAGCCGCCGCACGGCGGCGCGGCGGGCGACGACGCCGAGTGCGCCGACGTGGCGGCGCGGGCCACCCGGGTGCTGGCGCGCGTCGCGCTGGGCGCGGTCGCGATCGCCGCGGCCGCGGCGCTGCTCCCGGGCGGGGGCGCCGCGGACCGGCCGTGGGCCGCCGCCGCGGTGGCGGCCGGGCTGCTCGCCGTGCTCGCCGCGACGTCGGGCCTGTCGGGACCGCGCTGGTCGCGGCACACCTCCGCCATCGCCATGGCGCTGCCCGCGGCGTGCGTGGCCGCGGCCGTGGACCTGCCCATCACGCCGGCCCCCTCCGGCACCCTCGTGCTCGTGGGCATCGCCGTCGTGCCGGCGCTGCCGGTGATGATCGGCGGCCAGGTGCTGCTGTACCGGGCCCTGCGCCGCCCGGCGGTGCCCTCCGGGTTCTTCGGCTAGATGATTGAGTCCGATGTCTTCAGTGGTCGTAGGCGATGAGCGAGCGTTTGACCGGGGCGCCGGTCTCCCAGTTGTGCCAGATCACCGCGGCCA
>NZ_QEIO01000316.1 GCF_003336425.1 Marinitenerispora sediminis | reverse complement strand
CGGCGGGCGGGTCGGCGGTGATGCCGTCGGCGCGCAGCAGGGCGTCGCGGGTGCGGCGAGGGCGTTCGCGGGGCGCGGGGGCGGCCGGGGCGCCGGTCTCGGCGGCGAGGTCGCGGCGGCTGCGGTTGCGGGCGCAGAAGCGCTGGTACTCCTCGGCGGCGCCGGGCTGGTCGTCCTCGTGCACGGTGCGGTTGGTGTAGAGGGTGGTGAGGATGCGGATGCCCTCGGACCAGGCGATGTCGCCGATGGCGCGGGCGGAGGGGGTCCAGGTGAGGCCGTTGAGGTAGGTGGAGCTCTGCGGGCCCTGCCAGCGCAGGGAGACGGTGACGCCGATGGGATCGTCGTCGTGGACGGTGAAGTGGGCGGCCTCGCCGCGGATGCGTCCGCCCAGCCGGATCACCTGCTGTTCGAGCTGGGAGCCCCATTCGTACTCGGCGAAGGCGAAGGCGTCGACGGCGGTGGCGTCGCGGTCCATGTCGGCGGGGCGGAGCCAGACGTCGCGCATGAGCTGGGCGATGTCCTGGTCGGCGCCCAGTTCGACGGCGAGTTCCCGCCAGGCGGTGAGGTCGTCGCCGAGCAGGACGGGGTGGACGACGCAGACGGCGGCGGCGTCGGTCCACAGCGTCTCGCCGTCGAGGTCCACGAGGCCGGTGCCGCGGGTGCCGTCCACGGAGCGGAGCAGCCCGCACCGGGTGAGGTCGGGGCGGTCGTCGGCGGCGGGGGCGACGACGAGGTCGGTGAGGGTGCGCCGCCACACGGGGTCGGGCCAGACCGCGCGCAGCAGGGTGGCGGGGACGGGCAGCGAGCGCAGCATCCACGTCTCGGCGGTGGCGCGGACGGTTCTCTCGTGGTCGGCGAGCCAGGCGCACAGTTCGGTGAGCGGGGCGACGTCGGGCTGCTTGCGGAGCTTCGCGGGTACGCGGGCGAGGTCGCGGCCCTTGGCGTTGCGGCAGGCGAGGGCGGCCGCGCGGCCGCTGCCGCGCACCGTGACCTGGTAGCCGTCGCTGACCGTGATCCACCCCATGTCGTCTCCGTCCCCGTCCGGCGGTCTGTCCGTGCCCGATCTTGGACGGCGGCGGGGACATTCCGGTTGCGCGGGATCGCGGAGTGCGGGGGCGGGCCGGCGCGGGCC
>NZ_QEIO01000315.1 GCF_003336425.1 Marinitenerispora sediminis | reverse complement strand
CCCCGGGGAGACCGCCGCGGGGCGGCACCGCCGCTGGTCGCTGGCGGGCACCTGGAACCGCATCGCCGAGCGGCTGCGTATCGACGCCGCCACCGGCGAACCCCTCGACGTCTCCGCGGACTCCACCATGGTCCGCGCCCACCACCACGCCGCCGGGGCCGCGAGAAAAGGGGACGCGGCCCGGCACGAAAGAGACGCACCCGGAGCACCCGGCCGGCCCCCGGGGCGGGCTGACCACCAAGATCGACCTGATCCAGCGCGGGAACCACCGCAGGCGCGGGTCGCGGGGCGGAAGACCCCCGGCCTTCGACCGGGCCGCCCACCGGGACCGCACCACCGTCGAACACTCCATCAACCTGCGGAAACAGAACCGGGCGGCAGCGACCGGGTACGGCACGAGGGCCGCGGTCGACGACGGAACCCTTCACGTCGCCTCGTCCGTACCCGGCTACGCGGCCTCACCCGTTCAAGAAAAAAATGCCTAGTTCGCCGGCCAGCGGCGCTGCAGCGCGGTCTGCCCCAGGCGCTGGAACAGCTCCTCGCTGTCGCGGAGGAAGGCGGTGAGGCGCACCGGCGGAGCGTTGACGCGGGCGAGTTCGCGGTGCCCCTTGCCCCGGACGCGCAGGGCGGTGACCGCGCCGAAGTGCACCGGTGTGTGCGTGCCGCCGGAGGTCTGTACCAGGCCGTCGGCGAAGAGGTGGACGGCGGTACCCGAGTTGGCGACGCACCGGAACATGTGGACGAACGCGTAGACCACGGCGAAGAACAGGAATCCGCCGACGACGTAGTGATCGGTGAACACGATGAGCAGCACCTCCACCAGGATCACGCCGACGAGCGTGCCGGCCGCCACGAGGACGCCACCCGCCGCGCCCGGCGTGCGGTAGCCGCGCTGGTAGCCGCCGAGCCGGCACAGCGACGCCAGGTGCGCCACCTGCGGAGGGAGCTGCTCGTACCCGGTGGCGGGCGGCGGTCCGGGTACGGCCGGCGCGGGCCACCGCGGTGCGGGCGGCTGGGGCCCGGGGCCCGGCTGCGGCGGGTGGCCGTAGGGCTGCGCCGGGCCGCCCCAACCGGGCCGCGGCGGATAGCCGGCGGGCGGCTGCGGGGCGGGGTTCGGCCCGCCGTACGGCTGCTGGGGGTAGGAG
>NZ_QEIO01000314.1 GCF_003336425.1 Marinitenerispora sediminis | reverse complement strand
GGGTGGGGGGCCGATCCAGGTGAGGCCGGCGTCGATGACGGCTTGGGCGAAGTCGGCGTTCTCGGCGAGGAAGCCGTATCCGGGGTGGACGGCATCCGCCTCGGAGGCGGTGGCGATCGCGAGGATCTTCTCGATGCTGAGGTAGCTGTCGGCGGGGGTCTGGCCGCCCAGCGCGTGCGCCTCGTCGGCGGCGCGCACGTGGACGGCGTCGCGGTCCGGCTCGGCGTAGACCGCCACGCTGCCGATCCCGGCGTCCCGGCACGCGCGGGCGACGCGGACCGCGATCTCCCCGCGGTTGGCGATGAGCACCTTGCGCACGATCGCTTCACACCTTCCGTTGTCTCTCTCGCGTGTCCGCACGTGGTCGCGGCACCCCCGGCGGTGCGGTGGCCCGGTGGGGCACCGGCTGCCGCGGGCGGTGCCACCCACGGCAGCCAGCCCGTGCCGCGCGGCCGATCGCGGTGGTCGGTGGCGCGGCGGGGGCGGGCTCAGCCCACCAGGGTCCCGGCCAGTCGGCGCCAGCCGCCGCGCTCGGCCTCGGCGACCAGGTCGGGGTTGTCGCCGACCACCACCGGGTGGCCCACCAGCCGGAGCAGGTCCAGGTCCGAGGTGTGGTCGCCGTAGGCGTGGCAGTCGGCGGCCGGTATCCCCCGCTCCTCGATGAGCTCCCGGGCCGATGCCGCCTTGGCGTCGCCGATCATGGTGCGCAGGACCTCACCGGTGTAGACACCGTCCCGGACCTCCAGCCCGGTGCACAGCGTCACGTCGGCGCCCACGTAGGTGGCGATGGGGTCGAGGCAGGCGGAGAACGAACCGGACACGAGCACGGTGGTCAGTCCGGCCGCGGTGTGCTCCCGCAGGGCGGCCAGGACGTCCTCGTTGAACACCCCGCCCGCCGCCATGTGGTGCTCGAACCACGCCAGCCCGTGCGCGGCGACGTCGGCCTCGGCGTAGCCGGCGAAGCGGCGGTAGAACAGCCGGTTCCCCTGCTGGCGCGGCATTCCGGGACGCAGCAGGGAGCGGGCGTCGGCACGCAGCCGCTCCTGCTCCTCGGGGCTGTGCCCGACCGCGTCCAGGAAGAAGTCGTAGAAGTCGAACATGCTCTTGAAGGTGATCAGGGTCTCGTCGACGTCGAAGAAGGCGGCCGCGGGGCGCGCTGTGGTGGGCACGGAGGTCTCCACGAAGGTTCGGGGGCGGATGGCTGGGGC
>NZ_QEIO01000313.1 GCF_003336425.1 Marinitenerispora sediminis | reverse complement strand
CCGCGCCGCGGACGGGGGCGCCGTCGGGGTAGTCGACAATGAACTCCCGGACCCCGGCCGGTCCGAACCGCGCCCGGAGGTCGGCGAGGGAGGAGAACTCCACCGGGGCGCCGAGCGCGTCCCCGACGGCTCCTCCCAGTAGGCATCCGCGCACCCGTGACCGAAACTCCATGCCGCCTCCCCCGTCCGCCTGCGCCGTCCGGCTTCCCAGCATCCTGCCGCACCGTCCGGGCGGCCGGTGCACCGGGAGGCGGACGGCCGGCGGGCCGGTGGCCGGTCCCGGCCACACCGGCGGCGGGCCCGCCTGTTCACCGGCCGCCGGCGGCGGCGCCGGGCCACGATGGGGCGGGGCGCGGGGTATCGTCCCGCGCAGCCGACAGGTGGCGCGCCGACCGACGGGGCCGCGCCGCGCGACCGACGGACCGTGCTGAATGGGGTGGATGGTGTATCTGACGCGGACCTTCATCAATCCGCGCCGCCGGGGCGCGACGGCCTTCCTCGACGCCCCGCAGAAGGTGCACGCGGCCGTGCTCCAGTCGTTCCCCACCGATCCGCCCACGAAGGGCAGCGATGGCCCGCGCGTGCTCTGGCGCCTCGACCGCGACGACCCGCGCCGTCCGGTGCTGTGGATCGTGTCGCCGGACCGGCCCGACCTGCACCACGTGGTGGACCCCTACGGCTGGCCGGCGGCCGACTCCCCGTTCGAGTCGCGGGAGTACAAGACGCTGCTGGACGAGCTGGCGGACGGCCAGCGCTGGGCCTTCCGGGTCACGCTGAACCCGGCCAGGGCCCGGTTCGACGAGACTCGCGGGCGCAGCGTGATCACGCCGGTCGTCGACCCCGCCGAGCAGGTCGGGTGGCTGGTCGAGCGGACGCCGAAGTGGGGCTTCGCCGTGCCGCGGACCGAGGGCGCCGGCCCCGCGGTGGAGATCCGCGACGGGCGCCGGCTCCGGTTCCGCCGCGGCCGCGGCCAGCCGCCAGTGACCCTGCACACCGCGATGTTCCAGGGCCTGCTGGAGGTGACCGACGCGGAGCGGCTCCGCCAGGCGATGACCAGCGGCGTCGGACGCGCCCGCGGCTACGGGTGCGGTCTGCTCAGCCTGACCCGCGTGCGCTGAGCGCCGGGGGCCGTGCCGGCCCGTGCCGAGCCGCCGCCGCTCCCCCGCTCCCGCCGCACCGCGCACGTGGCGGCCGGGCGGGCGCCCGCCGGTCGTGGATGCGGCTGAC
>NZ_QEIO01000312.1 GCF_003336425.1 Marinitenerispora sediminis | reverse complement strand
GGCCGGGAGGGGCTGGATGGCGGCGGAGTGGCTGGACGTGCCGGCGGACTCGGTGTTCGGGCTGGCGAACCTGCCCTACGGGGTGTTCAGCATCGGAGCGGAGCCGGTACGGCGGGTCGGGATCGCGGTGGGCGAGCAGGTGCTGGACGCCGGCGCGGTGGCGCGGGCGGTGCGGGCGGACTTCGCCGACCTGCTGGGGGCGGGGTCGCTGAACCCGCTGCTGGCGGCCGGGCCGGCGGTGTGGCGGTCGGTGCGCGCGGCGGTGCGCGGCTGGCTGAGCGGTGCCGTGCGGGCGGAGGCGGTGCGGCCGCACCTGGTGGACCGGGCGGCGGTGCGGCTGCACCTGCCGTTCGAGGTCGCGGACTACGTGGACTTCTACTCGTGCGAGCAGCACGCGGTGAACGCGGGCCGGATGTTTCGGCCGGGCGCGCCGCCGCTGCCGCCGAACTGGCGGCATGTGCCGATCGGGTACCACGGGCGGGCGGGCACGGTGGTGGTGTCGGGGACCGACGTGGTGCGTCCGGCGGGGCAGCGGCGGGAGCCGGGGTCCGCGGAGCCGGTGTTCGGGCCGTCGGCGCGGCTGGACTTCGAGGCCGAGGTGGGTTTCGTGGTGGGGGCGCCCAGCCCGCGGGGCCGCCCGGTGCGGGTGGCGGACTTCGCGGATCACGTGTTCGGGGCGTTCCTGGTCAATGACTGGTCGGCGCGGGACGTCCAGGCATGGGAGTACGTGCCGCTGGGGCCGTTCCTGGGCAAGTCGTTCGCGACGTCGGTGTCGCCGTGGGTGGTGCCGCTTGCGGCGCTGTCGGCGGCGCGGGTGGCGCCGCCGCCGCGGGATCCGGAGCCGCTGCCGTACCTGCGCGACGTGCCGGGCGATCCGTGGGGCCTGGACCTGCGGTTGGAGGTGCGGCTCAACGGCCGGGTGCTGTCGCGGCCGCCGTTCGCGGCGATGTACTGGACGCCGGCGCAGCAGCTCGCGCATCTGACGGTGAACGGCGCGGCGCTGCGGACGGGGGATGTGTTCGCGTCGGGGACGGTCAGCGGTCGGGAGCGCGGCGAGTGGGGGTCGCTGCTGGAGCTGGCGTGGAACGGGGCGGAACCGGTGCGGCTGGCCGGCGGCGGGGAGCGGGCGTTCCTGTGCGACGGTGACGTGGTGTCGATCAGCGCGACGGCGCCGGGTCCGGACGGGGCGGTCATCGGGTTCGGTGAGGTGACGGGGCGGGTGCTGCCCGCGGCCGGCTGAGGAG
>NZ_QEIO01000311.1 GCF_003336425.1 Marinitenerispora sediminis | reverse complement strand
GGCCGGACCGGAGGCGGGAGGAACCGACATGCGCGGCGCGCGGACATGGGCGGTGGAGGCGGCGGGGCCGTGGCTGACGGCGCACGGCGCCTGCGAGGACGTCCGGGCGGTGGCGCTGCTCGTACACGGCGGGCTGGAGGACAGTACCGGCGGAACCTGGATCTGGGAGCCGGCCGTGCTGCGCATGGTGCCGTTCGCCCGGGCGCTGTCCCGGGCCGGCCGGACGCACGGTCTGGCGGTGCTGCGGCTGCGGCTGCGGCTACGCGGCTGGAACGGGGCGGCGGCGGACCCCGTCGCGGACGTGCGGGCGGCGCTGCGTGCGGTCCGGTGCAGGTTCGGCGCGGTGCCGGTCGTGCTGCTGGGGCATTCGCTCGGCGGGCGGGCCGCGGTCCGGGCGGCCGGGGCGGCCGCGGTCCTGGGCGTGCTGGGGTTGGCGCCGTGGCTGCCGGACGGGGAGCCGGTGGCGCAGCTGCGCGGACGGCATCTGCTGGTGGCCAACGGCGTCTTCGACCGGCACACCCGGCCGGCGGAGTCGCGCGCGTACCTGCGGCGGGCGCGGCAGGTGGCGGCGAGCGCGGACTTCCTGCCGGTGTACCTGGACGCGCATCCGATGCTGCGGGTGCGGCGGTGGAACGAGGTGGCGGTGGCGTTCACCGGCGCGGTGCTGGGGTGGCGGGACGCCTGCGGGTGAGGGCCGGCCGGTTCACCGGACCAGCAGGTCGAGCAGGCGCCGGAGCTCGGCGTCGGGGTCGGCGGTGAGGCCGGTGTGGACGGGGCCGGGCTGGACGACGGTGCTGCGGGGGGCGGTGAGCCAGCGGAACCGGCGTCCGGGGTCCTGTCCGGCGGCCGGTCCGGCGGTGCGCTCGGCGGCGCAGACGCCCTCGATGGTGCGCAGCGCCCGCCGGATGCCGGGGAGGTCGGCGTCGGGGTCGAGGGCGTGCAGGCGGTCGGTGTCGAGGTAGCAGCGCGCGGCGAGGTAGTCGCAGGTCTGGCAGTAGAGGATGACGCCGGCGTTGAGCCGCTCGCCGCGTTCGAGGCGCGGGATGACGCGGATCAGCGCGTACTCGAAGGGGGCGCGGTTCACTGTGCCACCTCCGGGAGCCAGGCGCGGTCGGTGGCGCGGGCGAGGAGGTGGGCGGTGTAGGCGTCGCGGACGTCGTCGGGGCCGGTGAATCCGGGTTCGTCGACGAGCCATTCGTCGGGGACGAGGGCGGTGACCTCGTGGAGGAGGTCGGGGGTGATGAGG
>NZ_QEIO01000032.1 GCF_003336425.1 Marinitenerispora sediminis | reverse complement strand
GCCGGTGGGCGCTGGAAGAACAGGAGGGGGAGGGGGTCAGCCGCGCATGGCCGCCGCGACCGCCGCGCGGTCGGCGCGCAGCTTGGCGAGGGCCTCCTCCAGGATCGCCTGGCCGTCGGCGTCGCTCCGCCGCTCCTTCACGTAGGCCAGGTGCGTCTTGTACGGCTCGGTCCGCGGCGGGGCGGGCGGGTTGTTCGGGTCCTTGCCCGCGGGGAATCCGCAGCGCGGGCAGTCCCACTCCTCGGGCACCTGGGCCTCGTGCGAGAAACTCGGCACGACCTCATGCTTGTTGGCGCAGTAGAACGGGATACGGATCCGCGGCGCGGACTCGCCGCGCTCGGCCTCGCCCATCGGGCCGGCACCGACACGGCTGCCCCGGATGGCACTGCCACTACCCACGAAAGAACTCCTTCGGCGACATACCCCGCTGAGGGGACGGCTGATGCGCCAGTCGGCGGCACGGCGGCAGGGTGCCGGGCGCGAGGTGCCCGGGCCGCGCGGGCACGAGAGACTGGAGGGGTCTAGGCGCCCCGGTTGATGAGCAGCCCCAGCACGACCGCGCACACGACCCAGATGAGGCCCGTGATGATCGTCAGCCGGTCGAGGTTGCGCTCCACGACGGAGGAGCCGCCCAGGGAGGACGTGACGCCACCACCGAACAGGTCGGAGAGGCCGCCGCCCTTGCCCTTGTGGAGCAGGACCAGCAGGACCAGCAGCACGCTGCAGATCATCAGAACGATGGACAGACCGAGGACCACGTGCTCACCCGTAACTCGACCCCTGCGAGGGGGAATTGACGACCTGGGGCCCCAGGACCGCGACACGACCGTCCGGTGGTACCGACGGTCGGCGAGCCAGGGACCGGGAACAGATTCCGATGTTACCTTCTACCGGAGCGCGCGGGACGGAGTCGCCCGTTTCTCGTCACGGAGCCGGTGCACGCCGGAACCACCCGCGCAGTGTAGCGCGCGCCCCGGACCACTCCGGCCGCCGACCCGCTGCGGACCGGCGCTCCGCCGGGGGCGGCCGCCAGGCCGGCCCCCTGCGGAGCAGCGGCTACGCCTGCTCGCCGAACCGGACCAGCTTGACGAACTCCTCCGCCTTCAGGCTCGCTCCGCCGACGAGCGCGCCGTCGACGTCGCCCTGCGCCATGATGCCGGCGATGTTGTCGCTCTTCACCGAGCCGCCGTACAGGATGCGCGTCTCCTGGGCCGTCTCGGGCGAGTACAGCTCGCCGAGCCGCGCGCGCAGCGCGGCGCAGACCTCCTGCGCGTCGGCCGGCGTGGCGACCTCGCCGGTGCCGATCGCCCAGACCGGCTCGTAGGCGACGACCAGCCGGCGCGCCTGCTCCTCGGTCACGTCCTTGAGCGCCCCGTCGAGCTGGGCCAGCGTGTGCGCGACCTGCTCGCCGGCCTTGCGCACCTCCAGTCCCTCGCCCAGGCAGAGGATCGGGGTGATGTCGCGGGCGAAGGCCGCCCGGACCTTGGCGTTGACGACCGCGTCGTCCTCGTTGTGGTACTGCCGGCGCTCGGAGTGGCCGGCGAGCACGTAGGAGCAGCCGAGCTTGGCGAGCATGGCACCGGAGATCTCGCCGGTGTAGGCGCCCTTCTCGTGCTGGGAGACGTCCTGCGCGCCGTAGCCGATCTTGAGCTTGTCGCCGTCGACCAGGGTCTGCACGCTGCGCAGGCTGGTGAACGGCGGCAGCACGACGACCTCGACCGCGTCGAAGTCGCCGTCGTTGAGCGCGAACGCCAGCTTCTGGACCAGCGCGATGGCCTCGAAGTGGTTGTTGTGCAGCTTCCAGTTGCCCGCGATCAGCGGCTTGCGCGCGGTCTTCGCGGTTGCGGGGTTAGCCATCGGGGAGTCTTTCCTACTCTTCCAGTGCGGCGATGCCGGGCAGGGTCTTGCCTTCGAGGTACTCCAGGCTCGCGCCACCGCCGGTGGAGATGTGGCCGAACGCGGACTCCTCGAAGCCGAGCGCGCGCACCGCCGCGGCGGAGTCGCCGCCGCCGACCACGGTGAACGCGCCGGAGTCGATGAGGCCCTGGGCGACGGCCCGGGTGCCGCCGGCGAAGGGCGCCAGCTCGAACACGCCCATGGGCCCGTTCCAGAAGACCGTCTTGGCGTCGGCGAGCTTCTCCGCGAACAGCTCGGCCGATCGGGGCCCGATGTCCAGGCCCATCCGGTCGGCGGGGATGGCGTCGGCCGCGACGACGTCGTGCGCGGCGTCGGCGGCGAACTTCTCGGCGGCCACGATGTCGACCGGGAGTACGAACTCCACGCCGCGCTCCGCCGCGCGCCGCAGGTACTCCTGGACGGTCCCGATCTGGTCGCGCTCCAGCAGGCTGGCGCCCACCTCGTGCCCCTGGGCCGCCAGGAAGGTGAACACCATGCCGCCGCCGACGAGGATGCGGTCGGCGGTGCCGAGCAGGTTGTCGATCACGCCGAGCTTGTCGGAGACCTTGGACCCGCCGAGGACCACGGCGTAGGGGCGCTCCGGCGACTCGGTGAGCCGGCGCAGCACCGCGACCTCGGTGAAGACGAGCTGTCCGGCGGCGTGCGGCAGCCGGGCCGGGAGGTCGAAGACGCTGGCGTGCCTGCGGTGCACGGCGCCGAAACCGTCGCCGACGTAGAGGTCGGCGAGCCGGGCCAGCCGGTCGGCGAACTCGCCGCGCTCGGCGTCGTCCTTGCTGGTCTCGCCCGCCTCGAAGCGCAGGTTCTCGACGACGGCCACCTCGCCGTCGGCGAGGGCCGCGCTCACCTCGCGGGCCGACTCGCCCGCGGTGTCGGCGGCGAAGCGCACCTCGGTGCCCAGCAGCTCGCCGAGCCGGGCGGCCACCGGCCGCAGCGAGAACTCGGGGCGCACCTCGCCCTTGGGCCGGCCCAGGTGCGCGCCGACCACGACGCGGGCGCCGCGCTCCCGTAGTTTCCGGATGGTGGGCAGGCTGGCCCGGATACGGCCGTCGTCGGTGATGCGGTCACCGTCGAGCGGCACGTTCAGGTCGGCCCGGACGAACACGCGCTTGCCCGCGACGTCGAGGTCGTCGATCGTCCGCATGTGGGTTTCCCCTCCAGGGAGAGTGGGTTCGAAGAGTCCACAGGACGCGGCGCCCTGCCGGCCACCGGACCGGCGGCCCGCTCGCTCCGGCCGCCACAAGGCCGCGCCGTTCGGCGGGTCGATGCGGTCGCGCACCACCCGCGACATGGCGGCGGACCGCCGCGACGGGCATGGAGGTGACGCCCCCCGGGAGGAGGGCGTCACGTGCGGCCGTGGCGGCGGGCCGGGAGGCGCCTAGAGGCGCGAGCCGACCAGCTTGGCGAGGTCGACCAGCCGGTTGGAGTATCCCCACTCGTTGTCGTACCAGCCGATGACCTTGACCTGCGAGCCGAACGTCATGGTGAGGCTGGCGTCGAAGGTGCACGAGGGCGAGGTGCCGACGATGTCGGAGGAGACGATCGGGTCCTCCGTGTAGTGCAGGTAGCCCTTGAGCGGGCCCTCGGCGGCGGCCTTGAACGCGGCGTTCACCTCGTCCTTGGTGACCTCGCGCTCGACCTCGACCACGAGGTCGGTCACCGAGCCGTCCGGCACCGGTACCCGCATGGCCATGCCGTCCAGCTTGCCCTGGAGCTCCGGCAGCACGAGGGCGGTCGCCTTGGCCGCACCGGTCGTGGTGGGGATGATGTTCTGCGCGGCGGCGCGCGCCCGGCGCAGGTCCTTGTGCGGGAAGTCCAGGATGACCTGGTCGTTGGTGTAGGCGTGCACCGTGGTCATCAGGCCCTTGACCACGCCGAAGTTGTCGAGCAGCGTCTTGGCCATCGGCGCCACGCAGTTGGTGGTGCAGGAGGCGTTCGACAGGATGTGGTGCTGCGCCGGGTCGTACTTGTCGTCGTTGACGCCCATGACGACGGTGAGGTCCTCGCCCTTGGCGGGGGCCGAGATGATGACCTTCTTGGCGCCGGCCTCGATGTGCTTCCTGGCGTCCTCGGCCTTGGTGAACCGGCCGGTGGACTCGATGACCACGTCAACGCCGAGGTCGCCCCAGGGCAGCGCGGCCGGGTCGCGCTCCTCCAGCGCGCGGATGCTCTTACCGCCGACGCTGATGGTGTCCTCGCCGACCTCGACGTCGCCCTGGAGCGTGCCGAGAACGGTGTCGTACTTGAGCAGGTGCGCGAGAGTGGCGTTGTCGGTGAGGTCGTTGACCGCGACGATCTCGACGTCGTTGCCCCCGGCGGCCTGCACCGCACGCCAGAAGTTACGGCCGATCCGACCGAAGCCGTTCACGCCTACACGGATGGTCACGGAACCAGTCTCCTCACGTGTTTCGATATGTCGCTGCGAGCGGTCCGGCGCGAACCGCGCCGATTCCCGGAAGAGCTGCGTTGGTCGGGGTTGTCTCCGAGCCTATCGCCACCCGTCGCGGGCGGCCGAGGTGGATCCGTGGTGAGCCCACGGCGACGGAGCCCCGCAACGCCGGGACCATCCTGGCAGCAACATCCTCAGAGGTCTAGACCATTACGTCGGGTTTTTGGGCCCGAACGATTTTTACGGCGATATTTACTGCGGGTTACCTGATCCGCGGCCGCGCGGACTGGTCGGCCGCTCCGCAGCCGCCCGGACAGCCTTCCCACTCCACAGCCGCCCGGACAGCCTTCCCGCTCCGCAGCCGCCCGGACAGCCTTCCCGCTCCGCAGCCGCTCGGGCTGGACCCCCAGGCGCCGGGGCAGGGTCAGGGTCAGGGGACGAGCATGTCGGCGGTCAGGTTGGCCTCGGTGCCGGGAATGCCCAGGTCGGCGGCCCGCTTGTCGGCCATGGCGAGCAACCGGCGGATCCGGCCGGCGATGGCGTCCTTGGTGAGCGGGGGGTCGGAGAGCTGGCCCAGTTCCTCCAGCGACGCCTGCTTGTGCAGCAGCCGCAGCCGGCCGGCCGCCACCAGGTGGTCCGGCGCGTCGTCGCCCAGGATCTCCAGGGCGCGCTCCACCCGCGCCCCCGCCGCCACCGCCGCCCGCGCGCTGCGCCGCAGGTTGGCGTCGTCGAAGTTGGCCAGCCGGTTGGCAGTGGCCCGCACCTCGCGGCGCATCCGGCGCTCCTCCCAGGCGAGCACGCTCTGGTGCGCGCCGAGCAGGGTGAGCAGCGCCCCGATAGAGTCGCCGTCGCGCACCACGACGCGGTCCACCCCGCGCACCTCGCGCGCCTTGGCGTGCACCTTGAGCCGCCGGGCGGCCCCCACGAGCGCCAGCGCCGCCTCGGGCCCGGGGCAGGTGACCTCCAGGGACATGGAGCGGCCGGGTTCGGTGAGGGAGCCGTGCGCGATGAACGCCCCGCGCCACGCCGACTCCGAGTCGCAGGCGCCGCCGGCCACGACATGGCGGGGCAGGCCGCGCACGGGACGGCCGTTGTTGTCGATGAGACCGGTCTGGCGCGCCAGGCTCTCGCCGTCCTTGATCACCCGGACCACGTAGCGGTTCCCCTTGCGCAGCCCGCTCGGAGCCAGCACGACGACCTCGGACTCGTGGCCGAACACCTCGGAGACGTCCTTGCGCAGCCGGCGCGCGGCGGCCCCGGTGTCGAGCTCCGCCTCGATCACGATCCGCCCACTGACCAGGTGCAGCCCTCCGGTGAACCGCAGGATCGTGGAGACCTCGGCTTTCCGGCAACATGGCTTGAGAACGGTCAGCCGGCTCAACTCGTCCTTCACCACGCCGGTCATGGCCATGGATGCGGTCCTCCCCTGAAACGCTCTGCGGTGCAGCGTCGACAGCACTGCCCTTGGTGAACACTGCCCCTCGTGGCAGACTACTGGCCGAGCGCGGCTGAGCCACGCCCCTGACCGCGTGTCCGAAGGCCCCTGGCCAAAGCGAAGCCGCGGGTTCTCCGCTCTGCGGGGCCTTGGTGCGGATTGTCCCGCCGGTCGGACCGCGACGGCCCGACCGGGTCCGGTCGGACGCGGCGGTCAGCCGCCCCCAGCGCGGAAGACGGCATCGAACGCCGCGGCGAGCAGGTCCGGATCGTGACGCGGCGTCCCGTCGGCGGCGGCGACGTCGGCGAGCACCAGCCGCCCGCCCAGGCTTTCGGCCGCCGCGCGCAGCAGCCGGGTGTCCTCGACCACGCCGGGATCGGCCAGGACCACGTCCACCCCTAGGCGCGGGGCGTGGGCGGCCAGCACCTCCAGGTAGGTGTGCGCCGCGAAGCCGTCGGTCTCACCGCGCTGCGGTGACAGGTTGAGCGCGACCATCCGGCGCGCCGGCGTCCGCACCAGCGCGTCCGCGAGCTCGGGCACCAGCAGGTGCGGAAGGACGCTGGTGAACCACGAACCGGGGCCGAACACCACCCAGTCGGCCTCCAGCACCGCCTTGACCGCCTGCGGTGAGGCCGGCGGCTCTTCGGGCACGAGCGTGATCGAGCGCACCCGGCCGCGGGTGCTCGCGCACGCCACCTGCCCGCGTACCGTGCTGACCTCGGTCGGCCGCGCCGGGTCGACCCCCTCGACCTCGGCGACGATGTCCAGCGGGACCGACGACATCGGCAGCACCCGGCCGTGTGCGCCCAGGAGCTGGCCGACCCAGTCCAGGCCGGCCACGGAGTCGCCCAGCAGCTCCCACAGCGCCACGATCAGCAGGTTGCCGACGGCGTGCCCGTGCAGCTCGCCCTCCGACCGGAACCGGTGCTGGATGACCTCGCTCCAGGTGTGGCCCCACTCGTCGTCGCCGCACAGCGCCGCCAGGGCCATGCGGAGGTCGCCCGGCGGGAGCACCCCCAGTTCCCGGCGCAGCCGCCCGCTGGAGCCGCCGTCGTCGGCGACGGTCACCACGGCGGTGACGTCGGTGGTCACCCTGCGCAGCGCCGACAGCGAGGCGTGCAGGCCGTGCCCGCCGCCCAGTGCCACCACCCTCGGCGGAGGAGGCTCGTCCGCGGTCTCCGCCTCCGGGTTGCCCGCGTCCTCGTAGCCCGACATCTGAGTCTGCGTACCCCTGTCCGATCCGTGTGCGAACCGCATCGACGCCGCCGTTCCGACGGCCGGCGGCCCGCCGGCCGCTTGCAAATGAAGCCATGCTAGGGGGTGCCGAGGGGGTGCGGTCGGCCGCCTCCGCGCCGGGCGGGGCGGGACCGCGGCGGTGCGGCGGACGCTACTCGCGGCCCACGTCGCGGTGGACCACGTTGACCTCCAGCCCCTCCTCGCGCAGCCGGGCACCGAACTGCTCGGCCATGGCGACGCTGCGGTGCTTGCCGCCGGTACAGCCCACGGCCAGCGTCATGTAGTGCTTGCCCTCCCGCAGGTAGCCGGCCACCAGCAGCCGGAGCACCTCGGTGTAGGAGTCGAGCAGCTCCTTGGCCCCGCGCTGGGCCAGCACGTACTCGCGCACCGGCGCGTCCCGGCCGTTCATGGGGCGCAGCTCCGGCACCCAGTGCGGGTTGGGCAGGAACCGGCAGTCGATCACCAGGTCGGCGTCGACCGGCAGGCCGTGCTTGAAACCGAACGAGACCACGTTCGCCCGCAGGTGGGACTCGTCGGCCTCCCCGAAGAAGCCGACCACCCGTGCCTTGAGCTGGTGCACGTTGAGCTGCGAGGTATCGATGACGAGATCCGCCTCACCCCGTATGGCGCGCAGCAGCTCCCGCTCCCGCGTGATGCCGTCGGTGAGCCGGCCGTCCGCCTGCAGCGGGTGCGGGCGCCGCACGCCCTCGAACCGGCGGACCAGCGTCTCGTCGCCCGCCTCCAGGAACAGCACGCGCGCCGCGATGCCGCGCCGCCGCAGCTCCTCCACCGTGGACAGCAGGTCCTCGGTGAAGGCCATGCTGCGCACGTCCACCACCGCCGCCACCCGCGGGACCGCCCCCTGCGTGCGGCCGGCGAGGTCGATCATCGTGGGCAGCAGGCCGGGGGGCAGGTTGTCGACGACGAACCAGTCCAGATCCTCCAGTGCCCGCGCCGCCGTGCTGCGCCCGGCCCCCGACATGCCCGTGACGATCACGATCTCCGGCGGCAACTCCCCGCCGAGACTGCTCACCACCTGGTCATCCCCCATTGCCTCGTCCGCCCTCGTCCGGTGAGTTCTCCGCGCCGCCAGTATCGCGGCCGCCGGCCAGCCGCGCCGCGATCGTCTCCGCGGTCCGCGCGCCGATGCCGGGCACTTCGCTGATCTCCTGCACCGATGCCGCCGCCAGCCGCCGCACCGAGCCGAAGTGCTTCAGCAGCGCGGTCCGGCGCGCCGGCCCCAGGCCCGGGACCTCGTCCAGGGCGCTGGAGGTGAGCGCCTTCGCGCGCCGCTGCCGGTGGTAGGTGATCGCGAAGCGGTGCGCCTCGTCCCGCACCCGCTGGAGCAGGTACAGCCCCTCGCTGGTGCGCGGCAGGATGACCGGGTCCTCCTCGTCCGGCAGCCAGACCTCCTCCAGCCGCTTGGCCAGACCGCACACCGCGACATCGTCGATGCCGAGCTCGTCGAGCGCCCGCCTGGCCGCCTGGACCTGGGGGCGGCCGCCGTCCACGACCACCAGATTAGGCGGGTAGGCGAACTTGCGGGGTGTGACGTGGGCCGCTTCGTCCTCGGCTCCGGCCTCGGCCGCGCGCGGGGCGGGGGCGCGGCCGTCCCCGTCCCCCTCCTCCGCGCCCGCCATGTTCGCGAGCTCGCCGGAGCGCTGGCTCTCCTCCAGGTAGCGGGTGAACCTCCGGGTCATGACCTCGGCCATGGCGGCGACGTCGTTCTGCTCGGCCGCTCCGGTCCCGCTGCCGCGGATGCTGAAACGCCGGTACTCCGACTTGCGCGCCAGGCCGTCCTCGAACACCACCATGGAGGCCACCACGTGGCTGCCCTGCAGGTTGGAGACGTCGTAGCACTCGATCCGCAGCGGCGCCTGCTCCAGGTCGAGCGCCTCCTGGATGTCGGCGAGCGCGCGGCTGCGGGTGGTGAGGTCGCTGGCGCGCTGGGTCTTGTGGCGGGCCAGCGCCTGGCGGGCGTTCTGCTCGACCGTCTCCAGCAGGGCGCGTTTGTCCCCGCGCTGGGGCACCCGCAGGTCCACCCGTCCGCCGCGGTGCTCGCTGAGCCAGGCGGCGACCGCCTCGGCGTCGGCCGGCTCCGCCGACACCAGGACCTCGCGCGGGATCGCGGCGGCGGTCCCGGCCGCCGCCCCTCGGTCGTCCCCCGGCTCGGCCGCGCCGTAGGTCTGGGCGAGGAACTGCGCGACGAGTTGTGCGGTGTCGACGTCCTCGACCTTGTCCACGACCCAGCCGCGCTGGCCCCGGATACGGCCGCCCCGCACGTAGAACACCTGCGCCGCGGCCTCCAGCGGGTCCTCGGCGAACGCGATGACGTCGCAGTCGGTGCCCTCGCCCAGCACCACGGCCTGCTTCTCCAGGGCGGTGCGCAGCGCCTGGACGTCGTCGCGGAGCCGGGCCGCGCGCTCGTACTCCTCCCCGGCGGCGGCCTCCCGCATCCGCTGCTCTAGGCGCCGGATGAACCGGCCGGTGTCACCCGCCATGAACGCGCAGAACTCCTCGGCCAGCCGGCGGTGCTCGTCGGGGTCGACCCGGCCCACGCAGGGCGCCGAGCACTTGTCGATGTAGCCGAGCAGGCAGGGCCGGCCGCTGGAGCGGGCGCGCCGGAACACCCCGGCCGAGCAGGTGCGCACCGGGAACACCCGCAGCAGCAGGTCGACGGTCTCGCGGATGGCCCACGCGTGGGAGTAGGGGCCGAAGTAGCGCACGCCGCGGCGTTTGGCGCCCCGCATGACCTGCACCCGCGGGAACTCCTCGTTGAGGGTGATCGCCAGGTAGGGGTAGCTCTTGTCGTCGCGGTAGCGGACGTTGAAGCGCGGGTCGTACTCCTTGATCCAGGAGTACTCCAGCTGCAGCGCCTCCACCTCGGTCCCCACGACCGTCCAGTCCACGTCGGCGGCCGTGGCCACCATGGTCTGGGTGCGCGGGTGCAGGGCGGCGAAGTCCTGGAAGTAGGACGACAGCCGGGACCGCAGGTTCTTGGCCTTGCCCACGTAGATGACCCGGCCGTGCTCGTCGCGGAACCGGTACACCCCGGGCGAGGTGGGGATCGATCCGGGCTCGGGACGCAGGTGGGGTTGGGCTGCCATACGTCCATTGTGGTCGCGGTGACCGACAACTCGCACCTCGACGCGGTTCCGAGGGCGCCGCCGGGCGGGGCCGCCTACGCTGGGGGCGGAGCGCACCGCCCGGCCTCCCGCCAGCGAAACGTCACGATTCGGTATCCGCATGCTCTAGGTTGAGTGGGACACCGGGTGATTTCCCCCCGTTCGCAAGGAATCTCCGTAGCCGCCTCGCGGCAGGCCCGCGACCCCCGAGCCGGACGGCCGCCCGGTGCCCCACTCCCCCGTTCCCCAGCTTTCTCCTGAAAGGGACCGTTTTCGTGGATGTCGGACATTGGGTCGCCATCGGCGTCTCCGTCGCGATCTCCGTGCTCCTCGTCACGGTGGTGCACTGGCTGCTCACGCACCAGCTCTCCAAGGTCTGGGTGCTGGCCGATCCCCTCGTCCAGCGGTGCCGCCTGTCGGCCTACGCCGCCGGCGCCGTGGTCGGCGTCAACCTCGCCCTGCCGGCCCGCGACGAGGTCGGCCGGGCGGTGTACACGATCATCCAGCACGCCATGCAGATCGCCATGATCGGAGCGCTGGTCTGGCTGGCGCTCACCGTCGCCTACGCGGTCACCGACACCGTGCTGGTCAAGCTCGCGGTCAAGAGCTCCGACGCCGACCGGCGCTCGCGGCGGCTGCAGACCCAGGTCAAGCTGCTGCGGCGGGTCTTCGCCACCATCATCGGCATCCTCGCCGTGGCCGCGATCCTGTTCACCTTCGACGCCGTCCGGGCGCTCGGCGCCGGGCTGCTCGCCTCCGCCGGCCTGATCTCGGTCGTCGCCGGCATCGCGGCCCAGTCCATGCTCGGCAACCTCTTCGCCGGGCTCCAGCTCGCCTTCAGCGACTCGCTGCGGATCAACGACATCGTGGTCTTCAACGGCGAGTGGGGCCGCGTCGAGGAGCTCAGCCTCACGAACGTGACGCTGCGGCTGTGGGACGAGCGCCGGCTGGTCCTGCCGGTCTCGCACTTCACCAACAACCCGTTCGAGAACTGGACCAAGCAGGGCACCGCGATCACCGGCGCCGTGCTGCTCCGGGTCGACTGGGAGGTGCCGATCGACAAGATCCGCGCCGAGGTCGGCGAGTTCGTCAGCAACCACCCGCTCTGGGACGGCCGCCGCTGGTCCCTGCAGGCCACCGACGTGCTGGAGACCGGGCTCATCGAACTGCGGGCGGTCGTCACCACCGCCGACTCCGACGCCCGCTGGGACCTGTGCTGCGACCTGCGCGAGCACCTGGTCGACTACATCCGGCGCAACTTCCCCGAGTCGCTGCCGCGCAACCGCACGGAGGTCACCGGCGACGGCGCCGAGCCCTACGCGGCGATCTGGCCGACCTCGGCGTTCCGCCGCGAGCACGCCCCCGCGGACGGCTCCCTGCGCGAGGAGCAGGACGCGGAGTGAGCGGCGTCCGCCGCACCGCGGCGGTCGGGCGGGCGACCGCGCGACCGCCGCTTTCGATGTCGGCGAGTCGGCTCAGACCAGGGTGATGTCGGTGCCCTCCACAGTCACCTCGAACGCCTCCAGCGGCTGGGTCGCCGGCCCGCGCAGCACGTCGCCGTCGGCGATGCCGAACACGCTGCCGTGGCACAGGCAGTGGATCACGTCGGTCACCTCCTGCACCGTGCAGCCGCCGTGCGAGCAGACGGCGCTGAACGCCCGGAACTCGCCCTCCGTGGGCTGGGTCACCACGAGCTTGTCCCCGATGATCAGCTGCCCGCCGCCCACGGGAACGTCGGTCGTCTGGGCCACCACCTGACCGTGCAGGCTGTCCTGCGGCCTCGGCCGGTCCTCCGGCGGCGTGCACGCGCTCGCGCCCACCGCCGCGGCTCCGGCCGCTCCAGCGGCGCCGAGCAGCCTCCGCCGGCTCAGCCCGCACGCACACGACGCCCCCGCACCCATCACGAGGCTCCCTTCGACCTGTCCCGAGACTTCCACTACGCACTGTAGTAGTAGCGGGGAGCGCTCCGCGCCACGCCCCGGGGTTGGAGGACCGGCAGGCTCCGGGAGCCGGAGGGTCCGGCGGACGTGCCGCCGGACCACGCGCGGGACGGGCCCCGGAGGGGCCCGCCCCGAGGCGGCTGTCAGGCGGCTGTGACCACCACCGTCTTCGCGACCTTGTCGTTCAGGGACTGCCGGTTCGGCTTGTCCCACAGCGGCCACAGTCCGTTGAGCACCGGCACCAGGCTGATCAGCCAGCCGATGTAGGGGATCCAGTTGAGGAAGGCCGGCAGGTACCAGGTCAGCGCCCGCAGCACGGCCGCGCTCATGGGCAGCCGCGGCGCCGGACCGGTGATCGGGACGACCTGGAGCCGCATCACCATCTTGCCGACCGTCCGCCCGAACGCGGCGAGCATCAGCGCCTCGTAGACCACCGCGATGACGAACCCGACCACCGCGCCGATCACCCGGGCGCCGAGAGTGAGGTCACCGGACGGCTGGGCGCCGTAGGTCTCGGTGCCGTAGTCGGTCGCGGCGGTGCCGGCGAACGCGAACAGCACCACGGCGAGCACGATGACGTAGGGGATGCCGACGATGATGGTGTCGATGATGCGGGCGACCAGGCGCTGCCACCACTCCGCGAGCTGCCCGGGCTGGCGCCGGTAGCCGCCGGCCGGCGGCTCCCCCTCCCGCTCCGGCGGCGGTTGCGCGCGTCCCGCGCCGTATCCGCGCGAGGGCCCGCCGCCCGGGGACGGCGGCCGCTCCCCCTCCGGAGGCGGGCCGCCCCCCTCGTCTGCGCGGCCGCCCGGGTCGCGCGGCCGGTCCGGTGGCGGTGGATTGTTCATGGGCTGGCGCACCTCATGGTGGTCGGACGCTCGGTCGGAGCTACAGGCGTCCCATTATCTGCCGGGACCCCCGGTGTTCCCGCGAGGTCCGCCACCCAGCGTGTCGTCGCGACCACGATGCGCACTGGCGTGCTCCGCCCGGGATCACCGGTCGCGGAGCACGACCGTCCGCCCGATCTTGTCGTGCAGCCCCTGCCGGTTCGGCGTGTCCCAGAGCGGCCACAGCGCGACGAAGACCAGGAACAGCAGGAACAGCAGCGACTGCACGCCCACGTGCGTCCACACGAAGAGGTTGACCAGGTTGTACACGGCCGCCCGGACGAGCACCTGGGCGACCGGGACCTCCCCCGGACGGCCGGTCCCGCCCACCACCGCGACCCGCAGCTTCAGCGCCGCCTTCCCCGGGGTCCGCCCCCAGCGGCGCAGGCACACCGTGTCGAAGGCGACGGAGAGCAGGTACACCACGATGCTGAAGACGATGCCGAAGTTGCGCTCGCCGCTGCTGAACGCGATGTCGGACATGACCACCTGGCCGCCGACCCACGCCGCTCCGATGATCACCGCGACGATGCTGCCGGGGACGAGCACGATGACACCGTCGATGAGCCGGGCCAGCGCCCGGGACCCCCAGTCGGCCAGCCGCGGATCCCCCGGCGGCCGGCCGCCGGGCACGCCCGCCTGCCAGGGACCGCCGACCGGCGGCGGGACCGGCCCGCCGAGATAGGGCCCCGACGGGACCGCGGGGCCCCCGGTCGGCGGCGGGACCGGCCACCCGCCGCTCCGGGCGTGCGGGTCGGCAGGCGGACCGCCGTCGTTGGGGAGCGGGGGGTAGCTCATCGGGAATACGGCTTTCTGGATGGGGGCGGGAGGGCGTGCGCAGCCGCGCGTTGCACCGACGATACCGAGCGCGACGAGCCGCCGCGCCCGCCGGCGCCCCGGCGCTTCAGAGGATCTTGCGCAGGAACTGCCCGGTGAAGCTGTCCTCGACCGCGGCGACCTCCTCGGGCGTGCCCGCGGCCACCAGGGTGCCACCGCGCGAGCCGCCCTCGGGCCCCATGTCGATGATGTGGTCGGCGGTCTTGATGACGTCGAGGTTGTGCTCGATGACGATCACCGTGTTGCCGTTGTCGACCAGTCTGCCGAGCACGCCGAGCAGCTTGCGGATGTCCTCGAAGTGCAGGCCGGTCGTCGGCTCGTCCAGCACGTAGACGGTCCGGCCGGTGGAGCGGCGCTGCAGCTCGGAGGCCAGCTTGACGCGCTGCGCCTCGCCGCCGGACAGCGTGGTGGCGGGCTGGCCCAGCCGCACGTAGCCGAGGCCGACGTCGTTCAGGGTCTGCATGTGCCGGCGGATACCGGAGATGGGCTCGAAGAACTCCAGCGCCTCCGCGATGGGCATGTCCAGGACGTCGGCGATGGTGCGGCCCTTGTAGTGCACCTCCAGGGTCTCGCGGTTGTACCGGGACCCGTGGCACACCTCGCACGGCACGTAGACGTCCGGGAGGAACTGCATCTCGATCTTGATCGTGCCGTCGCCGGCGCACGCCTCGCAGCGCCCGCCCTTGATGTTGAACGAGAAGCGGCCCGGCTGGTAGCCGCGTACCTTGGCCTCGGTGGTCTGCGCGAAGAGCTTGCGGATGTGGTCGAACACCCCGGTGTAGGTGGCCGGGTTCGAGCGCGGCGTGCGGCCGATGGGGCTCTGGTCGACGTGCACGACCTTGTCGACCTGGTTCATCCCGTTCACCCGGGTGTGCCGGCCGGGCACCGAGCGCGCACCGTGCAGCTCCCGCGCGAGCGCCTTGTACAGGATCTCGTTGACGAGGGTGGACTTGCCGGAGCCGGACACGCCGGTGACCGCCGTGAACACGCCGAGCGGGAACGCGACGTCGAGGCCGCGCAGGTTGTTCTCGCGGGCGCCCTTCACGACGAGGTCGCGGCCCTTCGTCCGCGGGCGCCGCTCCGGCGGAACCGGGATGGACCGGCGGCCGGTGAGGTAGTCGCCGGTGCTGGAGTCGGTGCAGGCGAGAAGCTCCTCCACCGGCCCGGAGACCACGACGCTGCCGCCGTGCTCCCCGGCGCCGGGGCCGATGTCCACCACCCAGTCGGCCGCGCGGATGGTGTCCTCGTCGTGCTCGACCACGATGAGCGTGTTGCCGATGTCGCGCAGCCGCCGCAGGGTCTCCAGCAGCCGGAAGTTGTCGCGCTGGTGCAGGCCGATCGAGGGCTCGTCCAGCACGTAGAGCACGCCGACCAGCCCGGAGCCGATCTGGGTGGCGAGCCGGATGCGCTGCGCCTCGCCGCCGGACAGGGAGGCCGCCTCGCGCCCCAGGTTCAGGTAGTCCAGGCCGACGTCGAGCAGGAAGCCGAGGCGGGAGTTGATCTCCTTGAGGACCTGGGCGGCGATGGCGCGGTCGCGGTCGCTCAGCGCCAGGCCGCGCAGGAACTCGGCGCACTCGCTCAGCGGCAGCGCGCTGACCTCGGCGATGGACCGGCCGCCGACGGTGACGGCCAGCACGACCGGCTTCAGCCGGGTCCCCTGGCAGGCCGGGCAGGCGACCACCCGCATGTAGCCCTCCAGGCGCTCGCGGCTGATCTCGCTCTCGCTCTCGGAGTGCCGGCGCTGCACCCACGGGATGACGCCCTCGAAGGAGGTGTAGTAGGAGCGGGTGCGGCCGTAGCGGTTGCGGTAGCGGACGTGCACCTGGGTCTCGTGGCCCTGCAGCAGGGCCTTGCGGCCGGCCCGGGGCAGCTTCTCCCAGGGGGTGTCGAGGTCGAACCCGACCGCATCGCCGACCGCCTCCATCAGGCGGCCGAAGTACTCGCTGGCGTGCCCGCCGGACCACGGTGCGATGGCGCCCTCGGCCAGCGTCTTGGCGGGGTCGGGGACGACGAGTTCGGGGTCGACCTCCATGCGGGTGCCCAGGCCGGTGCACTCGGGGCAGGCGCCGTAGGGGGAGTTGAAGGAGAACGAGCGCGGCTCCAGCTCCTCGAACGAGAGGTCGTCGTAGGGACAGAACAGGTGCTCGGAGAACACCCGCTCGCGCTCGGGGTCGTCGTCGGGGAGGTCGACGAAGTCCAGGACGATGGTGCCGCCGGCCAGCCGCAGCGCGGTCTCGACCGAGTCGGTGAGCCGCTGCTTGGCGGACTCCTTGACGGTGAGCCTGTCGACGACCACCGCGATGTCGTGCTTCTCGTACTTCTTGAGGGCGGGCGCCTCGTCCAGCCGGACGAGGGTGCCGTCCACCCGCGCCCGGGTGTAGCCCTTGGCCTGGAGGTCGCGGAACAGCTCCACGTACTCGCCCTTGCGCCCGCGCACCACGGGGGCGAGCACCTGGAAGCGGGTGCCCTCGGGCAGCTCCAGTACGCGGTCCACGATCTGCTGCGGGGTCTGCCGGGCGATCTCCCGCCCGCACTCCGGGCAGTGCGGCCGGCCGATGCGCGCCCACAGCAGCCGCAGGTAGTCGTACACCTCGGTGATGGTGCCGACCGTGGAGCGCGGGTTGCGGTTGGTGGACTTCTGGTCGATGGAGACGGCCGGCGAGAGCCCCTCGATGAAGTCGACGTCGGGTTTGTCCATCTGGCCGAGGAACTGCCGTGCGTAGGCGGAGAGCGACTCGACGTAGCGGCGCTGCCCCTCCGCGAAGATGGTGTCGAAGGCCAGCGAGGACTTGCCCGAACCCGACAGACCGGTGAACACGATCATGGAGTCCCGCGGCAGGTCCACCGAGACGTCCTTGAGATTGTGCTCCCGGGCGCCCCGGATCACCAGCTTCTCGGCCATGTGTCAACCAGCCCCTTTACGGCATCGGCACCCTGGTGTCGCGTGCCACGCTGCGGGATGTGGCCTGCGCCGGACGAGTGAGGGGACGCGGTGGCGTCGGTCGTCGCGCGGCGTTCGACCTCTTAGATTAACCACTCCGGGCAGCGGAAACTTCCGGCCCGAACAGTAAGAGCGTCCGCCGGCGGCCGGCGGACGCTCCAACTATAACCGAACAGCTGTTCGACGGTGGCTACTCCCGCCCCGATCCCCGCGACAGGCTCTCGGCCCGCGACTCCCCGGCGTCCGGCAGGTCCGCCGGGGCGTCCGCGCCGGTCGCGGCACCCGCCGCGTCCTTGGGGGCGGGCCGGAGCAGGCTGGCGACGATCGTGACGGTCATCACGCCGAGGATGACGGTCAGCGACAGGCCGGTGCTGATCTCCGGCACCGCGACGCCGTTCTCGTGCAGGGCGTGCAGGAACATCTTGATGCCGATGAACACCATGATCGCGGCGAGGCCCCAGCTGATGTAGGCCAGCCGGTCCATGAGGCCGGCCAGCAGGAAGTACAGCTGGCGCAGGCCGAGCAGGGCGAAGGCGTTGGCGGTGAAGACGATGTAGGCGTTCTGGGTGAGGCCGAAGATCGCCGGGATGGAGTCGACCGCGAAGACCAGGTCGGTGACGCCGATCGCGACGATCACCATCAGCATCGGGGTGACGTAGCGGCGGCCGTCCTTGCGCACCGTCAGCTTCGCCCCGTGGTAGTCGTCGGTGACCGGCCAGACCTTCTTGACCATGCGCACCGCGAAGCTCTCGGTGAAGTCCTCCTGCTCCTCGGAGCCCTTGACATGGTCGCGCACGATCTTGATGGCGGTGTAGATCAGGAAGGCGCCGAAGAGGTAGAAGACCTCGCTCCAGGCGTTGATCGCCTGCGCGCCGATCGCGATGAAGAAGCCGCGCATGACCAGCGCGATCACGATGCCGACCAGCAGGACCTCGTGCTGGTACTTCTTGGGCACCGCGAAGCTGCCCATGATCAGGTAGAAGACGAAGAGGTTGTCGACGCTGAGGCTCTTCTCGGTGACGAACCCGGCGAAGTACTCCCCCGCCACCGTGCCGCCGCCGAAGTACCAGAGCCCGAAGCCGAACAGGATCGCGATCCCGATGTAGAAGGCCGCCCACCAGCCGGCCTGCTTGAGGCCGAACTCCTTGGGACCGCTCTTCTTGCTCCACGGGTGGTCGACGATCGCGAGGTCGACGGCCAGGATCACCACCATCGCGCCGATGGTGACAAGCCACACCCACATGGGGACATCCATTAGGACTCCTCCGGTTGCCAGGCCAGCCCGCTGTACGGGCACAGGTCGCTACCGGAGGTCTCTCCCGCCCACGGACGAGACCGTGGACCGACGGCACCGGGTTCGCCTCGTCGCGATCCGTGATGACGACACCGCCGCGAAGGGATACTCCCCTCACTGATTGTCATGACCCCGCGCACGCCGATCCATGCGTTCGGCAGTCGGGATCCGCGTCCATGATGCCATCGAATTCCCGGGGGGTATAGCCGCCGTGAGGTCCGATCCCGCCGCCGGGAGGTGTGTTCTGCCTCACTTGGGGGCCAGGCCGCGCCGCGCGGTCACGGCAGCACGCCGTCGTGCGCGGCGAGCCGGCGGTAGAGGCTGAGCACCTGCTCGACGGTGTCGTCCTCCGTGGGCAGCGTGGCCGCGGCCAGCCGGGCCGCGTCGCGCATCCCCCCGGCGAGGGCGGGGTCGTCCAGGACCCGCGCCACCTCGGTGGCCAGGGCGCCCGCGTCCCCGGGGGGCACGAGCAGCGCCACCTTCGCGTACAGGTCCGGGATGCCGCCGACCCGGGTGGCCACCACCGGCAGGTGGGCGCGCAGCGCCTCCATGATGACCAGGGACGGCCCCTCCCACAGGCTCGGCAGCACGAACATGTCGGCGGCCCCGAGCAGGTCGGCGATGTCGGTGCGGTGGCCCAGCAGCCGCACCGGCAGGTCCTCGGCCGCGATCCGCGCGGCCAGCCCCTCCCGCAGCGGCCCGTCGCCGGCGATCGCCACGACCGGGGCCGGGTCGTGCCGGGACAGCCGCGCGGTGGCGTCCAGCAGCACGTCCAGCCCCTTCTGCGCCGCCAGGCGGGCGACCACCAGCAGCAGCGGTCGCTCCGCAGGGACGCCGAGCTCGGCGCGCACGTCGGCGGCCGCGCGCCGCGGTGGCCCCATGGGCGGAGCGGTCACCAGCGCGCGCTCCACCGCGCGCGCGCCGCGGTCCCGCATCCGCGCCACCAGGTCTCCGGAGACCCCCAGCACGAGGTCGGCGCGCCGCGCCACCACCCGCTCCAGGGCCGGGAAGACCATCCGCATCGGGCCGGCCACGACGGGCGGCGCGTTGTGCAGCGTCACGATCAGCGGCGAGGCCTGCGCCAGCGCGCACAGCGCTCCGGCGCGGATGCCGTGGGCGTGCACGATGTCGACGTCCCCCAGCAGCCGGCGCAGCCGCCGCACGGCGGCGAGGTCGCTGGCCGGCCGGGGCCGGGCGCCCACGTCCACCGGCGCGAAGCGCGCCCCGGTTGACGTGAAGCCGAACCGCTCCTCGGTGGCGGGCGGGCCGACCACCGCCACCCGGTGGCCGCGGGCGCGCAGTCCGCCCGCCAGCGACCGCACGTGGTTGCCCACACCTCCGCCGCTGGTCGCGACGACCATCGCGATCCGCAGGTCACTCATGGGACGTGCCCTCCACCTCGTGTGTCGCTTCGGAGTCCGGCGCGGACGGCGCGGCACGCCGCGTGACCGCGGCGCGGACCGCCCTTCCGTCGATCAGCGCGGCGAGCGCGCCGTACACCGCGATGCCGACCGCGCCGGCCAGCAGCCCCGCGCCGGCGTTCGGCCACAGGCCGGTGGCGTCCAGGGCCGGCGGCACCGCCGCGCCCGCCGCGTAGCCGCAGGTCGCGCCCAGTGCCGCCGCGACCAGCACCCGGGCCAGTCCGGCGAACGCCGCCCTCCCGTGCGCCTGCGCCACCGCGGCCACGAGCAGCACCGCCGCGAGCGACAGGCCGACCGAGGTGCCGGCGCCGATGCCGGCCACCGCCCAGCCGCTCGGCAGCGCGGCGACCAGCCCGGCCGCGGCCGCCATGACGACCAGCCACCCCGCGACCTGGGCGACGGCCGCCGGGCGGCCGTGCCCCGACGCGTACAGCGCCCTGCTGAGCAGCGCCACCAGCCCGAATCCGACGATGCCCGGCGCGAAGGCCAGCAGGGCCCGCCGCAGCACCGCCGGGTCGCCGGCCGCGAACACCTCCGCGAGCGGGCCCGCCGCGGCCGCGAGGGCCGTCGCCACGGCGGCGGTGGTGACCACGCAGGCGCGCGAACTGGCCGCGACCACGGCGGTGTAGCCGTCCCGGTCCCCCGCCGCGTGGCGCACCGACAGGGTCGTGAAGGCGCTGGTGGCGATGGGGACGGCGATCACCCCGTAGGGGAGGGTGAACAGGCTCCACGCGTACTGGTAGAGCACCACGGCTCCGCCACCGCCGCCGCGGTTGGCCAGGGCCACCGCGAGCAGCAGGCTGAGCTGCATCGCCACCAGCGGCAGCAGGGCCGCGAACGCGAGCGTGCGCACCCGGGCGGCCACACCCGGCGGGAACGCCAGCCGGGGCCGCAGCCGGAGCCGCAGGCGGGCCGCGGGGACGAGCGCGGTGAGCAGCAGCGCCACCACCCCGGCGGTCGTCCCCACCGAGAGCACCAGCTCGGCGGCGACCGGCAGCCGCGCGAGGTCGTCGCGGTGCCCGCCGCTCAGCGGGACGAACGCGACGTAGGCCGACATCACCACGAGGCTCGACAGCAGCGGTGCCAGGGCGGGCGCCAGGAACCGGCGGTGCGCCTGCAGGACGCCGTACAGCACCGCGGCCAGCGCGTAGCACACGATCTGCGGGGCGAAGACCAGGAGGAACCGTACCGACAGCCCCCGCAGCTCCGCCAGGTCGCACCCGGCGCCGGCCCCGAGCATCAGGGCCATCGCGGGGCCGGCCGCGGCGGCGAGCAGCAGGCTGAGCGGCACGGCCAGGAGCACCACCCACGTCACGAGCGCCGAGGCGGTCCGCCGCACCTCGGCGCGGTCGCCCCGCTCGGCCGCCGCCGCGAGGACCGGCACCACCATTCCGGACAGCGCGCCGCCGATGACGATCTCGAACAGCACATTGGGCAGCTGGTTGGCCGTGTAGTACGCGGTGCCCAGGCAGTTGTCCCCCACCGTCTGGGAGAAGACGAAGGTCCGCCCGAACCCGGCCGCCCGTGCCACCAGGGTGACCGCGGCGATGAGCACGGCCGCACCGGCGACCCCGGCGCTCAGCCGCCGGATGCGTTCCCAAGTCACGGGTTGGCTGCTCCAGGTGTGCTACGTGGGAGTACGTGCGTGTTCGAGGTTAGCCGCCGCCCGCGCGCCACCCCGGGCGCACGCCGAACCCGCCCGCGGCGCGGCGGTGCCGGGTACGCGCCGGGCACCGGGGGACGCCGGCGGCCGCCCGCGCGCCGCATGCGGGGCGGGCCGGGGCCGGTGGCGGGGCGCTGTCCTACCGCCCGGCCGACCGCTCCGGCACCGGCGGCTCGGCGAGCAGGTCGGCCGGCAGCGTGACCGCCCCGCCCTCCGCCCGCGCCGGCCGGCGGCCCAGTTCGTCCAGCCAGCGCAGCGGCGGCGTGGTGCGGATGACTCTGGTGAAGCTGACCACCTCGCTGGCGGCGGTCAGGCCGGCCACCCCGGCCAGCAGCCCCAGCCGCGCTGGTCTCGGCAGCCCGGCCGCGGCGGCGACACCCAGGACGGCGCCCAGCGCGTTGGCACCGGCGTCGCCCAGCATCGCCCGCTCCCCCAGGTCCTCCGGCAGCAGCGCCGCGGTGGCGCCGAGCACGGGCCCGGCGACGGCGCCCGCCGTGGCGTCGCCCAGCGCCGGGACGCCGGCGAGCAGCCCCACCTTGGCGGCGCGCCCCGGCCGCAGGTCGAACAGGTTGAGCAGGTTGGCCGAACCGGCGATCAGCGCACCGTTGATGAGCAGGTCCGCCGGGCGGCCGGGCACCGCCGCGGCCGCGACCAGGCCGGTCGCGCCGATGCCGAGGATCTTGACGGCTCCCGTGGTGACCTCGCCGCGCGCCAGCGCGGCGAGGTGCCCCCGGAATCCGCGCGACCCCGAGGAGCCGGCGACGTCGTCGTAGGCGCCGAACGCGCCGGCCCCGGCGGCCGCGACGGCCGTCGCGGCACGCAGCCGCACCGGGAGCCCGGGGGCGAGCAGGGCGGCCGCACACGTCCCGGCCGCCAGCGCCGGCCCCTCCAGCAGGGTGACCGGCTCGCCGCGGAAGTTGGTCCGGCTCCAGGTCTCACCGGTTCCCCTGCGCGCGGTCACCACGTCGTCGCGCACCTCGCACGCCCGGGGCCGTGTCAGCACGGAGTACACGGCGCGCGCCGCGACGGCGCCGATGGCGGCGCCGGCCAGTCCTCTCCACAGCGGCGCCCGGCCCGGGGCGGCCGCCGCGGCGGTGACGGCACCGAAGCCGTTCAGGCGCGGGAAACGTGCAGAACGGGGGAATCGCATGAGGGGCTACTCCGAATCCGCGTCCGGGTCCGCACCGGAGTCCTCGTCGGACTCCGGGGAGTCGTTCGGTCTGGTCGGCTGCGGCAGCGGGTCGGGCAGGTAGTTGTCGACCCCCTCGCCGATGCCGTAGTGCCCGCTGCGGCCCTGCAGGGTGATGGCGAGCGCCAGCACGGTCACCACGTCCCCGGAGGTGCTGCCGGCCGTGTCGACGGTGGTGAAGCCGGCCTCCTCGGCGCGCGCCTGGGCCAGCAGGCCGCCGGCCTCGATGGAACTGGTACCGCCGGCCAGGACCGCGCCGCCGGCCGCGGCGTCGAAGGCCCGGGTCAGCGCCAGCACGGCCGCGTTGCCGGGGGCGGCGGTGTCGTCCTCCATCCCCTGCGCCTGCTCGCCCGCGGCCGCCGCGAACGGCTCGGCCGGCGCGAGGACCAGGACGAGGTCCGCGCGCTGCGCCACGTCGCCGTGCTGGGTCAGCAGACCGCCCTCGGCGAACCCGCCGAGGACGGCCTCGGGGTCGAGGGCGGGCTCCCGCTCCTCCGCGTCCTCCCCGTCGGCCGGCGCGTCGCGGGGCTCCTCGTCCTCCGCGTCCTCCTCGGGGGCGATCAGCACCTGCGCGAGCTCGGCGCCGGCGCGTTCGTAGGCGTTGCCGCGGGGCAGCTCCACCCCCTCGGCGAGCTGGTCGGTCAGCTCGTTGACGAAGGCCGACTGCTCGGGGTCGAGGAACTTGTCGGTCAGCGACAGCCGTCCCGGGACGGTGCCGCCGGCCTGCTCGATCCGCGACGTCAGCCCGGCGCGCAGCTCGTCGTCGACGCCGGGGGCCTCGACCACGACGATCCGGGCCCCGGTGAGCTGGTCGGCGAGCATCTCGCCGGCGAAGGCGCCGACGAGCTGGTCGTCGCCCGCGTTGATCTGGTCGGCGACGTCCTTCTCGGCGCGCAGGTCCTCGCTCTGCTCGCGCAGCTGCGACGTCTCCGACTGCAGGGTGTTGAGCAGCGGGTCCTGGAGCATGGTGGTGCCCAGGACGATCCCGACGGTGAGCGCGAGGAAGATCGCGACGATGGAAACCAGGTGGTAGCGGAAGTCGATCACGAGCCCAGTCCGGTGAACCAGTAGAGGAACGCGTCCCAGCGGGCCGCGATGAAGTTCAGGTAGACCTGCCCCGCCGGGGAGCTGTAGGCGGCCACCACGATCGTGAGGAGGGAGGCGGCCACCATGGCGAGCAGGGTCCACGGGGAGATGCGGCTGCGGTAGAGGCGGCTCACGCCCTTGGCGTCGACCAGCTTGCTGCCGACCCGCAGCCGGGTGAGGAAGGTGCTGGCCATCCCGGCGCGCCCCTTGTCCAGGAACTCCTCCAGGGTGGCGTGGGTGCCGACGGCCACGATGAGGCTGGCCCCGGCGTCGTCGGCGAGCATCATGGCGACGTCCTCGCTGGTCCCGGTGGCCGGGAACACGATCGCGTCGTGGCCGAGGTCGGTGACGCGCCGCAGCCCCGGGGCCCGGCCGTCGCGGTAGGCGTGCACCACGAGTTCGGCGCCGCAGGTGAGCGCCTTGTCGGAGACGGAGTCGAAGTCGCCCACGATGATGTCGGGCCGGTAGCCCGCCTCCATCAGGGCGTCGGCCCCGCCGTCCACGCCGATGATGACCGGCCGGTACTCGCGGATGTAGGGGCGCAGCGCGGCGATGTCCTCCCGGTAGTGGTAGCCGCGCACCACGATCAGCACGTGCCGGCCCTCGATGCGGGTGCGGACGTCGGGCACGCCGATGCCGTCGATCAGGAGTTCCCGCTCGCGCTTGAGGTACTCCATGGTGTTGGCGGCGAACGCCTCCAGCTGCACCGACAGCCCGGCGCGCGCCTCGGTCATCGCCGCCTCGATGGACTCGGCGTCCTGTTCGACCCCCTTGGCGACCACCTCCGCACCCCGGTAGAGGGTGCCGCCCTCCAGGCGTAACTCCTCGCCTTCGCGCACCCGCGCGAACACCTCGGGGTCGACGTCGTCGACGAGCGGGATGCCCGCCTCCAGGATCAGCTGGGGGCCGAGGTTGGGGTAGCGTCCGCTGATGCTGCTGGCGACGTTGAGCACCGCGGCCACGCCGCAGGCGACCAGCGCCTCGGCGCTGACCCGGTCGATGTCGACGTGGTCGATGACGGCGATGTCGCCGGGGCGCAGCCGCTTGGTGAGGTTCTTGGTCCGACGGTCCGATCTGGCGGGTGCGGTGACGCCGACGGATCCGTCGGGCCTGGCACGACGGAGTTTCGGGAATCTGGCGCCTAGCGCCGTCGGAACCTTCATTGCCTGCATCTTGCCAGAGCCCGCCGCGCTTCGGTTACAACGCCATGCGTCCCGGCGTGTTCACCCACGGTCACGGCCGGCGCCGCGCCGCGCCGCGGGGCGCGACCGCGCGGGGCCGAGCGGAGCCGGCGGGCCCGGATGGCCGCTCCCCGCGGGGGGAGGCCCCTCCCGAACGCGTCCAACGGTCCACACCCCCGCGACGTACGGCCGAACCGGCCGCGCGAGGGGGCGGGGGGCGGGGCGCTGCCGGGCCTCAGCGGCGTCCGGTGTCGCCCGGCCGGTCGGCTGCGGCGATGGTGAGCAGCTCCTCCGCGTGCGCCCGGCCCAGTTCGGAGTCCTCCAGTCCCGCCAGCATACGCGAGAGCTCCCGGACCCGCCCGGAGCGGTCGAGCCGGGTGACGCCGCTCTCGGTGACCATGCCGTCGTTGGACTTCTCCACCACGAGATGGGCGTCGGCGAACGCGGCGACCTGCGGGAGGTGGGTGACCACGATGACCTGGGCGCGCCGGGCGAGCCGTGCCAGCCGCCGTCCGATCTCGACCGCCGCCTTGCCGCCGACGCCGGCGTCCACCTCGTCGAACACGAACGTGGGGACCGGGTCGGCGCCGGCGAACACCACCTCGATGGCGAGCATCACCCGGGAGAGCTCACCGCCGGAGGCGCCCTTGTTGAGGGGCAGCGGCGGCGCGCTCGGGTGCGGGGCGAGCAGCAGCTCGATGTCGTCGCGGCCGTGCGGGCCGAACTCCTCGCCCGTGGCGACCCGTACGCTCACCCGCGCGTGCGGCATGGCGAGCGCGGTGAGTTCCTCGGTCACCGCGGCGCCGAACCGCTCGGCGGTCTCGGTGCGGATCTCGGTGAGCCGGTCGGCCAGCTCGGTCATCCGCCGGCGCTGCGCCTCCTCCTCGGCGCGCAGCTCCTCGATGCGCTCGTCGTCGTTGTCGAGCTCGGCGAGCCGCTTGGCGGCGTCCTCGGCCCAGGCGAGCACGTCGTCGGTGGTGGCGCCGTACTTGCGGCTGAGCTGGGTCAGCAGCGCGCGGCGCTCCTGGACGGCGGCCAGGCGGGCGGGGTCGGCGTCGACCGACTCGCGGTAGGACGCGAGTTCCGTGGCGGCGTCGCTGATCACGTAGCCGACCTCGTCGAGGCGGTCGGCCACGGTGGCCAGCGCGGGGTCGTGCTCCCGGACGGCGGCGAGCGCCTGGCGGGCCGAGGCCAGCAGCGCGGTGACGTCGATCTCCACGTCGCTGGCGGGGTCGCCCGCCAGCACCTCGTGCGCGGTGGTCGCGGCGATCCGCAGCGCGTCGGCGTGCGCGAGCCGGGTCTCCTCGGCCAGCAGCTCGGCGTCCTCGCCCGACTTGGGATCGGCCTCGGTGATCTCCTCCACGCCGAAACGCAGCAGGTCGGCCTCCTGGGCGCGCTCGCGGGCCCGGGTGGTCAGTTCGGCGAGTTCGTCCGCCACCTCGCGGTGCCGCCGGTAGGCCGCGGCGTAGCTTGCGGCGGTGCCGGCGAGCCGCTCCCCGGCGTAGCGGTCCAGGGCCGCGCGCTGCCGGTCGGTGCGCAGCAGCCGCTGCTGGTCGGACTGGCCGTGCACGGCGACGAGGTCGTCGGCGAGGTAGGCCAGCAGGCTGACCGGCGCGGAGCGGCCGCCGAGGGTGGCCCGGGAGCGGCCCTCCGCGGAGACGGAGCGGGTGAGGATCAGGACGTCGTCGTCGAGTTCGCCGCCGGCCTCGGCGACCCGCTCGGCGACCCGGCCGGCCGGGGCCACGGTGAGGCGGCCCTCGACCACGGCGCGCTCGGCGCCCGGCCGGACGCGCTGCGGGTCGGCCCGCCCGCCGAACAGCAGCCCCAAGCCGGTGACCACCATCGTCTTGCCCGCGCCGGTCTCACCGGTGACCACCGTGAACCCGGGCGAGAGTTCCAACACGGCGTCGTCGATGACCCCGAGACCCTGGATGCGGACTTCTTCGAGCACCGGACCCTCTCCTGCTGCCGCCACTGTGGTCTGCTGCCATGCCCGGGCGCGGCTCACCGGCCGTCGTCGCGCAGTTCGGCGCGCCCGCGCCAGCCCGCCACGGGGAGGCCGAACTTCGCGACCAGGCGGTCGGTGAACGGTGCCCGCTGCAGGCGAGCCAACCGTACCGGTGTGTCGCCGCGCGAAACTTCGATCCGCGCCCCGGCCGGCAATTCGACCATACGGCGTCCATCGCACCAGAGCACGCCGTCGGTGGTGTCCGGCAGCACCTCCAGGGCGATCGCCGCGTCGGGCGAGACGACCAGCGGTCGGGCGAAAAGTGCGTGGGCGCTGATCGGCACGACCAGCAGCGCCTCGACCTCCGGCCAGACGATCGGCCCGCCGGCCGAGAAGGCGTGCGCGGTGGAACCGGTGGGTGTGGCGCAGACCACTCCGTCGCAGCCCCAGCGTGAGAGGGGGCGGCCGTCGACCTCCAGCACCGTCTCCAGCATCCGGCGGGCGCTCGCCTTCTCCAGGGTCGCCTCGTTCAGTGCCCAGGTGCGTACGGGCGGCGCGCTGCCGTTGCGGCCGTCGTTGTAGACGGTGATGTCGATGGTCATCCGCTCCTCGACCGAGTAGTCGCGGTCGACGACGCTGCGGACGGTCTCGGTGAGGTCCTCGCGCTCGGCCTCGGCGAGGAAGCCGACGTGTCCCAGGTTCACCCCCAGCAGGGGCGCTCCGGCGGAGCGGGCGATCTCGGCGGCGCGCAGCAGCGTGCCGTCGCCGCCCAGGACCATGACGAGTTCGACGCCGCGCGCGGCCTCGGGGAGCGCCCGCACGATCTCGACCGGGTCGAGCTCGGTGCCCGATCTCTTCAGGTCGTCGGCCTCGTGCGCGAGCATCCGCACCGTGAGTCCGGCCGCGGTCAGGCTCTCGTGGACCAGCTGGGCGCTGCGGATGGCGGCGGGGCGGCCCGTGTGCGCCAGCAGCAGGACACTGCGGTCCTCGGGGCCCACGGATGTGCTCACGGCGCCTTCGCCCGCGCTGGTCATGGACACGTCCCCCTCGTTCGTCACGTTCACGCGCCACGGAGCCCGGATACCCGGCACGGTTCCGGCCGGGTCACG
Source organism: Marinitenerispora sediminis (assembly GCF_003336425.1). GTDB lineage: Bacteria > Actinomycetota > Actinomycetes > Streptosporangiales > Streptosporangiaceae > Marinitenerispora > Marinitenerispora sediminis. The sequence continues at coordinate 18,376 of NZ_QEIO01000032.1, read as the reverse complement.
TTACCGGAACCGCCGACCCGATGGGCCCTCCGTCGCGATCTCGGCCACGCGGGGCGGCCGCCGGGGCGGTAACCGCAGATCTGCCCCCGTGTGAGCGGGGACCTCACGCGACGGGGTCAACGGACACGCGCCGGGGTTTGTTCCTGCGCGCGCGGGAGCCGCCGGGCGCACGGGCGGGCGGCCACCAGTCGGCTCCCCGCCATGGCCGCTCCTGACCTGGGAAGCGTGGTGCCGCCGGGGGCCGACCGGGCGGTCGTCGCGGTACGGCGGCTGCCCGAGGTATCCGCAGGGCGGCGGGCTGGCGCCTGCGCGGCAGGCGTTAACCACTCGGGGCCGGGATCGACAGGGGCGCCGCGGGGCTGGGGTCCGCGCTGATCCGGCCGGTGCGCCTGGCGCACACGCCCTGCTCGGGCTCGACCGCGCATGAGACCGCGCCAATCGAGCACGGCGGTAAGCAGGCCGCGGAGATGGTCGGCGCCCCTGACGGGCATTGGCAGGTGATTGGACGGATGATCAGGGCGGCAGCTCCCCGGCGAGGCCGTCGGTTGGCCGCACCACCAGCCCTCTGACGGCGCGGTCCCCTGGGACAGGCGCAGCCGGCGCACGGGACGCTCGTCACGGAACGGCCGCGCAGCGCCGGCGGAGGGGGGCAGCCGGGGACCTGTGCCTTCTCGGAGCACGGCATGGGCCCGGGTTCCGGCCACTTCCGGCGACCGGCCGCGGCAGGGGCTCCTCCGCCCCGGCCAAGCTCGTGCCGCGCACGATTGGGCACGGTCCCGGCGCGCACCACTGCGCGTGGAGCGGGTGCAGGGCTGGTTCGCGTTCGTCCCGTTCCTTGGGGCTGGCCAGGCAGAACGCGCATACGGCTCCGCCGGTGGCGGTGATGGGCGGGAGTTCGGCGCCCCAGGAGAAGACGGGGTGGGACCTGTCCATGCCCCAGCCGGCTGCCTCGCCCAGGCCCAAGCGGTTCACGGTCACGCGGGAGGCTCCGCGGCGTAGCGGGGTGCCCTCCATCAACCGGAGTTGTTCCTGTTGGTGGGGGTGGCGCGGGCCAAGCCGAGGGCTGCCCCAGGCGGTCGCGGTCCGCGGCACCCGTGCGGCGTCGCCCTGCCAACCTGCCATGGCCCATCACGGCAGGGGGCCGCCAGCGTGTTCCGGTACCGTGCCAGCTACGCCACCGGTGACGCCCCGGAGGGGAGTGCGCTGCGGGGACCGGCCGATCCGGTCAGTGCGCCGGTGCGCCGGTGCGCCGACAGGGGCGAGCCGGATCTGGCGCCTCCGGACCCCTGATGGCCACGGGTACCGGCAGGGTCACCGCGGACCCTCCTCGACGGCGCGCCGCAGGTCCTCCTCCCGCAGGGCGGGGGCGCCGGCGCGCAGCCACAGGAAGTACTCGACGTTGCCCGACGGACCGGGCAGCGGGCTGGCGGTGACACCCCGGCAGCCGAGTCCGAGCGTCAGCGCGTGCGCGGCCACGGAGCGCACCGCGTCCGCCCGCAGGTCGGGGTCGCGCACCACGCCACCGGCGCCGACCCGCTCCTTGCCCACCTCGAACTGCGGCTTCACCATCAGCGCGAAGTCCGCGTCGGACCGGGCGCAGCGCACGAGGGCCGGCAGCACCAGGGTGAGCGAGATGAAGGAGAGGTCGCCGACCACCAGGCCTGGCAGCGGCTCGCCCACCTGGTCGGGCGTGAGGTCGCGGACGTTGCAGCGTTCCCGCACGTCGACCCGGTCGTCGCTGCGCAGCGACCAGGCGAGCTGCCCGTAGCCGACATCGACGGCGACGACCTGCGCCGCCCCCCGGCGCAGCAGCACGTCGGTGAAGCCGCCAGTGGAGGCGCCGGCGTCCAGGCAGCGCCGTCCGGTGACGTCGATGCCGAACGCGTCGAGCGCGCCCGCGAGCTTGTGGGCGCCCCGCGACACGTAGCCGGGGTCGGTGTCCGCCGCCGCCACCACGATGGGCTGGTCGGTGCCGACCTGGGTGGCGGGTTTGGTCGCCATGGCACCGCCCACCCGCACGCGCCCCTCCTCGATGAGCTCCGCGGCGTGCCCGCGGGACCTCGCATGGCCCCGCCGGACCAGTTCGGCGTCCAGTCGGCTGCGTCTGGCCATGGTCGTGTGATCCGCCTATCTCGAAAGGGAGGAGGTGGCCGCGCGGCACGGGCGCCGCCGCGGCGCCCGAGATGCTACCGGCACCGGGCGCCTCCATTCTCCCAGTTCTCCGCCGATCCGGGACGGGGCCGTTGACGGGGGCCAGCGGGCTGGCCGGTGCTCGTTCGTGAGCGACGGCCGCGCGCGGGGGTGCTGGTCGGCGGAACGCGCCAGATGGCCGCGCCTGCGGGGGCGACGTGTGGTTCGGGCGCCGGACCGCCCGACAGAACGGACAGGCCCGCGGGCAGCCGCCCTCCTCGTGCGCGCCCTCCCCCGGGGGCGCGGCGGATCCGCGCGCAGCGGACGTCAGCATGCTCCGGCCGGGCGGCCGGTCTTACGGGTACCGGCCGAGAACGCCGGGCGCGGCACCTGGCGCCCGGCCCCTTCGGCCGGGTCCGGCCTCGTCCCGCGCCGCCGGTCCGCCCCACCGCGTGCGGCTCCACCGGGCCAGCCCCGATGATGGAGCGGCACGCCCGGAACGCGCGGGACGCGCTGTCTGGCGCGGGAGAGCCGGTCGAGGCGGATCGGTGGCCGGGCCCGTGGGGAAAGGGCGCCGTGCTCGCCGCACCGCGGCGGGCACGCGGCGCGGGAACGGGGCCCTCCGGCCGACCGCCGCCCGCGATCCCGGTCCGTCCGCCGCGCAGCCGCGGGACGGGCGCCGGGGCAGAGTCCCGGCCGGCGCACCGCCGACCGGAACGGCCACCCGGCCGCGCCGGACACCGGGGGCAGCCGCGGAGCGGGTCAGTGCGGCCGGCCGGAGGGGCCGGGGCCCGGCCGCTCCGGCCCCGGGTCGCGGTCCAGGCGGCCGAGCACGTCGGCCAGTTCGCGGTGTACGGCATCGAAGACGGCCACGTGGTCCGCGGTGTCCAGGCCGTCCAGCTCGGCCAGCCGGGACCGCACGTTCGCGACCGTCCGCTCGGCCAGGCCGTCGTCCCCGGCTCCGGGCGGCGCGGGCGCCGGCCGCGGCCGGCCGGGCGTGGGCCGGGCGGCCCACGGGTGCTCGTCGGTCATGGTGTCGGGCCCTCCGCTGTGCCGCGTCCGGATCTCCGGGCGCGCGGCTACTTCTCGTCGGCGTCCTTCTTGGCGGCGCTCTTGCGGGCGGCGCTCCGCTTGGTCCCGCTCTTGGTGGTGGCGCGGGTGCGCGTGCCCGCCGTCTTCGCCTTGCCGGACTTGCCCGCGGCCGCCTTCTTCCCAGTGGCGGCGGCCCGCCGTTCGGCGGACGGCGCGGGCGCCGCGGTCTCGGTCGCGGCGGGGGTCCCAGCCGTCTCGGTGTCCACCGCCGGCGCGGCCGCCGCCGCGGTCACGTCGGCGTCCGCGTCCGCCTGGGAGGCCGCCGCGGTCTTCCCCGGGGCGGACCCGCCCGACTCGACCTCGGTGAGCGACAGCTGCCCGGGGCCCTCGGCCGCCTCGGCGGTGGATCCGGGGTCGGCCTCCGGACGGCCGGCGGCGGACTCCTCGGTGGCCGGCGCCGGCTCTGCGGGGCCAGCGGCCCCGGGGAGTCCGGGGGCCGCCGCCGGCTCGGCCGGCGGCGGCACGTCGGCGCCCGCCCTCGGCTCCGGCTCGGGGACCGTGTCCCGGACGGGCCCGGGAACCGTGTCCCGGGCGGGCTCGGCCGCGGTCGGCTCGCTGCGGGCGCCAGGTGCGGCCGGCGGCGCGGGGACCGCAGCCGCGGGCTCGGCGGCCGCCGCGGCGCGTGCGGAGGTCTCCGGCTCGGGCTCGGGCTCGACCGGGGCGGGCGCCGCGCGTCCTGCCGCAGACCGGGCGGCCCGCTGGGCCGCCGTCTGGGAGGCGAGTCGGCGTTCCAGCTCCGCGACCCGGCGGACCAGGCGGTCGTGCTCGTCGCGGCGCACGAGGTCGAGCCGGTCGAGGAAGCGCTCAACCTCGCCCTCGACGAGGACGCTGAGCGCGGCCCGGTTGGCCTTGCTCGTCTCCAGCAGATCGGCCGCGAGCGACTGGATGCTGTGCCCCACCCGGGTACGCCGCACCGAGCTCTCCACGCTCTCCATGGTGGAGCGGGCGGTGTCGCCCGCGCGGGTCAGGGCGCCGCCGGAGCGCTCGTCGCTCTCCTTGAGGAGGGTCTTGGCCGCCGCCACGGCGCGCTTGCGGGTCAGCTCCGTGAAGCCGCTGGCGGCATCGAGGTAGGTGCGTACCGCGTCGACGACCATCGAATGTGCTCCTCGTGAAACGTGTCGGTTGTCGGCAGGGCCCGGGACGCCTCCGGTGGCTACTCGCCGCTACCGTGCGTCGCTCCCAGCAGAAACCGTACCGGCAACGCCGTCGCCGCGCGGCGCGTCGGCGCGGCCCCCGCCCGTGCCGCACCGGGCCGGCCGCGCCCGGGGAGCGGCCCCGCGGCGCCACGCCTCGCCGCCCCTGTCGGCCCTGGTCGGGCATTTAGGGCATCATGGGGGCATGGCCAGCATCGAGGAATGCCGTACGGCGATCGACAAGGTGTCCGACCGGATCCTGGAGGTCGACGAGGAGCGTCGGCGCAAGCACATCGTGGAACGCACGGTGAGCGTCAAGGTCAGCGATCTCGACACCGTCTTCGACATGCGGCTGACGCTGGACGGGCTCGTCGACGTGGCGCAGCGGCCGAACGGCGCCGGGGGCCCCCGCGCGCAGGTCGGCATCACCGCCGCGAGCGACGACCTCGTCGACATGGCCGAGGACCGGCTCGACTTCAGCAAGGCGCTGCTGTCCGGCCGGGTGAAGCTCGACGCGAGCTTCGGCGACATGATGCGGCTCCGCAAGCTGCTCTGAGCGGTATTCACCGGCGCCGCGCCGGTCCGCCGGGTATCGTGCGGTCGTGGGAGACATCTCGGGTGACGCCCTGGAACTGGCCCCCTTCCGGGGGCTGCGCTACGCGACCGCCGACGCCCGGTCCCTCATGGACTCGCCCACGCTGAACCTCGGGCTGGCGCTGGCGCCGCCCTACGACGTCCTCGACGCGGCGGCGGTCTCCGGGCTCATGCGGGCGGAACCGCGCAACGCCGTACGCCTGACCGTCCCTCCGGCCGCGAGCGCGACCAACGGCGCCACCCGGGCGCTGGCCGGCCCCGACCGCTACGCCCGGGCCGCGGAGACGTTCCAGCGGTGGATCGACGACGGCGTCCTGGTCCGCGACACCGAGCCGCTGCTCTACGTCTACGAGCAGACCGCGCCCGACGGCGGTCGGCAGCGCGGCCTCGTCGGTGCGCTGCGGCTGCCGCGGCCCGGGAGCACGGTGGTGCGGCCGCACGAGGAGGTGCTCAGCGAGCCGGTCGCCGACCGCGCCCGGCTGATGGCCGCCGCCCGAGCCAACCTGGAGCCGATCTTCCTGCTGTACCGCGGCGGCACCGGCGCCCGGCGCGGCACGGCCACCCGGACCGTGGACGCTGTGGCGGAGTCGGCGGCCGCCCCGCTGGTCGACACGACGACCGGCGACCGCGTCACCCACCGGCTGTGGGCGGTCGCCGACCCGCGCGTGCAGGCGGACATCACCGCCGACCTCGCCGCCCGGACCGCGCTGATCGCCGACGGCCACCACCGCTACGCCGCCTACCAGCGCCTCCGGGCGGAGCGGACCGGACCGGGGGCCTGGGACCACGGCCTGGCGCTCCTCGTGGACTCCGACGCCACCCCGCCGAGGGTGGGCGCGATCCACCGCGTGCTGCCCGGTCTTGAGGCGGGCCGCGCCGCGCGCGCGGCGCGTGCCCTGGCCGAGATCGACACCATCCCCGCCGACGGCGCCGGCGAGCTGCGGGCGGCGCTCGACCACCTCGCCAAGGCCGCCGCCGACGGCCCCGCCCTGCTGCTGGTGGGCGGCGGCACAGGGTACCTGCTGCACGGCTTCGCGCCGGAGCGGCTGGCCGCCGCCATGCCGGACCGCTCGCCGGTCTGGCGGGCCCTGCCGACCGCCGTGCTGACCCGTGTACTGCTGCCGCTGTGGGACCGGACGGACGAGGCGGCGCGCCTGGTCCACGACGATCCGGCGGGCGCGGTGGCCGCCCTGCGACCGGACCTGGACAGCGCCGTGCTCCTGCCCGCGCTCAGCGTCGACGACGTGTACGCGGTCACCGCCGCGGGCGAGCTCACGCCGCGCAAGTCCACCTCCTTCGGGCCGAAGCCGCGTACCGGCCTGGTCATGCGTACCCTTCAGTGAGGGCGCGGCCCGGCGGCGGACACCGCCGACCCGCCCCCAGCGGCGCGGGCAGCGGCCCCGGAGCGCGACCGTTCCGGCCCGGCCGGGCGCCGCACCCCGCCGCCGTCGAGACAGTTACGGGCAGATGACCGCGATCACGCTGAAGGCCGCCGACCAGCCGCTGCACACCCGCTACGACGCCGCGCTGCTGGACCTGGACGGAGTCGTCTACATCGGCGGCCGCGTCGTGCCGGCCGCACCGGAGGCCATCGAGAAGGCCCAGGCCGGCGGGATGCGGGTGGCGTTCGTGACCAACAACGCCGCGCGCACTCCGGCTGCCATCGCCGAGCGGCTCACCCGCATGGGGGTGCCGGCGACCGTGCGGCAGGTGGTGACCTCCGCGCAGGCCGCGGCCCGCCTGGTCGCCGAGCGGTTCCCGGCGGGCTCGGCCGTGCTCGCCGTCGGCGACACCGGGCTCCGCCAGGCGCTGCGGCAGCACGGCCTGCGCCCGGTCACGGTGGCCGCCGAGCAGCCGGTGGCGGTCGTGCAGGGCTACTCTCCGCGGCTCGGCCACGACCTGCTCGTGGAGGGGGCGCTGGCGGTGATGGCGGGCGCGCTGTTCGTGCTGACCAACGGCGACAGCACGGCGCCGCTGGACCGGGGCGTGCAACCGGGCAACGGCTCGTTCGGGCGGGTGATCGCGCAGGCGGCGGGCACGGAGCCGCTGGTGGCCGGCAAGCCGGAACGCCCGCTGCACGAGGAGGGCGTGCGCCGGACCGGCGCCCGCAACCCGCTCGTCGTCGGCGACCGCCTGGACACCGACATCGAGGGGGCGACGAACCGGGGGGTCGACAGCCTGCTGGTGCTGTCGGGAGTGACGACCCCCGCTCAGCTCCTGCTCGCCGGTCCACGGCACCGTCCCTCCTACCTGGCCCACGACATCGGCGGGGTCAACCTCGGCCATCCGCCGACCGGGGTGGCGGCTGGCCGTGCGCGGTGCGGCGGCTGGACCGCGGCCTGCCGGGCGGGACGGCTGGAGCTGTCCGGCCACGGCGACCGGTTGGACGGGCTGCGCGCCCTGTGCGCGGCGGCCTGGTCCGCCCCGGGCGGCGCGGACCAGGCCGCGGTCCGGGAGCCGCTGGCTCAGCTGGGCTGGTGACCGGCCGGCGCCGCGGGCTCGGCGCGCGCGACCGTCTTGGCCTCGACCTCGAACACGCTCGCCGACCCGCCGGGCGCCCGCCAGAAGCGGCGCCGCAGCGCGCCGCTGATCCGGACGAGGTCGCCGATGCGCCAGTCGCGGGTGGCCTCCTTGATCGCGGGCAGGAAGCTCACGCAGGTGATGGGGTCGGCCGCCTGGTTGGGCCGCTGCTCGGCGGGCGGCCGGCTCACCGAGACGCGCCAGGTGACGAGCTGGTCGCCGCTGGGGAGCTCCCGCACCGACGGCTCGGCGGTGACCCGGCCGACCAGCACGACCTCGTTGCGGTGGCCGTGGTGCCCGGCTCCTCCGAGGGGCTGCCGCCGGACCTCGGCGCGGCGGCCGTCCGCCGGGGCCGGTCCCCGGCCCGGCGCCGGCGGGCGGCGCACGGTGAGGGCGGCAGCGGATGCGGAAGCGGAAGGGGCGGTACCGGACTGCTGCATGCTGGTCCTCCAGTGATGGGTCGATAGCACCCGCGACGCCGGCGGAATGCCGTTTTCCGTCTCCAGGATCGACGTCTGCGCGGCGTCTCGGAAGGCCGGATCTCCCGCCTGTGGATAACTCGCTTTCCCGCAGCTCGGCGGCGCGTTCCACCGATCGAGACGTCGCGCGGGCGCGCACCCGGCAGGTCCGTCGGCCCCCGGCCGGGCGCGTCCACTAGCGTGGAGGAGCCGCCGGGGCGCCGCCGGAGCGGCCCGGACGGGCCGCGGCGTCCGGCTCGCACGCCGCCGGCGGCGCGGCCAGGACTCCGGACTGGGCCGGAGCGAGCCGAGAGTGAGGAGACGAGGCGGGTGCGCAACGGAGCGGACGCGGACGCGGAGGGGCTTCCCGAGGGCGTGGTCGCGCTGGGCGGCGAGGTGTTCGCCATCGACACCCGGATGGCCGGGTACCCGGGCATCACCTCCAGCTACCTGATCCGCACGGAGCGGCCCTGCGTCGTGGAGGTGGGCACGGCCGGGTCCGCGCCGGTGCTGCGGGACGCGCTGGGGGCCCTCGGGGTCGGTCCACGCGACCTCGCCACGATCGCGGTGACCCACATCCACCTCGACCACGCGGGCGGGATCGGCGACGTGGCCGCCATGTTCCCCGAGGCCGAGATCGTGGTCCACGAGCGCGGCGCCCGGCACCTCGCCGACCCGGCGCGGCTGATGAGCAGCGCCCGCCAGGTGTGGGGCGAGCGGCTGGACGTGCTGTTCGGCGAGATACGCCCCGCCGACGCCGCGCGGATCCGCGCGGTCGCCGAGACCGGCGACGTCGACCTCGGCGCCGGCCGCCGGCTCACCACCCACTACTCCCCCGGGCACGCCAAGCACCACGTGGGGCTGGTCGACTCCGCGACCGGCGACCTCTACGTCGGCGACGCGCTGGGCGTCTACCGCCCGGACACCGGAGAGGTGCGGCCCGCCACCCCGCCACCCGACTTCGACCTGGAGGCGGCGCTCGGCTCGCTGCGGCTCTTCGGCGACATCGCCCCGCGGCGCCTGATGTTCTCGCACTTCGGCGCGGTGGAGGCGGTCGGCGAGACGCTCGACGCGGCCGGCGCGGAGCTGCGCCTGTGGGTGGAGACCGTGCGGGAGGCGCGCGACACCGGCGGCGACCTCGACCACGCGGTGGCGATGGTGCGCGAGCGCGTGGTGAGCCGGTACCGCGCCGGCGCGCCCGACCAGGCCGGGTCGCAGGGCGTGCTGGACGTCCTCAGCGGGGTGGAGGGCAACGTCGCGGGGATCGCGCACTGGCTGGACCGGGTGGCGGCCGACCAGCGCGCCGCCCGGGGGCCGGCCTGACCCTGCCTGGAGCGTCCGGCCGTCGCCGGCGCTTCCGGCGCGCACTAGACTGGTCACCATAACGACCGAATGTTCACCAGAACGACCGGCGAGGAGGACCGCGTTGGCCGACCGGACCGTCGCCGCGGTGGTCGCGGACAACGTGCGCTCCGCCCGGGCCCGGCACGGCCTCTCGCTCGACCAGCTCGCCTCCCGTGCCGGGATCAGCAAGGGCGCGCTGGTCGCCGTGGAGGCCGGATCCGGCAACCCGAGCCTCTCCACACTCGTGCGGCTCGCCGACGCGCTGGCCGTGCCCGTGTCCGCGATCGTGGAACCCGCGGGGGTCCCCCGCCTGCGCGTCGTGCACGCCGGTGACATCCCCCCGCTGTGGCGCGGCCCCGCCGGGGGCGAGGTCCGGCTGCTGCTCACCACCACCGGGCCCGCACCGGTCGAGCTGTGGAGGTGGCGCATGCTGCCGGGCGAACGCCACCACAGCGCGCCGCACGCCAGCGGCGTGCACGAGACGGTCACCGTGCTGGACGGAACCCTCGTGCTCACCATCGGGACGGCCGAGGAGACCGTCCCGGCCGGCGCCACCGCGGTGTTCGACTCCGACGTGGCGCACGGCTACGCCTGCGCCGGCGACGCCGCCTGCGAGTTCGTCATGACCGTGCACCTCCCGGTCGCGCCCGGTGACCGACCCCGAAAGGCGACACCGTGACCCAGGACCTCGCGACGTGGCTGGACCACGCGCACGTGGACGACAGCGTCTTCGAACTGCGGCCCGACTACCGCGCCCTCCTGGTCGCGGCCGAGGACCTGCGCCCCGGCCCCAGCGACGACACCAGCGAGAAGCTCCTCGCGCACGCCGAGGAGGAGGCCCGCCTGCGGCTCGCGGGGACCGCGCCGGAGGAGCTCGCGCACGTGGCCGCCTGGCGCGCGGCGTTCCGCGCCTTCGGCGCCAAGCCGCAGCGCACCCGGACCAGCGTCGAGGCGCTGCTGCGCCGCGCGGCCGACGGCCTGCCCCGCGTGGACCGGCTGACCGACGCCTACAACGCCGTCTCCGTCGCACACACGGCCCCGCTCGGCGGCGAGGACATCGACCGCTACACCGGGCCCCTGCGCCTGGTCCGCGCCACCGGCGAGGAGGCGTTCGAGACCATGAGCGCCGGCGAGCCCGCCGTCGAGCACCCCGCGCCCGGCGAGGTCGTCTGGCGCGACGACGCGGGAGTCACCTGCCGGCGGTGGAACTGGCGGCAGTGCGTGCGCACCCGGCTGACCGAGTCCACCACCCGCGCCGTGTTCGTCATCGACGCCCTGGACCCGCTGACCGACGACGACGTCCTGGCCGTCGGCACCGCGCTCGTCGACGCGCTGCGTGCCACCAGCCCCGGGGTCCGCACCCGCACCCGGCTGCTGGCACGCGGGAGGGACTGACCCCGCCGCGGAACACCGGCACCCGTCGCGCCCGCCGCCCGGCACGCGCGCGGCGGGGCCCGGGCGGCCCCCCATGGACCCGTACCACCGGCCCGCCGACGCGCCCGCCGCCGTGGCGGTGGCGCGAGCGGCGCAACCGCAGGTGGTCACCAGCGCGGCGGCCTTCCGCCGGCGGTTCTCGGCCGCGTCCGGCCACGACCGGCCGACGACCTCCGTCGCCGAGCACGGCGGGGCCGTCGCGGGATACGCCGCGGTCGAACCCAACGGGTTCAGCTCCGCCCCCCGCCACGTGTACGTCCGGCTCACCGTGCATCCCCTCCACCGCGGCCGCGGCGTGGGCAGCGCCCTCGCCGACGCGGTGGAGCGGCACCTGCACGCCCTTGAGCCGGCGGCGACGCGGCTCTGGGGCGCGGGCGACGACGCCTCCCGCGCGTTCGCCCGCCGGCACGGATTCGTGGAGCGGGGTGAGTCCCGCGCCCAGCGGCTCGACCTGGCGACGCTGCCGCCCGTTCCGCCCGCGCCCGCGGGGGTGCGGCTGCTCAGCTACGCGGACTTCGCGGACGGTCCTCGGCCCCTGCACGAGATCGAGACGTCCTGCCTGGCGGACGAGCCCAGCGCCGTTTCCTTCGACGGGCTCACCTACGACGTGTGGCGCGACCGCCTGCGGGGTGATCCCGACCTGGACCGTGAGCTGAGCGTGGTCACGCTGCTCGACGGACGGGCCGCGGGCGTGGCCACCCTCACCACCGACGGCGGGCGCACCTGCGCGTCCGCGTTCACCGGCACCGTGCCGGCCGCGCGGGGCCGCGGCCTGGCCGCCTACACCAAGACCATGGCGCTGTACCGGGCCCGGGACCGCGGAGTCCGCACCGCCTACACGCTCAACGACGCCGCGAACGGGCCCATGCTCGCGGTCAACGCCCGGCTCGGCTACCGGCCGATCGCCACCGAGGTGCTGCACACGCGCGAGCGGTGAAGCGCGCCGCGTCGGCGCCCGCGCGGCCCGCGCCGCCGGCCTCCGAAACCCGGCGCCGTGGGGCGTCCCGGTGTGGCACCCCGCCACCGGTATGCGCGAAGATGTGGCCCACCACCCGGGGGCGCGGCCCCCGAAACCACGAGATCCGGAGCCGGCCGGACGCGTTCACCCCACTGGAGGACACATGGACCCCGACTTCGAGGACCTCGGCGAGTTCGCCGAGGCCGTCGTCGAAGGCGACGCCGAGGAGATGGTCGAGGAAGCCCTCGAAATGACCTTCGGTATCGACCTCTGACGGACGCCGCACGCGGCCTCGGGTACGCGGCCCCGAGGCCGCCCGCCCCGGGCCGTCAGGCCACCTCCAGCACCGCCTTGCCGTGCAGCCGGCGGGTGAGCAGGGCTTCGGCCGCCTCCCCCACCCGGTCCCAGCCGCCGCGCCACGAGATCTGCGGGTCGAGCCCGCCGCCCGCGACCTCCGCCGCCAGCCATGTGAGGTCCCGGGGCAGGCCGTCGGCGGCGCCCAGGTAGAAGGTGACGATCGAGCGGTCGTGCCGCCCGTCGTTGCCGAACAGCGCCCCGAAGGGGAAGTACTCGCCCTCCCCCGTCACGTGCCCCACCGACACCAGTGTCCCTCCGCCGGCGAGCCGGTCGTAGGCGTCCACCAACTGGGGGCCGCCGACGAGCTCCACCACCCCGTCCACCGGATCGCCGACCTCGGCCGGCCCTGCCACCACCTCGTGCGCTCCCAGCCTCCGCAGGTCGTCCCCGTGCGCGGCCGGGTCGCCGGTGGAGGCCACCACGTGGGCGCCGCCGCGCCGGGCGAGCTGGACGGCGAAGCGTCCCACACCGCCGGTGGCCCCCGTGACCAGCACCCGCCGGCCCAGGAGCGGCCCCAGCCGGTGCAGCGCGCGCAGCGCGCTCCCGCCCGCCACCGGGACGGTGCTGACCGCGCCGAGGTCGGCCCCTGCGGGCACGGCCCCGATGGCGCCGGTGTCGACGGCCCGGAGTTCCGCCCATGCGCCGGCCATGCCGAACGTCACCACCGGGGTGCCCGCCGCCGGCCCCGAGCCGTCCGCGGCGGCCCGTTCCACCACGCCCGCCGCGTCCCAGCCCAGCACGGTGCCCTCGGGCGCCTGCTCCGGGCCGGCGCTCACCTCGCCGTAGTTGAGCGAGGTCGCCCGCACCCGAACGAGTGCCTGGTTCGGGGCGGGTTCGGGGTCGGGCGCCTCACCGAGGCGCAGGCCGCCAGGAACCGAACGGTCGACAAGCAGAGCGCGCACAGCACATACCTCTCCGGACCACCGCGGCACTCTGTTGTGCCACTGAGTGGCACAAGCCTACAAGGCGCAATAGGCACTTCGTCGTACACTGGTGCGGTGACGAGCACCAGCCCTCCGCCGGCACCCGCGACCGAGCGCCTGCCGCTGCGGGAGCGCAAGAAGCTGCGCACCCGCCAGGCGCTCGTCGACACCGCCCTGAGGATGTTCACGGAACGCGGTTTCGACGCCACCACGCTCGACGAGCTGTGCGAGGCGGTCGAGGTGTCCAAGCGGACGTTCTTCCGCACGTTCGCCAGCAAGGAGGACGTCGCCCTGGCGCCCGTCCAGGACCTGTGGCATGCCGTCCTCGACGACCTCTCCACCCGGCTGCCGGACGGCCGGCCCGTCCTGCACCAGCTCCAGGACACGATGCTCGCCACCGTGGGCCGCATGGCCGCCGACGGCTGGACGGAGCGCCTCCGCGCGAGCCGCCGCCTCATCTCCCAGGTACCCGCCGTCGAAGCGCACAGCCTGCACTTCTGCAACCGCACCAGCCGGGCCGCCATCGCGATCCTCCGCCAGAGGCTGGCGCTGCCCGACCCCGGCGACCCGCGCCCCCGCCTGGCCCTCGGCATGCTCCTCACCGCGGTCGACTGCGCGCTGGACGCCTGGGCGTCCCGCCCCGGACCCGCCACCCGCACCGGCCTGGCCGCCGACCTGCGCGCCGCGTTCGCCGCGATCCCGGACGGCCTCACCCTCACCGCCGGCCCCGCGGGCCCGGGCCCCCGGTAGCACCCGCGACGTCCACCCGGCGGCTACGGCGCCCCCGGCAGCCCGATCTCGGTGAGCAGGTACGCGTACAGCCCGTCGTCCCACGACAGGTCCGGCGGGAGCACGTCGAACTCCCGCACCTCGACCGTCTCGAACCGGCCACTCAGCGGTGCGCGGCTCGCCACCTGGGCGTGCGTCACCACGGTGACATGCCCGCTCGCCAGCACGTAGTGGCCCACCACGTGCACCTCTCCGAGCTCCGCACCGGCCTCCTCGCGCGCCTCGCGGCGGGCGGTGTCCCCGATCGTCTCGCCGGGTTCCGCATGGCCGCCGGGGAACTCCCACGCCCGGCGCCGGTTGCGTACCAGCACGGGCCGGTCCCCCGCGAACAGCAGCACCACGACCGAGTCGTGCGCGGCCGGGAGCGCGCCGAGCCGGACGGTCGCGCCGTTCAGCGGCGGTCGGAAGGACATCTCAGAGATCACGGGCCTCGATGGGGGGCTACTTCAGCAGCCGGGACATCCGGCGGTCAGCGAGCGGCCGACCGCCCGTCTGGCAGCTCGGGCAGTACTGCAGGGCGGAGTCGGCGAACGACACCTCCCGAATCGTATCCCCGCACACCGGGCACGGCTCGCCGGTCCGGCCGTGCACCCGCAGACCGCCGCGCTTCTCCCGCCTGACGTCGGCCGCGGCCAGGCCGCGCGCGTTCTCGACGGCGGCCGCGAGCGTGGCCCGGATCGCCGCGTGCAGCCGGCGCACCTCCTCCTCCGACAGGTTCCCGGCGACGGCGAAGGGCGACATCCGCGCGGCGTGCAGGATCTCGTCGGAGTAGGCGTTGCCGATCCCCGCGACGAGCTCCTGGTCCCGCAGCACGCCCTTGATCCTGGTGCGCCGCCCCGCCAGGATGTCCCGGAGCCGGGCCCCGTCGAACTCCGGCCCCAGCGGATCCGGCCCGAGAGCGGCCACACCGGGCACGTCGGCCGGATCGCGCACCACGTACACCGCCAGCCGCTTCTGGGTGCCGGCCTCGGTCAGATCGAACCCCGACCCGTCGTCCAGGTGCACCCGGAGGGCGAGCGGCCCGCGCCCGGGCCGCGGCGGATGCACCGGCAACCCGTCACTCCAGCGCAGCCACCCCGCCCGTGCCAGGTGGACGACGAGGTGCAGCCCGTCCACATCGAGGTCCAGGAACTTCCCGTGCCGCGCCGCTCCGGTGACCGCCAGTCCGCCGAGCGCCGACACCGGCGGGTCATAGGTCTTGAGCGCCGACACGGCGGCGACGTCCACCCGCGCGACGACGCGCCCCACAGCGCGCTCGGCCAGGAATCCGCGCAGGGCCTCCACCTCGGGCAGTTCGGGCATGCTCCCAGTGTCGCCGACGTCCGGCCTCCCAGGCCAGCCGCCCGCGCCGTCGCTCCTCGTCCGCCCGGCGGGCCAGCGCCGGGCCGGTCGGGCCGCCGGCCTGTCGCGAACGGCACGGCCGACCTGGTGCCCCGCCTGCGTCCTGCCGCTCGAACCGCGATGAGGCACTTCGAGCAGGCGGGTCGGCTGCGCCGACGAGGGCCGGGCCAGCATCGAGCGGGCCGGCGGCGTGATCGGCGCGCTCGCGTCCCGCCGCTTCCAGGCCGCGTCGGGCCCCGGAGTGGCCGTGCACGTCACCGTGCCCCGGCGCGAGCCGCCTCCCGGACCACCCACCGTCCGAACGGGGAACCCATCGCCGCGCCCGCTGCGACGCGCGTTCCCCGAGCCACGGCTATCGCCGGGTCGTGCGGGCCGGCTCCCCGTTCCCCGGCCGCCGCGCTCGAAGGCGAGCACGGCGGCGCAGGGACCGCTTCACCATGCGGACCGCGGGCACGGATCCCCCTGGCGGCCGGGCGCATCCGCCGGCCGCCAAGGCCGTGGTCACGGACGGGGGCCGTCCTCCGGGCGGGACGCGGTCTCCGTCGCTGAGTCCGACGGCCGGCCCTCGCCGGCGGTCTCCCCGGTACTGGCGCTCTCAGCCGGGGCGTCCTCCCGTTCCGATGCGGCGTCGTGACGCGGTTCCTCCTCCGCCACGGCGGGGGATTCCGCCTCGCCGTCAGCGTCCGCCTCGCCGTCAGCGGCGGCGGACTCGGGCTCGGGCTCAGGGCGGGGCTCGGTACGCTCGGCGGCCTCCGGCCGGGCGGGCTCAGGCTCCTCGCCGGTGTCGGGGTCCTCGGCGTCGCTCCACACGACGTCGTCCCCGATGTCGACGATCTCCATGCCCTCGATCTCCGCCAGGCGCTCGTCGGCGTCGGTCACGCCCTCCTGGTCGACGGCGGAGGCCCGGGCGAAGTACTCGCGCGCCTCGGCCTCCCGGCCGAGCTCCAGCAGCACATCGGCATAGGCGTAGAACAGCCGGGCCACCCACGGGCGGGCCCGCCGCTCCTTGAGTTCCGGCCCCTGCAGCTCCGCCAGTGCGGCCTGCGGCTCGCCCATGTCGCGACGCGCTCCCGACGCCACGATCCGCAGCTCGATGCGGTCCGCGATGTCGAGGTCTCGCGCCTCCGGAGAACGGGCCATCTCCAGTGCCCGCTCGGGGCGGCCCAGGCCGCGCTCGCAGTCCGCCATGACAGCCAGGTAGCTGGACCGCCCGTTCATCCGCCGGGCGGCGCGCAGATCCGCGAGCGCCTCCTGCCAGCGGCCGACCCCGTAGGCCGCCAGCCCGGAGGCCTCCCGGACCGCGCCGACGCGGGACGCCTTGTTCCGTGCGTAGGCGGCGTGCGCGTAGGCCCGCTCCGGATCCTCGTCGAGCAGCCGCCCGGCGACCACGAGGTGGCGGGCGACGATGTCGGCGAGCGAGCGGGGCAGTGTGCTCAGTTCGCTGCGGATCTCGGAGTCGAGCTCCCCGGGCATGACGTTGTCGGGCAGCGCCGGGGCTGCCTCCCGCGGTTCGCGCGGAGCATCGGACCGGTCGCGGAAGTCGCGACGCGGGCCGCGTCCGGACTCGAAACGCTTCCCGGACCGCCGATCTCCCGAAGGCCGCGGTCATCGCGGCGCCCATAGCTCTCGCGTCCACCGCCGCGGTCATCGCGGCGCCCATAGCTCTCGCGTCCACCGCCGCGGTCATCGCGGCGCCCGTAGCCCTCGCGCCCGCCACCACGGTCATCGCGACGGCCGCCATCACGCGACCAGCCGCCCCGATCCTCGCGACGGCCATAGCCCTCGCGCCCGCCACCGCGATCGTCACGGGCGCCCGGGCGCTGGTCGCTGCGGCGGTCCGACCACTCGCGCCGGCCATCGCCGTTCCGCGCATCGGTGCGGTCGTCCGGGCGGTCCGAACGCGGGCCCTCTTTGGACCAGCCACCGCGGCTGGATCCGCCGCGATAGCCGCCGCGCTCGCCGCCTCGACCGAAGCCGGACCGGGACCTGTCGCCCCTGCCGCCCGCACCGCCTCCGGAGCGGTAACCTCCGTGGTTGCGGGCTCCGGAGCCGTCGCGGCCCCCCGATCGGCTGTCGTCAGTCATGTCCCGTCCGTAAACAGTCAAAAGCGCTGCCACTCGACCGTAGCAGCGCAGGGTGATACTCAGATCTCTCTCACTTTACGGCATGCGAATTCGCGTCCCGGCCACCCGCGTCACTCCGCCGGAGGCGGCGGCATCGCGGAGTCGGCGACGACCTCGGTCGCGGTCCGCCAGCCCACCTCCCGCTCCCGAAGCAGGTGCAGCGGCGTCGTCCCCGCGAGTTCCCGCACGTCACGCCCCAGATGAGCCTGGTCGCTGTATCCGGCGGCGAGCGCGCTTTCCGCCAGAGGCCACGGCGCGCCCCGGCGCTCCGCGATCGTGAGGAAGCGATGCAGACGCCCCACCCGCTGGAAGGTCTTCGGCCCAACGCCCACGTCAGCGTGCAGCAGCCGGCGCAGTTGCCGAGCGGACAGCCCGATGTCGGCGGCGACGTCGGCGACGTCGATCGCGGCGGAGTTCCACAGCCGCCGGCAGGCCGTCTCGACCCTCCGGTCGGGTTCGGCCGCGACGAACCGGTCCTGCACCCGGCGGGAGGCAGTCGCCGCCGCGGCCACCGTTCCGGCCAGCTCCCGAGCCAGGGGGCCGGCCACGACCGCGTCCAACGGCAGCTGGCGATCGCGCAGCTCCGCGGCGAACGCCCCCAGGACCGCACGCACTCCGGCCGGCCGAAGGCGCAGGCCGCGCGCCACACTCCCCGGCAGACCCGACGCCAACGCGGCTCGGGAGGCCGCACCCACCACGACGGCGCGGCCGGACGCGTCGACGATGACATCAGCACAGCCGTCCGGAAGTACGCGCTGCCGATAGGGCGTTTCCCCCGAACCGATGCGCTGCTCCCAGAAGCAGCGGGCGACATGCCGCCAGGCCGCCGGCACCGCGCGTTCGCGGTACCACGATTGCGGCGTACCCAGCCCGAACACCTCCGCCGCCGGCTCTGCCGCGACGGACCCCGTCCCTTCCTCCGACCGCACAGTCGCAGGCTATGCGATGCGGGGCGGCGGACTGCGGCGCAACCGGCGGCACCTGGCCACCCCGCCCCGAACCACAAAAAAGAGGGGCGCCCAACAGACACCCCCACACCACAACAACAAAAAAGAGGGGCCGCCCCAAAGGGCGACCCCCCAAAAAAAGATGTTCGGCGGCGACCTACTCTCCCACCCAACAGGGCAGTACCATCGGCGCTGAGAAGCTTAACGACCGGGTTCGAAATGGGACCGGGTAT
>NZ_QEIO01000310.1 GCF_003336425.1 Marinitenerispora sediminis | reverse complement strand
GGGCAGCCGCGGCTACTTGCAGGTGGAGCGGGCGTTCACGCCGCCGCCGGATCTGCGGCCGGTGGTGCGGGTGGACGCGCGGGGGCGCCGGGAGGTGCGGGTGCTGGGGGCGGACGACCAGTTCGCCAACATCGCGGGGGCGTTCGCGGAGGCGGTGCGCGCGGGGGTGGCGCCGGACGCGTTCGGGCCGGAGATCGTGCGTCAGGCGGCGCTGGTGGAGGGGATCCGGGTGCTGGCGGAGAAGTGAGCCGGGGTGCGCCGCGGGGCGGCTTGGCGGCGGGGCGGTGCCGCGGGCTGGTTACTCGGTGTCGTCGAGGAGTGCGGCGGCGCGGGTCCAGCCGGCGCCGGCGCGGGCGAGTTTGACGGGCAGGCACATGACGGTGAAGCCGGTGGGGCGGGGTAGGGCGTCGAGGTTGGCGAGGCGTTCGATCTGGCAGTACTCGCGGTGGCGGCCGGCCATGTGGGCGGGCCACAGGACGGTGGGGTCGGCGGTGCGCTGGTAGGTCTCGATGATGTGCGGGAAGGGGGCGTCGAGGCTGAAGGCGTCGGTGCCGATGACGCGGACGCCGTGGTCGAGGAGGTAGTGGGTGGCGTCGTGGTCGAGGCCGGCGAAGTGGGTGAAGTAGGCGGGGGTGCCGATGCGGGCGGCGGCGCCGGTGTGGAGCAGGACGATGTCGTGTTCGCGGAGCTGGTGGCCGATGCGGTGGAGTTCGGTGCGGATGCGGTCGGTGGTGATGGTGCCGGGGTGGTCGGTGCGGACGTCGAGGAGGACGCCGGGGCCGTGGAACCAGTGGAGGGGGAGCTGGTCGATGGTGCGGGGGGTGCCGTAGGCGGTGGTGCTGCCGTAGTGGGCGGGGGCGTCGATGTGGGTGCCGGTGTGGGCGGTGAGGGTGAAGGTGTCGTTGTTGAGGAATTCGCCGTCGGGGAGGGTGTCGGGGGGCAGTTCGAGGTTGAAGTGCTGGCGCATGGCGGTGGCCATGTGGTGGGCGCCTTCGCGGTGGGTCATGGGGGTGTGGGTGACGGGGTCGGGTTCCCATTGGGTGGCGTCGATGGTGGTGGAGAGGTCGATGATGCGCACGGGGTCTCCTGGGTGTGGGGGTGCCCTGGTCCCCGTGGGCCGGGCCGCTGGGGCCTGCGGCCGGGGGTGGCCCGGCGCCGCTGTCAAGGGGGTGCGGCGCGGTGCGGGGACCAGGGCTGGTCGGTGGGTCAGGGGGTGTGGTTCTCGGTGTGGGTTTTGGCGTGCTGGAGGGTGGTGCCCTGGACCGGCTC
>NZ_QEIO01000309.1 GCF_003336425.1 Marinitenerispora sediminis | reverse complement strand
TGGCTCGCCAAGGCACGCCGCCCCGACCTCGCCGCCACAGCGGCCCACCCCCAGTGGGGGCCGCTCCTGCGCGCCGCCATCCAGGGCGAACCCTCGGGCATCCTCGGCTTCGGCCGCCCCAGCGAGAACCCCGCGACAGCCAGGGAGTACCTGGGCGACCCCGTCGCGCTGGCCGGCACCCCCAAAGCCGCCAAGGCGCTGGCCACCGCCCCCGGCACCGGCGACATCGTCGCCGCCATCCTCGCCGACCACGCCCACGCCGCCCCCGGAGCGGCGCTGCCCCCGCTCTACACCGCGATCCGCGACACCGAGCGGTTCACCCTGCACGGCATACCCCGCGGCGCCGCCGCCGTCCGCGCCGTCATCGCCGACGCCGACCCCGCGGCCGCCCTCGCCGCCACCCTGCGCGCCGGCGTCCTGGACGAGCTCGAACTACCCGCCCTCGCGGCCCACCGCGGCCTGAACGCGTGCAACCTCACCGAGAGCGGACCCGACCTGCTGCTCGTCGACCGCGCCGCCCGCAACGGCGCGCACGTCACCCCCGTCCTCCCCGACCGGCTGGGCCGCGGCCGCGCCGGCCTGGCCGCCCCCTACCCGTTCGCCGGCCGCGCCTCACTCGCCAACAGCCCCTGCCACGCCGTCGTCGGCGACGACGTCGTCGCCACCGGCCACGGACAGCCCGACTGCCCGCACGACGCCGCCACCACCGGCCGCGCCCCGCACCCCGCCGCCACCGTCCGGCACGCCGCGACCGAGGAGACCGTGCGCTTCCCGCACGCCGGCACCGACCTCACCGTGCACCGCGCCCCCGACCGCGTGATCGAACTCCGCGACCCCGACGGCCGGCTCGTCGGCGGCTACATCATGGGCGCCAACTGGCTCCCCAACCGCAGCGGCACCATCACCGCCGCCCCCGGCAACCACCGCTACGCCGCCGGGACCGAACTCGTCCCGCCACCCGGCTGGTGGCGGTGGACGCGCCCCCGCGACCCCGAGGGCTCCCGCGCACTGCGCGCCGTGGACACCGCCACCGCCCGCCGACTCCTCGACGCGGTGGACGCCGACCTCGCCACCCGGATCCCGCACCTCACCGACAGCCGCCCGCCGCGCGCCCACTGCCCCGAACGCGACCGGGCCCTGCGGGACCTCGTCCCGCTGCTGCGGCCGCTGCTCCCCGAGGTCACCCACGACCGGCTCTGGCTCGGCATCGCGGCGCTGGTGTGGACCGCGGTGGAGTGCCGCGAACGCGTCCACGCCCTCGCCGACCGGATC
>NZ_QEIO01000308.1 GCF_003336425.1 Marinitenerispora sediminis | reverse complement strand
GGGCGGAGGGGTGGCGGGCGCGGCCAGATCCGGCTTACTTGACATAATGTACATTATCGGCGTTTCGGAAACCCATGGCCAGTAGGGGTTCCGGGCCGGCGGGCCGACCGCGGGGGTCGACTCAGTGGCGTCCGCTGAGCGCCGTCGCGGCGCCGAGGGACAGGTAGACGCCGCCGACGAGGTAGTGCTGGCGGGACGCGAGGGCGGGCCGGCGGGCGAGCCAGCCGCCGATGGCGCCGCCGCCGAGAGCGTAGACGAGGTCCATGGCCAGGCCCATGACGGCCATGATGCCGCCGAGCTGCACGACCTGGGCGACGACGGAGCCTTGGGCGGGGTCGACGAACTGCGGCAGGAAGGCCATGAAGAACAGCGCGACCTTGGGGTTGAAGATGCTGACGAGGATGCCGTCGCGGTAGACCCGAGGCAGGGCGCGGGGCGGTGTGGCGGACGACGGGGTGAGGCTGAGCTGGTCGCCGTCGCGCAGGGCGCGGATGCCGAGGTAGACGAGGTAGCCGGCGCCGACGTACTTGACGACGTTGAAGGCGAGTTCGGAGGCCGCGAGCAGCGATGACAGGCCGACGGCGGTCGCGGTGATGTGGACGAGCGTCCCGGTCTCGACGCCGAGTGACGAGATGACGCCGGCGCGCCGGCCCTGGCTGACGCTGCGCGTGAGGATGTAGATGAGGTTCGGTCCCGGTGCGATCACCAGTGCTGCTCCCGCTGCGATGAATATCGCGAGCGTGTGAGTGTCGAACATATCGCCAGGTTACGGCGGTGCGGGCTCCCCGCGTGGGTGTTCTCCGGCGGGCGACCGGGTTTGCTGCATAAAAAGCATTATGCAGCAGAAGGCGGTGAATCGGCCGGTAGGGCGGCTGTGCGGTGGTGCGCGGTGGCTCGTGCGTTCGGTGCGGCTCCGGTGGCGGGCCCCCTGCGCCCGGGCCGGCTCGGGCGGGCGGCCGCGGTGGCGGCTGGCGGTGTCCGTGGGGGCCGAGTGCGGAGCCTCTCCCCCGCGCCCGGCCGCGCCGCCGGTGCGGGTCGTGGACGCGCGGCGGCGGCGCGGCGTTGACGTGGCGGTCAGGAAAAGCCGCGTTCGACCACAAATGGCCAGATATCGACGAAACCCGGTGCGGGGCGGTGCGCAGCGGCGATGCTCGTAGCCGTGTCGAACAGTACCGACCCCTCCCCCGACGGCGCCGCCGCTCCCGACTCCGGCCACTCCCCCGCTGCGGCCGGGGGCGCGGGCCCCCGGCGCTCGCGTGCCGCCGGACCTCGGCGCGGCCCGGCCGACCGGCTGGTCGGTGTGGACGTCGCCCGCGGCCTGGCGGTCCTGGGCATGTTCGTCGTGCATGTGGGGGC
>NZ_QEIO01000307.1 GCF_003336425.1 Marinitenerispora sediminis | reverse complement strand
CTAGATGATTGAGTCCGATGTCTGAGGAGGTCGCGGACATGGCGAAGGGTGCCCGATGGTTAAGTCGTGACACGAAACCTGGACACCCTTCTCACCGCACTCTACGTGTTCTGCGACGAGCACGTCACCGAACCCCGCAGGATCGGCAGGCCACCGAAACTCGGCGATGCGGAGCTGCTGTGCCTGGCCATCGCCCAGGTCCTGCTGGGCTTCCCCTCCGCACGCCACTGGATCCGCTTCGCGGGATCCCGCCTGGACCACCTGTTCCCCTACCTGCCGAAGCAGTCCGGGTACAACAAGCGCCTCAACCGCGCCGGCCCCCTGATCAGCCGGACGATCCAGGCCCTGGCCGCCCAGGTACCCTCCTGGCACGACGACCTGCGGCTGATCGACTCCACACCACTGCCCTGCGCGGCCTCGCGCGAGACCGTCAAGCGCTCGGCCCTGGCCGCCACGGCCGGGTACGGCTACTGCCGTTCCCACTCCCGGTTCTTCTGGGGCTATCGCCTCTACCTGGTCACCACCGCCGAGGGCATGCCCCTCACCTGGTGCCTGGCCCGCCCCGGGATCGGCGAGCGCGAGGTTATGACGGCGCTGCTGGAGGCCGACCACCACCTGATCCGCGCTGGCCAGGTGATCCTGGCCGACAAGGGCTTCGCCGGTAAGGAGTTCGAATCCTTCGTGACCGGCCGGCTCGGGGCGCACCTCCTGCTGGCCGCGGTGATCTGGCACAACTGGGAGACCGGCGCCCCGGTCAAACGCTCGCTCATCGCCTACGACCACTGAAGACATCGGACTCAATCATCTAGCAGGCCCTCGCCCACGTGCACTCCAGCTCCCCGGCCCGGTCGGGCTCCGCGGCCCGCAGCGGGACGGTGCGCGCCGTCGGCACCGGGGGAACGCCGGGGGTCGGCGTCGAGCGGCTGAACTCGGCCAGCCGGACGGCGATGGCGTCCTGCACTGGGCGCGGTGGCGAACCGGAGTAGCCGTTGTTCAGTACCGCGAACACCAGCCGCTCGCCGTCGGCGCCGGTCACGTAGCCGGACAGGCTGCTGACGCCCGTAAGGCTGCCGGTCTTGGCGCGCACGTTGCCGGCCGCCACCGTGTCGCGCATCCGGTTGGTCAGCGTGCCGCCGACCATGCGGTCGGCCGCGCCCGCGACCGGGAGGGCGTCCTCCCACTCGGCGTACCAGGGCTGGTCGGGGGCGGCCTTCAGCAGGTCGGCGACCAGCCGCGCCGGAACGCGGCTGCCGCGGTCCAGGCCGGACCCGTCGCGCAGGTCCAGTCCCCGGGTAGGGACCCCGAGTCGCTCAAGTGCCGCCGTGACCTCGGGAAGGCCGGTCCGCCAGCTCCCCTCGTCGGAGACCTCCTGGCCGATGGCCTTGATCAGCATCTCGGCGTGCCCGTTGTTGGACAGCTTCATGAACGGCACCAGGATGTCGCCGAGCTCGGCCGAATCGGTGCGTGCCAGCTCCGGCGCGCCGGCCGGAGTGGTCCCGCGCCCGACCTCCCCTCCGACGCTAACGCCGTGCGCCGCCAGCGCGTCGGCGAAGACGTGCGCGGCGAAGCCGGTCGGCTCGTGGACGGTGCGCAGGTAGCTCGCGGCCGCGCCGCCGGCGGGCAGCGACCCGGAGACGGTGACCGTGTTGCCGCCCACGGCCCGGGTGACGGTCACGCCGGTCGCCTCCGACGGGCGCACTGTGCGGGTGCGGTTCACCACCGTCACGTAACCGGTGGCCGGCGCGAGGCCGACCCGCACCCGGTCGCCGGCGCGGCGCCCCGGGGTCACCGTCACCTCGACGACGCCGGTGTCGTAGTCGGCGTTGGCGGCCACCGTGAGTGCGGAGATCTGGGCCGCGTAGTAGTACGGCTCGTCGGCCGGATGCCAGCCCGAGCCGAGCCGCTGGTCGTCGAACCAGGTGTCATCGGCCAGGAGGTCCCCGGTCACCGCGGTGACCCCGGAGGCCGCGACGTCGGCGGCGAGCGCGTCGTAGCGCTCGACGGTCATCGTCGGGTCGCCGGTCCCGGCCAGGTACAGGTCGCCGTGCACGACACCGTCCCGGGGCGCGGCGC
>NZ_QEIO01000306.1 GCF_003336425.1 Marinitenerispora sediminis | reverse complement strand
GGGGGACCGGGGGGTGGCGAACTGGACACGGCGCCTGAATCTACCGCCGGCGCGGACCGCCGGCCGCGCCGCGGGGCGCCGGCCGGCGGCCCCGCTCCCGCCCGGGCGCGCCCGCCGTCCGCACCGGCTCCCCGGTCACCGCCCGGCACCGCCGGTCACCTCGGCCGCTCGTCCACGACACGCAGGATCTTGCCCACCGAGCGCTCCAGGGTGTCCGGCGCGACCACCTCCACCTCGGCGCTCACCCCGACGTGCTCGCGGACGGCGGCGGCGAGCAGCACGGCCGCACCCGCTCGGGCGACCGGGTCGGCGTCCGGGCGGTGCTCCACCCGGACGGTGAGCTCGTCCAGCCGGGCCGGTCGGCGCAGCAGCAGCTGGAAGTGCGGGGCGAGCGCCGGCACCCGCAGCACCTGCTCCTCGATCTGGGAGGGGAAGAGGTTCACGCCGCGCAGGATGATCATGTCGTCGCTGCGCCCGGTGATCCGGGCCATGCGCCGGAACCCGGGCCGGGCGGTCCCCGGCAGCAGCCGGGTCAGGTCGCGGGTGCGGTACCGCACCACCGGCAGCGCCTCCCGCGTGAGCGAGGTGAGCACCAGTTCGCCGTGCGCTGCCGCGCCCAGCACACCGTCGCCGAGCGGGTCGACGACCTCCGGGAGGAAGTGGTCCTCCCACACGTGCAGGCCGTCCTTGGTCTCCACGCACTCGCTGGCGACCCCCGGCCCCATCACCTCCGAGAGCCCGTAGATGTCCACCGCGTGCAGGCCGAAGGCGTCCTCGATCTCCGCGCGCATGTCCTCCGTCCACGGCTCGGCGCCCAGGACCGCGGTCCGCAGCGAGGCCGCCCGCGGGTCCAGCCCCTGCCGGCGGAACTCGTCGGCGATCGCCAGCAGGTAGGACGGCGTCACCATGATCGTGTCGGGGCGCAGGTCGTGGATGAGGCGGACCTGCCGCGCGGTCTGCCCGCCCGAGACCGGGATCACGGTGCACCCCAGCCGCTCCGCCCCGTAGTGCGCCCCCAGCCCGCCGGTGAACAACCCGTAGCCGTAGGCCACGTGCACCTTCTCGCCGGGGCGGCCGCCGGCGGCCCGGATGCAGCGGGCCACGAGGCCGGACCAGGTGTCGAGGTCGCCCCGGGTGTAGCCGACCACCGTCGCGCGTCCGGTGGTGCCGCTGGAGGCGTGCACCCGCAGGACGCGGTCCATGGGCACGGCCATGGCGTCGAAGGGGTAGGCGTCGCGCAGGTCCTGCTTGGTGGTGAACGGGAACCGCGCGAGGTCGGCGAGCCCGCGCAGGTCCTCCGGTGCCACGCCCGCCGCCCGGCACTTGCGGCGGTAGAAGGGCTGGTGGTCGTAGGCGTGCCGCAGCGTCCGGCGCAGGCGCTCCAGCTGGTGGCGCTCGACCTCCTCCCGCGGGGCGCGCTCCATGGGGTCCAGCGAGGCGGGGTCCGGGGCCGGTGC
>NZ_QEIO01000305.1 GCF_003336425.1 Marinitenerispora sediminis | reverse complement strand
CGTCTATCAGGGCATCAACCCCGACATCGCCGGATACACGTCCTGGGCCGTCTCCACCGCCCCCTACCGCTACCGCGCCAGGTTCACGCTGCACGCGTCTGCCGCGGTCGTCGCCGAGCGTGTCCCGCCGACCACCGGGGTGGTCGAGGCGCTCGACGACACCAGCTGCGAGCTGCGCACCGGGGCCGACTCGCTGGACGCCCTCGCGATGCACGTGGCCCTGATCGGCGTCGAGTTCGAGGTGCACGAGCCGGCGGAGCTGCGGGACCGGGTCCGCGAACTGGCCGGCCGGCTGGGCCGGGCGGCACCGTGACGCGGCTGGTCAGCCCGCGGGGCCGCCCGGGCGGCGCCCGCCGATGGCGTGCCGGACGGCGTCCAGCGTCGCGGCGATCCGCACGCTCTCGTCCAGCGGCATGAGCGGGCTCTCCGCGGCGCCGTCGCGCACGAGGGCGGTGACGGCGGCGGCCTCGTGCTCGAAGCCGTTGGCGAGGTGCGGGCGGCGGACGGTCCGCGGCGGACCGTCCGCCGGGTGGACCGTGTACTCGGCGGGGTTGTACCACTCCGGGACCTCGATCCGGCCGGCGGTGCCGGTGATGACCGCCCGGTTGGGCAGGTCCGCCTCGATCGAGCAGCCGAGCACCGCGACGGCGCCCGACGCCGCGGTGAGCACCGCGCCGACCTGGGCGTCGACCCCGGTGCCGGCGAAGGCGGCGCGGGCGCTCACCCCGACCGGGGCGCCCAGCAGCGCGGAGGCGAGCGCGACGGGGTAGACGCCCAGGTCCAGCAGGGCGCCCCCGCCGAGGGCGGGGTCGAACAGCCGGCCGGCCGGGTCGTAGCGGAACCGCCAGCCGATGTCGGCGGTGAGCATCCGGACCTCGCCGATCCCGCCGCCGCCGACGAGGGCGTGCACCTCGCGCATCGCCGGCGCGAACCGCGTCCACATCGCCTCCATGAGGAAGCGCCCGGTGCGGCGCGCGGTCGCGACCATGTCCCGGGCCTGGGCGGCGTCCAGCGCGAGCGGCTTCTCGCAGAGCACGTGCCGGCCGGCCGAGAGGCACATGACGGTCGCCGCGTGGTGGGCCGAGTGCGGCAGGGCCACGTAGACGACGTCCACCGCGTCGTCCTCGGCCAGCGCGCGGTGCTCGGCGTGCCGGCGCGGGATCCCCCACCGGTCGGCGAACCGCGCGGCGGTGGCGGCGTTGCGCGAGCCGACCGCGACCACCTCGGCGCCGGGGACCGCGCGCAGCCCGTGCAGGAACCGCTCGGCGATGGCGCCGGTGCCGAGGATCCCCCAGCGCACCGGAGGCCCGCCCCCGCCCGGGGCGCGGGGGCCGGGCGCGGCGGCCGGGCCGGTCACGCCGCCACCCGGCGGACCCCGGCCGACCGGTCCCCGCCGAGCGCGGCGGTCGGGAGCGGCTCCAGGTGCTCCCACCGGGAGGGCGGGGTGAGCGCTGCGGCGACCGGGGCCGGGTCCCCGGCGCCGAGGTGGTCGCGGTCGGCTCGCGCAACGCCGCCAC
>NZ_QEIO01000304.1 GCF_003336425.1 Marinitenerispora sediminis | reverse complement strand
GCCGCGCCGCCGTCGCGGGCGGGGGCGGCGGCGGATCGGACCCGCAGACCGTGGCCGCGCCGGAGCAGCCGGAGGACGCCTGCCGGCCGCAGGACGTCGTGGCCACCGTCGAGGTGGACCGGACCGACTACCCGGCCGGCGTGTCGCCGAGGATCACCGTCACCGTGGTCAACACCGGCGCGCAGACCTGCACGGTGGACGTCAGCCCGGAGAGCATGGAGCTGCGGATCACCTCGGGTGACGACCGGATCTTCTCCACCGCCGACTGCGTCGAAGGCCAGAGCCGCGACCGCGAGCAGCTGCACCGCGGTGTCCCCGTGACGCGCACCGTGGAGTGGGACCGCACGCGCTCCTGGACCGACTGCCGCGACGCCGACGTGGCCGCGCGGTCCGGCACCTACGTCGCCACCCTGCACAGCGACTACGACGAGGGAGCCGAGCAGCAGGTCTTCCGGCTGAACTGAGCCACCGCGGCCGGGCCGACCGCGAGCCAGCGGACCGGCCCGGCCACCGTGCCTTCCGCCCGGCCCGCACCCGGTGCGCCCGGCCCGCCACGAATGGCGCCGGGCTCCCTCCCGGCGGATGGGAGGCGGGCCTGCCGGTCCGCCCGTGCGCGGCTGGATCGGGGGCGTGGCCGGCTCCGCGCGGCCGGTAGCGGGCGCCGGGTGCCGCCAGCGGCTCCGTGGTGGAGCGGCCCGGGACGTGGCCAGGTGTGCCGGACGCCCCGGGGGTCTGCGGGTCCGCGGCCGAGCGGCCCGGGTCCGCCGGCAGCGTGCGGTCGAGTGCGGGGTGCGGCGCATATCGGGGCCGGGTCGTCGGCGCCGAGGCCGAGCACGCACGCCCGGACGGTCAGGCGGCCCACCCCTCCAGCCCGAGGTCGGCGGTTCCGGTTCCGGCGCGGACGCCGCGCCACCTGGAGCTGATCCGTGCCCGTCCCTGGCTGCTCGGGGGGCCGGGGCAGTGGCGCGCGTCGGCGATTCCGGTTCCAGCGGGGGGCAGGCACGGCCGGGGCTGCCGCGGCCCCTGGCACGAGCCCGTCCGCGCTGACCTGCCGGTGCCACCGGCACGGCGCCGTGGGACCGTCCGCCTCCGATGCGCGGTTCCCCCTTCCGCGCGAGGTGCGGCCTGGAGGTGGTGGGGGTCCATCCCCGGACAGGCGCTCGCCCAGCACCCGCACGACCTTGCGGCAGCGGTACCGCGAGCCGCCGTTTCCCGCCGACCCGGCCTCCGAGCGGGGCGCGCGGCGGCGGCACGCGGACGGTCCGCGGCCGACGCGGTCGGCGGCTCTCTGCGGGGGAGCGCCCCCCGGTCGTTGGCGGGACTCCTCCCGGGACGCGGACCGGTGCGGGCACGGCGGCGGGGCGACCCGCGCCGTGGCGGGGCCGCCCCGCGCGGGAGCGCCGCTTGGCGCCGGCGGGTCCGGCGCGGTGGTCCAGCCGCTCCGTCCTGCCGTGTGCGCTCCCGCGCCGCTGTCAGTTCTCCTGGGGGGCGGGCCGGCGGCGCGGGAGCGCACACGGCAGGAC
>NZ_QEIO01000303.1 GCF_003336425.1 Marinitenerispora sediminis | reverse complement strand
GCGCCGCACACCGCGCGCGGAGGCGGAGGCCGCCGCGGCGGCGGCGCGCGCGGGGTGCGGCGCGCCGGTGGCGGCGTTCGGCCTGGCGGAGATCGACCGCGCCGGCGTGCTGCGGGCGGCGCTGGGAGCGCGGCCCGGCGAGGTGTGGCTGCTGCGGCCGGACGCGCACGTCGCCGCGGTGCTGCCTGGCGCCGACCCCGCCGCGGTGGGGGCCGCGGTGCGCGCCGTGCTCGGCCGGGGTGGTGCGGTGGCGGGCGGGTCGCCGGTTCGCGAGGGGCAGGTGTCGTTGGCGTCGCCGAGAGAGGAGACCGGAGATGGCGTACTACCGGCGAGTGGGTGAGGTGCCGCGGACCCGGCACACCCGGCTGCGCAATCCAGCCGGCGGGCTGTACTACGAGGAGCTCATGGGCGAGGAGGGGTTCTCGTCGGACTCCTCGCTGCTGTACCACCGGGGTGTCCCCTCGGCGATCGTCGACGCGCGGGTGTGGGAGCTGCCGGACCAGGCGCGCACCCCGAACGCGCCGCTGCGTCCGCGGCATCTGCGGTTGCACGGGCTGTTCGACGCGGAGTGGAAGAACGCCGACGTCGTGACGGGGCGGCGGCTGGTGCTGGGCAACGACGACGTGCGGATCAGCTACGTGGCGGCGGGGGCGTCGTCGGAGCTGTACCGCAACGGTGTCGGTGACGAGTGCGTGTACGTGGAGGCGGGCCGCGGCACGGTGCAGACGGTGTTCGGTGTGCTGGAGGTGGGCCAGGGCGACTACGTGGTGCTGCCGCGGGCGACGACGCACCGGTGGGTGCCGGAGGGGGACGAGCCGCTGCGGGCGTACGTGATCGAGGCGAACGGGCACATCGCGCCGCCGCGGCGGTACCTGTCGCGGTACGGGCAGTTCCTGGAGCACGCGCCTTACTGCGAGCGGGATCTGCGGGGCCCGACCGAGCCGCTGCTGGTGGAGGGGTCGGATGTCGGCGTGCTGACCAAGCACCGGGGTCCGGGCCCGGGTGGGCTGGTGGGGACGCGGCACACGTTCGCGCGGCACCCGTTCGACGTGGTGGGCTGGGACGGCTGCCTGTACCCGTTCGTGTTCAACGTCGCGGACTTCCAGCCGATCACGGGGCGGGTGCACCAGCCGCCGCCGGTGCACCAGGTGTTCGAGGGGACGAACTTCGTGGTGTGCAACTTCGTACCGCGGAAGGTGGACTACCACCCGGAGTCGATCCCGGTGCCCTACTACCACTCCAACGTGGACTCCGACGAGGTGATGTTCTACTGCGGTGGCGACTACGAGGCGCGCAAGGGGTCCGGTATCGGCCCCGGGTCGGTGTCGCTGCATCCGGGCGGGCACGCGCACGGGCCGCAGCCGCAGGCCTACGAGGCGAGCGTCGGAGTCCAGTTCTTCGACGAGCTGGCGGTGATGGTGGACACGTTCCGGCCGCTGGAGCTGGGTGAGGGCGGGCTGGCCGCCGAGGAGCCGGGGTACGCGTGGTCGTGGGCCGGGCGGGGGCCGGAGCGCTAGTCCCGTCCAGCAAGGTGCGCCGTTGGCGG
>NZ_QEIO01000302.1 GCF_003336425.1 Marinitenerispora sediminis | reverse complement strand
GGCGCGGGAGGGGGAGGCGCCCGCCCGCCGGGACGGCGTCGTCGCGGCCCCGCGGCGACCACCGCGGGGCGCGGCGCGCCTAGTACGGCGTCAGCGTCACCGTGAAGGACGCGGGCGCGTGGTCCTGGATGTAGGAGGCGAACTCGGCCACGTCGTCGAACGCGAAGCCGTAGGCGCGGCCGTCCACGGTGTGGTCGTGGAACACCTTGGCGTAGGTGTTGGTCACCTCCGCGCGGTAGAACGTCGCGGGGTCGGTCGTGGGCTGGGCGCTCGACTCCACGAGCGTGGAGCGGTTGAACGCGGCGCCCAGGATGGCGGCGACCGGGCCGGTCACACCGTCGTTGGGGGCGGCGAGGGCGCCGTCGCAGAAGAGGACGTCGCGGGTGGAGGGCTTGGCGATCGGGGCCACTCCGCCGTCGAAGGCGAGCCGCCCGGAGCCGTCGACCCGCCCGGTGAAGGTGCCGGCGTTGGTGGTGACCCGCAGGTCGGTCCCCGTGTAGCGGGACCACGCCTGGTCGATGTAGGGGGCGTAGTAGTCGGCGGGGAACAGACCGGCGTCGAGGCCGTGCCCGGGGGCGATGACGCGGCGGCCGTCGGCGACGATGAGCGAGGAGAACACCGGGTCCGCGGCGATGGCGTCGAAGATGGCGGCCCGGCCGCCGTCCACGAGCGTGCCCGTGGTCTGGTCGCGCTCCCCGTTCAGCTCGATGGCGAGGGGGACGCTGAACTGGTCGACCATGGTGGTGTTGCAGAACATCCCGGACTCGTTGTGCGTGAACTCCACGGTGTCGTGGAGCACGTTGTAGTTCGGGTCGCTGCTCACCCAGCCGGCCGGGTACTGCAGAGCGGGCCGCCCGTCACCGCCGGCGACCACCCGGAACCGCAGCTTGTCCTCCAGGGCGACGTAGATCCGGCCGGACATGAACGGAAGGGTGAGGTCGGCGGCCTCGGAGAGGGGGATGGCGTAGTCGGTGTAGCCGCCGTCGACGTTGTCGGACTCCCGCACGGCGGTGAGGACACCGTCCCTGGTGACGTAGGACTGCTCACCGGTCGCCAGGTTCGTGCCGACGATGTAGAGCCGCACCGCGCTGTCGGGGAACCGGCCGCTGCGGTTCACCACGGTGAGGGGCAGCGCACCGGCCGATGCCTGGGCGCTCGCCAGCGCGGCGCCGCCCGGCGCGGCGCACCCGGCGCTGCCGAGCAGGGGGATGCCGAGGGCGGCGACGGACGCACTGCCCAGCAGTGATCTCCGGCTGATCATGTGGCTTCTCCTTCGAGCGGGGGAAGGTGCGGACCAATCTGGCGACTCCGCGTGACCGCGTCAATGCGTGAATACGTGGCTACGCATTTGGGTTCATGTTGTTCCTGGTAGCGCAGTTGCACAGTGATTCAGATCACAGTTTCACGCCGGGAGCGCGCCCACGGCCCTCCGCCCGGTTCACCGCACCGCTGCCGGCAGCGCCCTCCGATGCCGCTCGTCCAGCACAAACCGCAGGTCAGCACGGTTGGCCATACCTCGAAAGGCCCGCCTCCCGCACCCCGCACGCCCGC
>NZ_QEIO01000301.1 GCF_003336425.1 Marinitenerispora sediminis | reverse complement strand
TGGAGTCGACCATGCCCTTGAAGCCGGTGAAGTCGACGCTGACGAAGTGGTCGATGTGGATGCCGGTCAGCTGCTCGACCGTCGTCCACAGGCAGCTGATCCCGCCGAGGCTCATGGCCTCGCCGATCATGCCGAGGTGCGCGTCGTAGCCGGGCTTGTCGTCGGTGGGCGCGCACGCGGGCAGGTCCAGGTAGCTGTCCCGGGGGATGTTCACCAGCGTCGCGCCGTCGTGGTCCGGGGAGATGTGCGCGATGATCAGCGTGTCGGGGCGCTCGCCTTCGGCGGCGCCGTAGTTGGCGTTCTCGCCGGTGCGCACGTCGGAGCCGATGACCATGATGTTCACCGCCCCGTCGACCTTCGTGGGGCGGTCGCCGAAGGCGTCGGTGTCGATGCTCTCCGCGCTGATATTGCCGTAGATGTCGTAGTACGCCCCGTAGGCGGTCAGGCTGCTGGCGATCAGCAGGGCGGTCGCACCGATCGCCACCCAGCCGCCGCGGGTCAGCTGTTCCCACGGGCGGGCGGCGGAGTCGGGCGCCTTCTTCGGGACGCGTGCGGGCATGGCGGCACCAACGATCTGGTTAGAGGGGGACGAACCCGCGCCGGCGAGGAGGTCGCCGGCGCGGGTGTATGCGGGGATGCTACGCCGATTCGGCGGGGTCAGGCGGGCGGGTCAGGATTCGCCGCCACCTCCCGGCGGACTCAGCCGCACTGGCTGGTCTCCTCCGCGGCGCTGCGGGCGTTGTCGCGGACGGAGTCGGGGACGCCGGCCGAACCGCCCATCCCGTTCCAGTCACCGCCCAGCACGAGCTGGACCGTGGTGCCGAGTCCGGCATTCTCCTCGGTCGCGGCGGTCCCGAGCTCGTCGGCCACCGCGGTCGCGTGCGGCTCCTGGCCGGGGCCGTAGTAGACGGTGGTGGTGTCGGTCGGCCCGGTGGCGGGGTTGCCGGTTCCGGTGACCACGAAGCCCTGGGCGGTCAGCTGCTCGGAGACCTGGTTGGCGAGCCCGCTGACGTCGGTGCCGTTGAGGACCTCGACGGCGACGTCGCCAGGCGCGACCGCCGGGGCCTCGGACGCGCCGCCGCCGCCGTCACCACCGCCATCGTCCTGGCCGCCGTCCGACTCGGCCTCCGCGGAGAGGTCCACGTCCTGGGCGACCGCCTGGAAGAGCTCGCCGGCCTCCGGCTCGGTCCAGGCGATCCGGTTCTCGTCCAGCGGGTGCGGGCCGTTGGGCACCGTGAGGAACTGGACGCGCGCCATGTCGACCTCGCGCATGGCGATGGCGATGTCGGCCATGGCGTCGACGGTGAACTCGTCGTCGGTGGTGATGGATTCGGTGACCGAGCCCAGGAACGCGTACAGGTTGGCCGGGCTCGCGAGGACCTCGCTGCTCATCACCTGGCGGAGCATGGCGCCCATGAACTCCTGCTGGCGGTCGATGCGCGAGATGTCGCTGCCGTCGCCCTGGGCGTAGCGGGACCGCACGTAGGCCAGGGCCTGTTCGCCGTCCAGCGTCTGCTCACCCGCCTCCAGGTCCAGTTTCGCCTTCTCGTCCTGCACGGCCGCGGGGATGCACATCTCGACGCCGCCGATGGAGTCGACCATGCCCTTGAAGCCGGTGAAGTCGACGCTGACGAAG
>NZ_QEIO01000031.1 GCF_003336425.1 Marinitenerispora sediminis | reverse complement strand
CTTCGTCAGCGTCGACTTCACCGGCTTCAAGGGCATGGTCGACTCCATCGGCGGCGTCGAGATGTGCATCCCCGCGGCCGTGCAGGACGAGAAGGCGAAGCTCGACATCGAGGCCGGCGAGCAGACGCTGGACGGAGAGACGGCGCTCGCCTACGTGCGGTCCCGCTACGCCCAGGGCGACGGCACCGACATCTCGCGCATCGACCGCCAGCAGGAGTTCATGGGCGCCATGCTCCGCAAGGTGGTGAGCAGCGATGTGCTGGCCAGCCCCGCGAACCTCTACGGCTTTCTCGGCTCGGTCACCGACTCGATCACCACCGACGACGAGTTCACCGTGGACGCCATGGCCGACGTCGCCATCGCCATGCGCGAGGTGGACATGAGCGAGGTCCGGTTCGTCACGGTGCCCAACGGCCAGCACCCGCTGGACACGAACCGGATCGCCTGGCGGGAGCCGGACGCCTCCCAGTTGTTCGAGGCGATCGCCACGGACGTCGAGCTGTCCGACTCCGAGAAGGACGAGGAGGAGGAGTCCGACTCCGGGGACGCACCCCGTGAGGACGCCGAGCGCGAGGTGACCCCGGCGGACCCGGCGGCCGTGGTCGTCGAGGTGGTCAACGCCACCGGAGTGGACGGGCTCGCCGGTGAGACGAGCACGGAGCTGACCTCCGCCGGCTTCCAGGTCGCCGGGACCGGCAATCCGGTCGGGGAGGCGCCGGCCGAGACGACGGTCTACTACGCGCCCGGCCAGGAGTCGCACGCCGCGGCGGTGGCCGAGCACCTCGACGGCGCCCGCATGGAGGAGGACGCGGCGCTGGGCGGCACGGTACGGCTGGTGCTGGCCCAGGACAGCGCCGGCGGGCAGGACGGCGGGGCGGAGATCCCCGGTTCCGCGCGGACCGCGGAGGAGAGCGCGAACGCCTGCGGGTGAGCCGCACGGACCCGGCGGCCCGGGGTGCGCCTGCGGGCGCGCCCCGGGCCGCCGGCGGATCTCAGCCCAGGCCGACCGCGGCGAACCGGTCGAGCTGGATCCGCTCGGGCGCGGTGCCGTCGACCACGAGGTCGGTCCACAGCTGGCAGACCCGGCGCAGCGCGTAGTGCTCGGTGATCTCGGCGCGGGCGGCGGCGCGGGCCGCGTCGAACCGCCCCTCGCTCACGATCCGGTGGATGGCGTCGGCCATCGCGTCGGTGTCCTCGTGCACCCAGCGCCGCGAGTAGATGGTGTCCGCGCCCGGCCACGCCAGGACCGCCGGGACACCGCCGGAGGCCGCGCCCTCGGCGGGGGCCAGGTGGAAGCTCTCGTCGTCGCTGGTGGAGATGACGAAGCCGATCCGGCGCAGCCAGGTCGCCACGTCGGGACCGAAGGGGTCGAACACCACTCCGTCGGCCAGCAGGTCGCTGCGCTGGATGCGGCGGTAGGTGCGCTCGTAGTACTCGCGCTCCTCCGGCCGGTTCCAGATCCACCAGTAGTCCCACGGCTGCTTGGTCTTGACCACCAGTGTGTAGCGCGGGTCGCGGCGGCGCAGCGCGGCGAGCACGTCCAGGCCGCGGTCGATCCGCTTGCGCGACGGCGCGATGCCGATCATCCCGAGGGTGTACTCGGCGCCCGCGAGCTTGGGGCGGTCCAGCTGCTCGTCGTCCACCCAGTTCGGCAGCACGACGATCTTGTCGGCCGGCCAGCCGACCCGCTCGCGGGTCAGGTCCGCGTAGTAGGGGCTGACGCAGATGACGGCGTCGACCTTGTCGATGTCGAGCTTGCGCGGCCACTCGGCGTACAGCTCGAACCGGTGCAGCCGCACCAGCAGCCGCTGGCCGGGCCGCTTGTGCTGGGCGTAGAAGAGCGCGTTGGGCCCGCACCACTCGCAGATGACGACGTCGGCCCAGGCGGCGAGCTCCTTGCTGCGGTACTGGTCGTGGGTACGCAGCGCCTCCCACTCGTCCAGCCGGACCTCCAGCCCGGGCAGCGACATCAGGTGGTCGGCGAGCCGGGTGAAGAACTTGAGGTCGTGCCCGGCCACCACCACCCGCAGCGGCCGGTCCGGGCTGGTCCCGGCCGGGGCGGCCGGGAAGGCGAGGTCGAGGTAGCCGCGCAGCCGCTCGGCCGCGCGGTCCAGGGTGAACTTCGCGGACGCCGCGGCGCACCGCTCGGCGGCCCGGCGGTAGACGTCGGGGTCGGCGGCCAGCGCGAGCACGTCGGCGACCGAGTCGATGTCCTCCCCCGCGTACAGGGGGTAGTCGGCGCCCAGCAGCTCCTCGTGCATCGGCGTGCGGTTCAGCACCACGGGCAGCCCCAGGGCGCCCAGTTCGAGCACCTTGGTGGACAGCTCCAGGCTGGCGTCCATCTCGGGGGCGCGCCAGGACAGCCCGATGTCGCACTGCGCCGAGAGCCGCAGCGCCTCGGCGCGGGACTGGCCGCCGTGCCAGACGAGGTCCGGGGTGTCCTCCAGCGCCTTGGCCATGCGCTTGGCCCAGTCCGGGGAGTCCCGGTGGATCTTGTCGCCGATCATGTGCAGCTCGGCCGGCACCCCCTGCGCGGCCAGCGCCGCCGGAAGCTCGGTCATCTCCAGCGTGTTCCACCGGGGCGCGAACTTGCCGGTGTAGACGAGCTTGAGCGGCGTGTGCGGCGTGCCGGAGCCGGCGACGCCCTCGGGCACCACGACCACCGGCGGGAACAGCACGCTCTTGCCGCACGCCGCCGGGACCGAGGACTCCAGGAAGTCGCGCAGCTCCTCGGTCTGGCAGAGCAGGAACCGCGAGGCCACCGCGATGTCGGTCAGCTCGGAGACCGCGGCGGAGGTCAGCTCCGCGACGTTCTGCGGCACGTCGGTGAGGTAGGTCCACAGCCGGCCGGCCAGCGCCTCGGCCTGGGCCGCCGCGATCGCCGCCCGCCGCCCGCGCACCACGACGAGGTCGAACCGGTTCTCGGTGTCCAGCCGGGTGATCAGCCCGACGGCCTGGTCCGGGGTGAGACCGCGCGGCCCGAGGTCGGGCAGCAGCTCCTCCTCGTAGGGCCGGCGCAGGGTGACCCCGGGCACGCCGGTGAGGGGGGCCACCAGCCGGTCGGTCTTCACGGGCGCCTTCAGCAGCAGGGTGACCTCGCACCCGGCAGCCGCCAGGCCCTGGGTCATCGACTGCGCCCAGATCGCCGAGCCGTCGATGATGTTGAGGTCGACGTCCCCGTAGACGAGTGCGCGAATGGTCACGTGTTTCCCTTCGAAACCGATCCACCGCGGAACGAGCACGGTGAACTGTACGCGGGCGCCGCAGCGCGGGGAAGCGGCGACCGCGGATGGACTGCCTGGTCGACGGCGGCCGACCGCGCGCGAGCTTCCTCGGGGCCAGGCACGCCGGTCACCCCGCGCTCGGGGCGCTGTGCACGCGGCCGTGCTCCGGGTCGCGGCCCGTCTCGCGCGCGGGACCGAGCGCGAGCAGCCGGGCACCGTGCCGGTTCCACACGCCCGGGTGCAGGCCGCGCAGCACGAGCTCCCGGCGGGCCAGCTCCGGTTCGATCGCGCTGACGAACACGTAGTCCTGGTCGGCGGCCGACCAGTTCACCGCGTCGGAGCCGTCGGCGGCGCTCCAGGGGGCGATGGCCGGCCCGACGGCGTCAGCGCCGGAGCATTCGGCGGCGCACAGGGTGTCGGCGAGGAAGGCGGATCCCCGGGTGCCGCGCCACAGCGCGGTCCACGGCGCCTCGGCGGCCCGGGCGAGCGCGGCCCAGTCGCGGGGCGCCGGCTCCGCCACCGCGTCGGCCTCCGCCGTGCGCAGCGGCACACCGTGCGAGCGCAGCCGCTCGACGCCGGCGAAGTGCTCGGCCGCCCGCGGCACCACGACCTCGGCCGGCGCGTGCAGCTGGTTCAGCACGTCGTCGGCGAGGGCCAGCGACGCGACGTCGTCGGCCGGGGCCGCGAGCAGGGCCACCCGCCGGTGCCGCAGCGGCAGGGCGGCGCCGCCGGCGCCGGGGGCCAGTTCGACGCGCCCCAGGATCTCGGCGAGCCGGGCGGGGGTGGCGTCGGCGAGGAACACCGCGCGCAGGACGGCGCGCACCTCCTCGGCGGTGAGGGCGCCGGCGGTGCGCAGCACGGACAGCTCGCGCTCGGCTTCGCCGGAGGCCAGCGAGCCGGCGTCGGCGACCGCGGTGCGCAGGACGCCGTCCGGCAGGTCGCCGTCCCCTTCGGAGCGCGGCGTGTCCAGCAGCAGCGCCCGGGTGCCGCAGACGAGGGCCCGCCGGGCCAGGGCCCGGTCGGCGACGACGATGCCGGCCAGCCCGCGCAGCGTCTCCGGGAGGGCGCCCCACCCGGGCGAGCGCTCGGTGAGCCCGCGCCCGGCGAGCGTGCCGAGCAGCGCGGTGACCGCGGCGCGCGGCCGGCCCGCGGCGGGCACGTGCACGGGGGCGGGTTCGCGCTCGGGCTCCGCCGCGATGGGGTTGAACCGGTGCAGCGGGACGCCGAGGTCGCCGTCGTGGACGTGGTCGAACCCGACCGTCACCAGCGCCGGCGGCGCGGGGGTGTCGCGGACCAGCACGGAGGGGACCCCTCTGGAGGCCGCGGCCGAGACCACCCAGTGCAGGGCGCGGGTGCGGTCGGCGACGGCGGGGTCGCCGACGTGCGCCCACGGCGTGCCCGGCGACGCCGCCGAAGCGGTCACCAGGACGACGTCGGCGTCGATCGAGTCGAACACGACCTGGGCGTCGTGCGGGCGCAGCGGCACCACCCGGACGTAGGGCTCGATGGCCGCGTGCGCCTCGGGCGAGAGCACGCCGGCGACGACCAGCCGGTCGTCATGGGCGCCGGCGGTCCCGGAGAGCAGCCGGGCCTCCTGCCGCTCGGCGTCGTAGGAGCGGACCGGCTCGGCGGAGCGGCGGCGCCGGGCGCCGACCTGGGTGGTGCGGGTGGCGCCGCGCCAGAGCCGGAACAGGTCCCGGGGCAGCCGGACGAGTCCGCGGCCGGGCCGCCGGGCCGCCTCGGCGAGCGCCCGGCCGACCTGGAGCGAGGTGGACGACTCCAGCGCCGCCAGGCGGGCCTGGGCCTCCTGGAGCTGGGCCTCCCGCTCCGAGAGCGCCCGACGGAGCTGTTCGGTCTGGCTCTGTTCACGCCGTTTCACGGGTTTCCCTACTTCGCGAGGTTCGACGGGGGATGAGATGTACCGTGTCCCCGCCCTCCGCCGGCGGCCTGCCGGCCGGAGAGGTGTCCACCGGCATCACACCAGTTCGCTGGCGAGGACCGCGGCGATACGCGGGCCGGCCTGCCCGTCCCACAGCGGGGGGACGTCGGAGACCGACGTGCCCCCGATGCCGTCTCCGGCCAGGATCTTGGCGACCAGGCTCGGCAGTTCCGACTCCACCACGAGGCGGTTGGTGCCGTGCGTGATGGTGACCGGCCGCTCGGTGTTGGGCCGCAGCGTGAGGCAGGGGACGCCGAGGATGGTGGTCTCCTCCTGCACACCCCCGGAGTCGGTGACGACGGCGGCGGCGCCGCGCACCAGCGTCACGAAGTCGATGTAGCCCAGCGGCTCCAGCAGCCGCACCCGCTCGTGTGCGCCGAGCCCGGCCGCATCGAAGGCGGCGCGCCCGCGCGGGTGCACCGGCATCACGACGTCGACGTCGTCGGCCACCTCGTGCAGCCGCGCCACCAGGCGGGCCACCGTCGCGGGGTCGTCGACGTTGGCGGGCCGGTGCAGCGTCGCGGTGAGGTAGGTCTCGGGCAGGTCGAGCCGCGAGCGCAGCGCGGCCACGTCGAACCGGTCGAGGTTGGCGAGCAGCGTGTCGATCATCGGGTTGCCGACGAAGTGGACGCGCTCCACGTCGACACCCTCGTTGGCGAGGTGGCCGACCGCCTCGGGGCTGGTGGCGAAGCACAGGTCGGAGAGCTGGTCGGTGACCCGCCGGTTCACCTCTTCGGGCATGGTGGGGTCGAACGACCGCAGCCCCGCCTCCACGTGGGCGACGGGGATGTGCAGCTTGGCGGCGACCAGGGCGGCGGCGAGGGTGGAGTTCACGTCGCCGTACACGATGACGAAGCCGGGTGAACGGGCGATGAACTCCCGCTCAAGGCCGACCAACAGCGCGGCGGTCTGTTCGGCGTGCGAGCCCG
This sequence comes from Marinitenerispora sediminis, assembly GCF_003336425.1. Taxonomy (GTDB): domain Bacteria; phylum Actinomycetota; class Actinomycetes; order Streptosporangiales; family Streptosporangiaceae; genus Marinitenerispora; species Marinitenerispora sediminis. Next base: position 40,450 of record NZ_QEIO01000031.1, on the reverse strand, counting down.
ACCCCACGCCGAGGTCGACGTCGGGGCGGGGCAGCCCCAGCTCGCGGAAGAACACCGCCGACATCCGGTCGTCGTAGTGCTGGCCGGTGTGCACCACGGCCTGCCGCACGCCGCGTTCCCGCAGCGCGGCCACCACGGGCGCCGCCTTGACGAAGTTGGGGCGTGCTCCCACGATGTGCACGACCTCGGCAGCGGCCGACTCAGCGGGGCGGCTCGGTGCAGACGGCATCGGTAATCGACTTCCCTTCGCGAACATCCTCCGACGTCCCGTGCGCGACGCCGTGGCGTCACCGGGAGGTCACTCTGGCGTGGTTTCATTCCTGGCCGTGCGCAACATCGTGAAAGCGGGCACCTTCACCGCGACCCTGACCTGGCGGCACCTGCGGGACGAGCCCGCGCGGCTGCCGCTGCTGGCCCTCCGGCTGCTGCCGGGCCCGCTGCGCCGCGGGGCGCGCCGCGCGGGCGGCCGGCTCGGCGGGCTGCCCCGGGCCTACGCGCTGTGGGACGCGGGCCACCGCGCGGACGTCCTGGAGACCGTCCGCCGCGCCGCCCATGACGCTTCCCCCCGACACCTGGCCCGACTGGCCGCGTTCACCATAGCCGTCGAACAGCCCGGGCTCGCGACCGAACTCCTGGCGAGTCTGCCCGAAGGCCGGCGCCGAGCCGGGCTGGCGCACCGGTTGGCGGTCAAGACGGGACGCGTGGCCCCGGACGACGCGCCTGACCAGTGGAACGCCGCCAGCGTAACCGTGCGGCGGCGAACGCCGCGCGACGCCGTGGTGAACGGTCGGGTACTGCACGTGGTCACGAACGCGCTGCCGCACACCAACGCCGGCTACACCCAGCGCACGCACCGGATCGCCCTCGGCCAGCGGGCCGCCGGCCTCGATCCGCACGTGCTGACCCGGCTGGGCTACCCGCTGACCAAGGGGGTGCCCGACACGCGGCGCCGCCTGGAGCTGGACGGGGTCGCCTACCACCGGATACTGCCGTGGACGGCGCCGCGCGACGCCGCGGCGGAGCTGCGGACGTCGCTGCGCCTGACCGGCCGGCTGGTGGAGCGGCTGCGCCCGCAGGTCCTGCACGCGGCGAGCAACCACCGCAACGGGCGGCTGGCGCTGGAGCTGGGCCGCGGGTTCGGGCTGCCGGTGGTCTACGAGGTCCGGGGTTTCCTGGAGGAGTCGTGGCTGTCGCGCGACCCGGCGCGCAGCGTGGCGGACGCGTTCTACCAGGCGGAGCGGGAGCGCGAGACGGCGTGCATGCTGGGCGCCGACCTGGTGGTGACGCTGGGCGAGACGATGCGGGCCGACATCGTCGCGCGCGGCGTACCGGAGGACCGGGTGGTCGTCATCCCCAACGCCGTGGACGAGGAGTTCCTGCTGCCGCTGCCGGACGGCGCGCGGCGGCGGGCGCACCTGGGCGTGCCGGCCGACGCGTTCGTGGTCGGCACCACGACCAGCTGCTACGGCTACGAGGGGCTGACCACGCTGGTCGACGCCATCGCGCTGCTGCGGGCGCGGGGCGTCCCGGCGCACGTCCTGATCGTCGGCGACGGCCCCGAGCTGGCGGCGCTGCGCCGGCGGGCGGACGAGGCCGGACTGGGCGGCGCCGCGCACTTCCCCGGCCGGGTGCCGGCGACCGAGGTGCGCGACCACCACGCGGCGATGGACGTGTTCGCGGTGCCGCGGCGCGACGAGCGGGTCAGCCGGCTGGTGACCCCGCTGAAGCCCGTGGAGGCGATGGCCGGCGGGCTGCCGGTGGTGGCGAGCGACCTCGCCGCGCTGCGGGAGGTCGTGGAACCGGGGGTGACCGGCGAGTTAATTCCTCCGGACGACTCCGAAGCTCTGTCGATTTGTCTGGAACGCCTGTTCTACAGTCCCGAACTGCGGGCCGCGTACGGCGATGCCGCACGTGAACGGGTCGGACGCGATCGGACCTGGACCGCCGCGGCTTACCGCTACATCACGGCGTATTCCGCCATTTCCGAGCAATTGTCCAGACCAGGCCACCGCGTACCAGGACAGCCAACTTCCGGCTGACGCCCGGCGTCTATCCCGAAACGGCCGTCCTGCCGCCTGACCACAAGACGCGAGGGGGACCTCCGTGGACGTCGCAACCTCCACTTACGATCTGGCCGTCATCGGGCTCGGCTACGTGGGTCTTCCGCTGGCGCACGAGGCCACCCGGGTCGGCCTGCGGGTCGCCGGCCTGGATGTCAGCACGCGGGTGGTCGAGGGGCTGACCGCGGGCCGGTCGCACATCGACGACCTGTCCGAGGCCGACGTGGCCGCGATGCGCGAGGCCGGCTTCCAGGCCACGACGGACCCCGCCGTACTCGCCCAGGCGAACACGGTCGTCATCTGCGTGCCGACCCCGCTGTCGGCCGAGGGCGGCCCCGACCTCGGCGCCGTCACCGCCGCCGCCCGCTCCATCGCCGCCCACCTGCGGCCGGGCACCCTGGTGATCCTGGAGTCGACCACCTACCCGGGCACCACCGAGGAGGTCGTCCGCCCGATCCTGGAGGAGTCCGGCCTGGTGGCGGGCGAGGACTTCCACCTCGCCTTCTCGCCCGAGCGGATCGACCCGGGCAACCCGACCTTCGGGGTCGCCAACACCCCCAAGGTCGTGGGCGGCCTGACGGAGACCTGCGGCGCGACGGCCGCGGCGTTCTACGGCAAGTTCGTGCAGACCGTGGTGCAGGCGCGCGGGACCCGCGAGGCCGAGATGGCCAAGCTGCTGGAGAACACCTACCGGCACGTCAACATCGCGCTGGTGAACGAGATGGCGATCTTCTGCCAGGAGCTCGACGTCGACCTGTGGGACGCCATCGCCTGCGCGGCCACCAAGCCGTTCGGCTTCCAGGCGTTCTACCCGGGTCCGGGGGTCGGCGGGCACTGCATCCCGATCGACCCGAACTACCTGTCCTACAAGGTCAAGACGCTGGGCTACCCGTTCCGGTTCGTCGAGCTGGCCCAGGAGATCAACGCCCGGATGCCCTCCTTCGTGCTGCAGCGCGCCCAGGAGATGCTCAACGACGCCGGGCTGGCGCTGTCCCGTTCGAAGGTGCTGCTGCTCGGCGTCACCTACAAGGCCGACATCGCCGACCAGCGCGAGTCGCCGGCCCGGCCGGTCGCCCGCAAGCTCGCCGCCAAGGGCGCGCACCTCACCTACCACGACCCGCACGTGGCGGAGTGGTCGGTCAACGGCGAGCAGGTCGAGCGTGCCACCGACCTGGAGCGGGCGCTGGCCGAGGCCGACCTCGCCATCCTGCTGACCGACCACCGCGAGTACCGGTCGGAGCTGCTCACCGAGCACGCCCGCATGCTGCTGGACACCCGCGGGGTGCTGCGCCGGCTGGCGCCCGAGGGGCCCAGCGACCTGCGCACCACAGCGTCGATCACCCGCGAGGGCGTGCAGGTGCTCTGACGGCCGCCTCCGGGCGCCCGGACGGAATTCCGGGCGCCCGGCCGAACCGGGCGCTGCCCGAGCCCCGGCGCCGTCCGGGTGCCCGGCCCGGGCGGGCCGGGCCGCACCCCGTGGTGGACCATGGGCGTTGTGCGGAGTTGCGGCGCGTTCTGCCCGGTTGCGGGGAGACGCGCCCACCGCGCCCGTGATCCGGGGATTCACTCCGGTCACGCCTTGCCGTAACCCGGCTTTTCACGTGCTGTTTCCCCGGCTCCCTAGCGTGGCGGCCAGGCGCGCCGCCCGTTACAGGGCGGCTATTCGGAAGGGCAGGTGAGGAGACCCATGCACGCACTCGTGGCCACCGTGGTGCACCATCCCGAGGACGCGCGCATCCTGCACCGCCAGATCCGCGCGCTGCTCGACGCCGGGCACCGCGTCACCTACATGGCGCCCTTCCGGGCCCGCAACGTCACGCCCTGGCCGGAGCTCACCGCGATCGACGTGCCGCGCGCGGCCGGCCGCCGCCGGATCGGGGCGCTGCGCGCTGCCCGCACCGCGCTGGCCGAGCACGCCCCCGGGGCCGACCTGCTGCTCTTCCACGACCCCGAACTGCACCTCGCGCTGCCGCGGCACCGCCCTCCCACGGTCTGGGACGTGCACGAGGACACCGCCGCCGCGCTGCTCACCAAGCCGTGGCTGCCGGGACCTCTGCGTCGGCCGCTCGCCCCGGTGGTGCGCGCGGTGGAGCGGCGGGCCGAGCGCCGCATGCACCTGCTGCTCGCCGAGGAGGGGTACCGCGACCGGTTCGCGCTGCCGCACCCGGTGGTTCCCAACACCACCGACGTACCGGAGCTGCCGAGCCGGCCACCGGGCGACGACCGCGTCGTCTACCTCGGCCAGCTCTCCCGGGCGCGCGGCGCCGCCGAACTGGTGGAGCTCGGCCGGCTGCTCCGTCCGCACGGGGTGCGGGTGGAGATCATCGGCGCGGCGGACCCGCAGACCCGGCCGCTGCTGCGCGACGCCCAGCTGAACGACGCGGTCCGCTGGTACGGTTTCGTGCCCAACGACCAGGCACTGCGGATGGTCAGCGGCGCGCTGGCCGGAATCTGCCTGCTGCACGACACCCCGAACTACCGGCACTCGATGCCCACCAAGGTGGTCGAGTACATGGCGCACGGGCTGCCCGTGGTGACCTCGCCGAACCCCGCCGCGACCGCCCTGGTGACCGGCCAGCCGCAGGGCCCCTGCGGCATGGTGGTGCCGTTCGGCGACCCGGCCGCCGCGGCCGCGGCGGTACTGCGGCTGCGCGACGATGCCCGGATGCGCGAGGACTACGCGCGCACCGGGCACCAGATCGCCCGCGACCGCTACCACTGGCCGGTGCAGGCCCGGGCCTTCGTCCGGCAGCTGGAGGAGTGGGCCGGGGCGGCGGACGCCTCGGCGCACCCCGCCGCGGCGCTCCCGCTCCAGGAGCGGAGGCGCGGCCCGCGCGACATGGGCGGCCGGTTGCCGGTGCTGCCGACCGCCGGCCAGGACGCGGTCTGGTCCCCCACCGGGCTCTGAGGTCCGCGGCGAAGGCGCCGCCCACCCGGCACGGACGCGGCACCCGGTTCCCGCTGGTACGCCCGGGCAGCACCTCCGAAGGCGAAGCCTCCGCACGGACGATCGGTGCGGGTTCGGCGGCAGGTACCGAGCCGAGAACGCCTACCTGGCGGCTGACTCCGGGACGAGGTCCTCGTTCGCCCCGTCCGGCCCGCCCGCCATGGTGCGGCACCAGGCCGACGCTCCCCCGCGACGGCGTCCGGCGCGGGCACGCGCCAGCGGCAGCGGCCCCCGGAGTCCCCCCGGCCGGGGCGTCCGCCCTCCTCCCAGCGGCGACGCGCACGAAGTGCCGGGCGGTCTGTCCTGCGACCGGCCCGGTTCCCTGATCACCGCGGCGAGCCGGGCCTTCCGGGCGCGCCATGGCGACCTCCGCTGGCGGCAGGCGGCCACTTGCGGCGCTGACGGCGCTGACGGTGTCGGCCTCCCCGGCAGGTGGCACGGGCGGCGCCGCGGCGGCCACCGGGTGGAAACGGCGGAGCGGGCGGGCGTGGAGCGGCTCTTGGGGCCCGGTGAGCCGGGCGGTGGCCCGACACGGTCCCGCGGGAGTCCCGCGCCGCCGGCGGAAGCGCGCCGGGCGCCCCGGGGGCCGCGCGGACCCCGGCCGGAAACCGTCCCGGGCTCCTCCCGCGCGGGCGCGTTCGCCGAGCCGCCCCCTAACCGGCCACCGCGCGGCCCCCGATCCCGGTGCGGTACCGGCCGCGCCGGGCCGTGACCCGCGTGGGCCGCACACGACCAGCGGCGTTTCGCCCACGCCGGCCCGGTGGCGTCCGCCACTCTCCGCCCCCACCCGGAATACCTTCCACGGAAGACAAGTTCTGCGAAGTGATCTCAGACGGAAGCGACCATGCCGGAGGAGCGCCATGCCCCATGTCACCGAACCACTGAGCCTGGACGCGGAGGCCCAGGACCTGCTGTTCCGCGAGGCCCGCACCGCCAACACCTTCACCGACGAGCCGGTGACCGAGGAGCAGGTGCGCGCGATCCACGGTCTCGTGAAGTACGGCCCCACCGCGCTCAACTCCCAGCCGCTGCGGGTGGTGCTGCTGCGCTCGGCCGAGAGCCGCGAGCGCCTGGTGCGGCACATGGCCGAGGGGAACCGGGCCAAGACCCGGACCGCGCCGCTCACCGCGATCCTCGCGGTCGACACCGACTTCCACGAGAAGGCGGACACCTTCTTCCCCGACCGCGCCGAGCGGATCCGGGAGTCCTTCGCCGACCCCGCGGTCCGCCAGGAGAAGGGGACCTTCAACGCGGCGCTGCAGGCCGGCTACTTCATCATCGCGGTCCGCGCCGCCGGACTGGCCGCCGGCCCCATGACCGGCTACGACTCCGAGGCCGTCGACAAGGAGTTCTTCACCGACGGGCGGTACAAGACCGTGCTCGTGGTCAACATCGGCCGGCCCGGCCCGGACGCCTGGTTCCCGCGGCGGCTGCCCCGGCTCGGCTACGACGAGGTCGTGAGCGAGCTCTGACCGCGGCAGGGGGCGCGCCGGGCCGCGCGGCGGTCCCGACGCCCCCCTCGGCAGCCGGACCTCAGATGATCGGCGGCCGGCCCATGCGGGTCATCCGCCAGGCCGTGGACCAGCGGATCGGCGTCCGCGCGCCCGCGTCGGTGCGCCAGCCCTCGCGGAACCCGGCGAACCAGGAGCGCAGCGCGCTCCCGGAGCGCTCGCGCAGCACCGTCAACCCGATCCAGGTCCCCAGGTAGGCCGCCGCGAGCGGCCACGGGAGGTTCCGGCGCGCCAGCCAGACCCGGTTGCGCGCGTTCAGCCGGTAGAAGTCGGCGTGCCGGGTCGGTGCCACCGCCGGGTGGTACATGACCGCCTCGGCGTCGTAGTCGATGTGGTAGCCGGCGTCGAGGATCCGCCAGGCGAGGTCGGTCTCCTCGTGGGCGTAGAAGAACGCGCCCGGCAGCCCGCCGCCCTGCTCGAAGGCGGTGCGGCGGATCGCCGACGCCCCGCCGAGGAAGGTGGTCACCCGGCTGGAGCGCTGCGGGTCGCCCACGCGCAGCCGCGGCACGTGCCGGCGCTGGTCCGGCCCGCCGTCGGGGTCGGCGATGCGGAACGAGATCGCCCCCAGGCCGGGGTCGGCCGCGAACCGGTCCCGGACGTGCCGGGCGAGGTCGCGCGAGCGGTACCAGCCGTCGTCGTCGAGGAAGAGCACGATGTCGCCCGTGCACACCTTGACCCCGTGGTTGCGCCCTTCGGGGATGCCGACGTTCTCGGGGAGCCGCAGGGCCACCACGCCGTCGGGCAGCTCCGGAAGGTCGGCGCCGTTGCCCACGACGACGACCTCCACCTCCACCCCCTCCTGCTCCAGCACGCTGTTGATCGCGCGCCGGAGCTCGGCCGGCCGGTTTCCCATGGTGAGGAGCACGCACGAGATCTTCACTCGCTGGGCACCTCCCTGCACGAGGCCGTCGGTCCGGCCGCCTGTTCGGGAGGGTAGCCCCTCGCTGCCGGGTTCGGTACGCGGTCGCGCCTCAGCTGCGCGGGGTGCGACGGCCTCCGCGCGGGCGCCAGTGGGAACAGGACTGGTCATGGGAACCGTTCGTGGACGTGACGAGAGATGGACTACACCGGGAACAGTGGCCAACGATCGCAGTGCCCGGCTAACGGGAGGGTAAAGGTCCGCCGGCGCCGCCGGGAGAGCGACGCGCGGACGGGATAGCGGCCGGCCCCGCGGACGGGGCCGGCCGGCGGGTCAGTGCAGCCGGCGCGAGGCCAGCACGCTGACCAGGTGCAGAACGGTCTGCAGCGCGGCGACCGCCACGCACGCGACCGTGAGCACCTGGGTGGCCAGCAGGTCGCCGCGGACCGCGTCCACGACCGCGGCGACGACCACCAGCAGGGACAGTTCCACCGCCTGGATCACCCGGTGGAAGCGCAGCGCCGAGGCGGCCCGGCGCGCCAGGCCGAGGCCGGCGGAGCGCGGCTGCATGGCCGCCTCCGAGACGTGCTCGCCCAGCCCGGCCTTGGCCCGCGCCACGACGACGTTGTCGGTCTCGACCTTGATCAGCGCCGCGCCGATGGCCGCCGCCATGCCCGCGACCACCCAGCCGCCCGCCTCGAACTCGCCCTGCGCCCGGACGCCGAGCCCGATGAGCAGCGCGATCTCGGCGAGGTAGTGGCCGATGCGGTCCAGGTAGATGCCGGCGACGCTGGTGCGCCCGGTGTAGCGAGCGACCTCGCCGTCGGAGCAGTCGAGCAGCAGGTACACCTGCACGAGCACGGCGGCCAGTACCGCTGACCACAGGCCCCCGAAGGCGAGCACCACACCGGCGAGGACGCCGAAGGCCATCATCAGGTAGGTGATGGGGTTCGGCGGCACGCGCAGCCGGACGAACACGGTGCTCACGTACGGCGAGATGTCGCGCATGTAGAGCCGGCCGGCCCAGTGCTCCTCGTTGCGGCGCTCCTTGATGCCCGGCGGCTGCCCGCCCTCCCGGACCTCAGCGACCGACGGTTTTGACATATTCACCGACGCTCCGCCGAATGTCGTCGTCCGAGAGGTTGAGGTGCTCCAGGATCGTGTAGCGGCCCGGACGCGTGGAGGGGGCCAGCGCCACGGCCTGCGCGAACTGCTCCTCGTCCAGCCCCACGTCGGCCGGCACGATCGGCAGCCGGTGCCGGAGCAGGCACTCCCGGATGGCCGTCATCCGCGACTCGCCGCGGTCGAGGTGGCGGGTCCGCAGGAAGTAGGCGTAGAGCGCGCCGATACCGGCCAGCTCGCCGTGGTTGCTGGTGCCCGGGAAGAGCTGGTCGATGGCGTGCAGCACCTCGTGGCAGGCACCGCTGGCCGGCCGGCTGGAGCCGGCCACCGACATCGCCATGCCGGACAGCACCAGGGCCTCGGCGAGGGCGGTGAGGAACTCCTGCGACTCGATGGAGTCGGGGCGATGCAGCACCGCCTCGGCCGCGACCCGGGCGAAGGTGACGGCCATCCCGTCCACCGGCTCGCCCTGCTCGCGGCCGGCCAGCTCCCAGTCGTCGATGGCCGAGAGGTTGCTGACCACGTCGCCGATGCCGGAGCGCACCAGCCGCTCGGGGGCGGCCCGCACGTAGTCGACGTCGACGACCACCGCGATCGGCATGGTCACGCCGATCGACGCCTTGCCGCTCTCGTGCTCCAGCGAGCTGACCGGCGAGGCGATGCCGTCGTGGGAGAGGTTGGTGGCGACCGCCACCATGGGGATGCCCGCCATCGAGGCGGCGAACTTGGTGACGTCGATCGTCTTGCCGCCGCCGATGCCGGCCACCGCCTCGTAGGCGCCGGCCCGCAGCCGCTTGCCCAGTTCGGTGGCGACATCGACGCTGCCGCCGTCGACCTGGAAGACCTCGCAGTTGGGGAGGTCGAGGTCGGCGGCGATCTGGGAGCCCTGGCCCGGACCGACCGCCACGGCGATACGGCCCTCGTTCGCGATCCGGCGGTCGGCGAGCACCGTGCCGAGGTCGGCGATGGCACCGCGCCGCACGTCGATCGCGAGGGGGGAGGTGAGCATGCGGGCTAGTAGCGGCATGCGATCTCCCTGGCACGGCTGAGGTCGTCGTGGTTGTCCACCTCGACCCAGTCGACCTTGCCGATCGGCGCCACGGCGACCTTGCCGCCCCGGTTGACGAGCTCCTGGTAGCCGTCCTCGTAGTACAGCTGCGGGTCGCGCTCCCAGGTGGTCTTCAGCGCGTCGGCCAGCTCGTCGGCCAGTGTGCCCTCGATCAGCGTGGCCCCGATGTACTCGCCGGCGGCGGTGGCGGGGTCCATGAGCTTGGTGATCCGCTCCAGGTGCCCCGAGTCGTCCAGGGTCACCTTCATCTCTTCGTCAGCGAGGGTTTTGACGTTGTCCACCGCGAGGAGGAGTTCCGGTCCCCGGGCGGCGAGTAGCGTCTCTTCCACACTCACCGGGTGCACGGTGTCGCCGTTCACCAGGAGGACGCCCTCCGAGAAGTACTCCCGCGCGGTCCACAGCGAGTAGGCGTTGTTCCACTCCTCCGCCTTGTCGTTGTGGACGAGGGTCAGCTTGACGCCGTGGCGCTGCTCCAGGGTCTCCTTGCGCTCCTCGACCGCCTTCGCGCAGTAGCCGACGACGACCACGACGTCGGTCAGCCCGACGGCGGCCAGGTTGCGCAGTGAGATGTCCATGATGGTGGTGTCACCATCGACCGGCACCAGTGCCTTCGGCAGGGTGTCGGTGTATGGGCGCAGCCGGCGGCCCGCTCCCGCGGCAAGAACCATACCGAGCATGTATGCGCCTTCCTCCTTATGTTGTGGAGGCGTCCACGCCTCCCCATCCGTTTCGCGGCGGTTCCGCCGCCATGGTGACCGGGGTCGCGAGCCAGCTCGTCGTGGTCTCCCAGACGAGCAGCACCGTGAGGTAGCCCGCGAGCAGGCCGTAGGTGAACGGCAGCCAGCCGAGCATCCCGCCCGCGGCGACGAGCAGCATCCGCCCGTCCCAGCCGAGTCTGGCCCGCATGGCCCAGTCCGGCGGCCCCGCTCCCCACCGCGTCCGGTACACGACGTCGCCGTGGTGCAGGGCGACTGCCGTCAAGAGTACGAACACCAGCGGCCCGGGCACGCCGGCCTGGTGACCGAGCGCGAGTAGGTAAAGGTACTCCGTTCCGCGCAGAACGGGCGGAGCCATCCAATCAAACCGCCCGTCGTGGGGGTGCCCCGACGCCGCCCCGGAGAGCAGGAGCACCGCGGCCGGTGCGAACAGCGTAATGCCTGAGAGTTCACCGAGTCCGGCGAGTATGAGCACGAGCGTGACGAGTGCGCCGGTGGCCGTGGGGAGCAGCGGCGGCAGCGCACTGCCGGCCAGTCTGCCGAGCGCGGTGCCCAGGTGACCATCGTCACGGAGAACACGCAGGTCAATCTCCTGCCCCGGCACGGGGGAATCTGCCGCCGGCATCGCTCACCTCCCGGATTCGCGGTCGGACGGTGCGGCCAGGGCGGCCGTCAGCGCCAGAGCGGAGCCAACGATCAGTGCGAGAAACGTCACCTTAACGTTGCATATCAGTAGCGTGCCGCCGATCACCACGAACCGTTCGGCCGGGCCGAAGGCGAGCAGCCTGCGCAGCGCGCCGGCCCGGGAGCGCCGCGTCCGGTCCGGCGCACCGGACGCGGAACGTGCCGGTGCGGGCCGTCCGGCGAGGTGCGGCGGCTGCGGCTCGTCCACCCGGTCGGGCCGGGCCGCGGGCCGGCCGTCGCGCGGGGCGGTGCGCCGCGACGGGTCCCTCGGACCGGCCGCCCGGGCGCGCCGGGTGCGCTCCCATCGGCCGTGCGGGTCGGAGCGGCGGTGCGCGGGTTCCGGGGCGGCGGTGCCGAGGAGTTCGTCCAGGAGGCCGGGATCGCCGGCGGCCGGTCCCGCGGGCGGGCGGCTCGGATCGACCGTCTCGATCAGGGCGGCTGGGCGCCGCTCCGCACTCCCGGGGACGGCCGTGTCCGCTCCGGGATCGCGGCGGCCGGGCCGGGCGGCGCGGGCGGAGGCGACCGCCTCCACCATGGCGTGGGCGATGAGCGCGCCAGCGGCCCACGTCCACGCCCCGGCCACGCCTGCCGCCGCACCGCCCGCCGCGAGACCGGCGTAGACGGCGTACTCGCGCAGCCGGACCAGCACCACCGCCAGCCATGCGTCCAGCGCGGTGCGGCGGGCGTCCAGTTCCTCGGCGACCGTGTCGGTGAGCAGCGCGGCGCCGAGCAGCAGGGTGCCGACCACCGCGCCGCGCGGCCCGCCCTCGGTGAACCAGAGTGCGGCCAGCACGCCGACCAGCAGCCCCGCCCGGCTGAGCGCCGAGGGCGTCACCGACGTCCGGGCCGCCCAGCGCGCGAACGCCCGCGAGGCGGGCCGCAGGACGCGTGCCGCGACCAGCCCGGGCTCCGGTGCTGCGGTCCTCGGGTAGACCCGTTCACTCGTCACGGCCACGGTCCCGTCCATCCGCCACGGAGGTGTGTTTCCGTTCACTCGCCACGGACGCTACCTCCCGCCTGGACTCCCCCGGAAGCGTTGCCCAGTCGGCGGTTCCTGGCAAGGACCGACGCGGGATTTCCGGTTGGGGAAGCCTCCGTGGCGCGGTGGACGGAGATACACAGCCCCCGTGGCGCATGAACGCGGGGACACAGCCCCCGTGGCGCATGAACGGCGGGCGGCCCCCAGGCGGGCGGGTGGGACGAGAAGGCCGTGCGGGGAGCGGCGTGGCTCCCCGCACGGCCCTGTGCGGCGGGTGTCCCGGTCAGGCGACCTTGCCGTCGTCCTCGGCCTTCTTCTTGGCCTTCGCCTCCCGCGCCTCGATCTCGGCCTTGGTGTCGGCGTTGTAGGCGTCCAGGGCGGCCTTGATGTCGGTGTCCATGGCCAGCGTGCCGTCCTTGACGTAGAAGCCGCGGTTGCAGAACCGCTTGAGGTCGCCCTCGTTGTGCGACACGAGCACCATGGTGCGGTTGTTGGCCAGCATCTTCTCGATGGCGTCGTAGCACTTGCGGCGGAACGCCTTGTCGCCGACCGCGAGCACCTCGTCAACCAGCATGATCGGGTGCTCCAGCTGCGAGATCAGCGCGAAGCCCAGCCGGACCTTCATGCCGCTGGAGTAGTGCCGCACCGGCTTGTCGATGTAGCCCTCGCGCAGCTCGGCGAAGTCGACGATCTCGTCGAACTTCTCCTCCAGCATCTTGGGCGTCATGCCGTGCAGCGACCCCACCAGGTGGACGTTCTCGCGCCCGGTCAGGTCGTCGGAGAACCCGGCCCGCAGCTCCAGCAGCGGCGCCACTTTGCCGCGCACGGTGACCGTGCCCTCGTCGGGGATGAGCACCCCGGCGATCAGCTTCAGCAGGGTGGACTTGCCGGTGCCGTTCTTGCCCACGATGCCGACGCACTCACCCCGGGCGATCTCGAAGGAGACGTCGCGCACCGGCCAGAAGTCGGTGCTGCCCTTGTTGGGGTCCCGCTTCTTGCCGTGGATGAACATCTCGCGAAGGGTGAGCTTCCGGCGCCGGTTCATGGCGAACTTGACGCCGAGCCCCTTGGCCTCGATGACCGGCTCCGCCATTTACAACTCCTTCAGAACGGCTGTCTCAAGACGCCGGAACGTCCAGTATCCGACGGCGAACATGGCCACCGCGCCCGCCACGGTGGACCACAGCATGAGCGAGCTCGGGGCCTCGGTCGGGTACCAGACCGCGTGGTGCATCTGGAAGATGCCCACCAGCGGGTTCATCTCGTACACCGTCTTGAACCAGCCCGGCAGCGATTCGGCGCCCATCACCTGGTGGATCGGGTAGATGATCGGCGAGGAGTAGAACAGTACGCGGTTCATGATACGGACGATCCGCTGGACGTCGCGGAGGAGGACGTTCAGCGACGCGAGCAGCAGCGTGATACCGAGGGTGAACACGAACTGCACGCCGATCGCGACCGGCAGCCACAGCAGCGTCCATCCCGTCTGTCCGCCCAGGACCACCACGAACAGCAGCAGCACCGGCCAGGTCAGCAGGTACTCGATGAACTTCGTCTGCACGACGGCGAGCGGGAAGATCTCCCGAGGCACCTTCATCGTGGTGATGAGCTTGGCGTGCGTGATCAGCGCCCGGCTGGCGTCGTTGAGGGCCGTGCTCATCCACATCCAGGGCAGGATGCCGGAGAGCAGGAACAGGGCATAGCCGCCGGGCGCGTCGGCGCCGCCCGGTGCGACCCGGGCGTTGAACAGGATGCCGAACACGAAGAAATAGATCGCCGCCTGTGCGAGCGGGTCCAGCAACGACCATGCGTAGCCGAGGATGGACTTCTGGTACTTGACCTTGAGGTCGCGTTTGACCAGGAGGTCAACTACCTGCCGGTTCTGCCAGACGGACAGCGCCCTGGACGCCACCGTCACCTCCTCCGGGGATGCAGTCGTGTCTTGTTGTCCCGCTGGTCGCGCCGACTGTGCCGACCGCGGCCGGGACATGACACGGGATTGGGCTTCGACTCCGCCGACGGCGGTCCTGAAATCACGGGCGCTCACACGGGCGCGCCCGGCGCCGCGTACGGGAAGCGGCGGCGGCGCGGTCCGGGGGGCGGGTGTCCGAGAAGTGGGGGGTCGGGCCTCGGTCGTCGCCGGGGCGACGCTCCCGGGGCTCGGCGCCCGATCTTTCCACATTCGCCCACCAGACACCCATCCAGGCGTCCTTCAGGGTACCCGGGCGGCGACACCCCGTGGATCCGGGAGGGCCGATTGTTCAGAGTTTGTTGCCGGCGGCGCCGACCGCTCGGCGCGGCGCGATCCCCGCCGGGCCCGGGCGCGTGTCCGCTAGTCTCGGCCTGCCAGCCGTGGCCGACCGATCACCCCGGAGAGGAATCCGATGTCCGCTGATTCCGGACCGCCGCCCCGGCCCCGGCCGCGCGTGACCGCCGCGGTGCTCGCGGGCGGGGTCGGCGCGCGGATGGGCGGCACACGTCCCAAGCAGCTGCTCCCGCTGGCCGGCCGGCCGGTGGTCGAGCACGCGATCGCGGCGTTCTGCGCGGCACCGGAGGTGGACGACGTCATCGTGCTGATGGTCGCCGACCACATCCCCGAGGTCGAGAAGATCGTGGCGCACCGCGAGTACCGCAAGGTGTCGAGGGTGCTGCCCGGCGGCGCGACCCGCACGGCGACATCCGCCGCGACGCTGCGGGCGCTGGAGCAGGCCGGGGACGACGAGCTGGTGCTGCTGCACGACGCCGCCCGGCCGCTGGTCGCCCCGGAGGTCATCCGGTCCTGCGTCGAGGCGCTCGGTACCGCCGACGCGGTCGGGGTGGCGGTCCCCTCCAGCGACACCGTGGTGGAGGCCGGGGCCGGCCCCTCGGGCGCGGAGGTCATCCAGAACGTGCCGCCGCGCGCGTCGCTGCGCCGGATGCAGACGCCCCAGGGGTTCCGGCTCGGCGTGATCCGGCGCGCCTACGAACTGGCGCTCGCCGACCCGGACCTGGTCGCCACCGACGACTGCGGCGTGGTGCTGCGCTACCTGCCGGAGGTCCCCGTGCGCCTGGTCGCCGGCGCGGAGTCCAACATCAAGGTGACGCACCCGGGCGACATCGACGTGGCGGAGGCGCTGCTCCGCCTCCGCGGCGGGACGGCCGGGGGGACGCGGTGATCTTCCGGGCCCCCGAGGTGATCGGCCACCGCGGCGCCGGGCGCGGCACCGTGAACGGCGCCCTGGAGAACACGGCGGCGTCCTTCCGGGCCGCCGTCGCCGACGGCGCGTCGTGGGTGGAGATCGACGTCCGGCGCAGCGCTGACGGCGTACTGCTGATCCACCATGACGCCGCGCTGCCGGACGGCCGGGTCATCGCGGACCTGCCCGCGGCCCAGAGCCGCGCGGCCGGGCTGCTCACCCTGGACGAGGCGCTTGAGGCGATCCCGCCGGAGACCGGACTGGACGTGGACGTCAAGACGGTCATGGAGGACGCCACGGCCGCGCCGGGCCGGAGCACGGTGACGCTGCTGCTGCCGTACCTGCGCCGCGAGGCGCGCCGCCGCCGCGTCTTCGTCTGCTCCTTCGACCCGGCCGTGCTGCTGGCCGTCCAGGCGGAGGCGCCGGAGGTGCCCACGGCGTGGATGCCGTTCGTGCGCAACCCGCTGGACCAGGCGGTGGCCGGTGCGGCGGGAATAGGGTGCGCGATCGTGGCGATCGACGCGCGTTCGTTCGGGCTGACCGGCGACCCGGACCGGCCGGGGCGGCGCTCGGTCGGCTACACGGTGGACGTGGCGCACCGCGCGGGCCTGGAGGTGCTCTCCTGGTGCCCGGACCCGGTGGACGCGGCCCGGTTCGCGGAAGCGGGCGTGGACGCCGTCGTGGTGGACGACGTCCCGGGCGCCGTGGCGGCCCTCAAGGGCGGGGAGCCGGACAGGTCGGCGGACCCAGCGGCGGACTGAGCGGTCGCCGTGGGCACCATCGCTCAGCGGCCGTCATTGCGAGGAAGCGGGACCACTTAATTCCCTTCTCCGATAAACCGCCCGCTCTCGAATTATCCGCACATTCGACGCCAGTTGCCACTTGTGAACGCCCTGGATGAGGAATGGCCATTTCCGGCCCCGTTCCCGCTGGTGGCGGCGACGTCCAGCCGGGCCCGCCCGCTACCTGTCAGAGACCGTCGATAAACTGGCGGTCTCTTCATTTACCCCAAGTCGGTAAGGCCCCAGCGTGCAACGTCGTCTCCCCCGCCCGTTGAAAGCCGCTCGTATTCTCCTCTTTGTCGCCGCGGGCCTGACCGGTCTCGCGGTGGTGGCCGCCCTGGTGACCCTTCCGTTCACCCCAGCGGTGGCCGCCGACCTCACCTGGGTCGCGATCCCGGGCGTGCTGTCCCTCGTCTTCGGCCTTCGGCTGCCCAAGGGCGGCCGCGTGCTGCTGTGGGCCATCGTCGTCCTGCAGGCCCTCGGCATCCTGGCCGCGCTGTCCAACCTGGGCGCCGGCGACTCCCGTGGCCTGGCGCAACTCGCCCTCCCCATCGCCACACTCGTCCTCGTGCTGCGCAAGGACGCCCGCGCGTTCCTCACCGACCGCCACGCGGCGCCCACGGCCTGACTCCACTACATCGGCGCCCCGCCTTGCGGGTCCGCCGCCGTCCCTCACTTCCGTCACGCCTCCGCCCGGTTCACCCGCAGGCCCCGGGAGCCGCACCCCCATGCTGAGACGAATCCACAACCCCGAGCACGGCGCCTCCATCACCGAATACGCGGCCGTCATCGTCCTGGTCGCCGCGATCTTCGCCGCCGTCGCCGCCATGGGCCTTCCGCAGACCATCACCACCGGCGTCGAGAGCACCCTCGACCGGATCCTCAACCCGGACGGCGAGCAGGCCGAGGCGCCCGACCCGGCCGCCGCCCCCTCCACCCAGCCGGCACCGGGCGTGGTCTCCTCCACCGATCAGCCCAGTCCGGGTTCGCCGGACCGGGACGAGCCGGAGCACGATGCCGGCACCGACGACGGCTCGGAGATGGTCCCGGTCGGGTTCGTTGACGCCCTCGCCGACCTGGGTGGTGTCGATGCCGGAGGGATCAAGGACTTCCTGCGCGACTACTACCTCACGTTCCTCCTGGAGAAGCCGCAGGAGGAACTGTCGGGGCTGGCCGAGTCCGTCGGACGATGGGTCCTCGACCCCGGTGGCACGGCTGCCGCCGTCTGGGACGACTTCACCGGCAACCTGGGATCGATGTGGGACGGCCTGAAAGGCGCCGGCGCCGAGTCATGGGGACAGCTGCGCGGCGGACACCCACTCCAGGCACTGCGGACGCTCGCGGGCGGTGTGTGGGAACACGCGATCTGGGAGAACCCCTACAACGGACTCGCCATCGGCCGCGATCTCTACGGCGACGTCGCCGACGAACTGGCCGACGGCGATATCGGCGGGGCCGCCGGTGTGCTGGCCTGGGAGGTCGCGTCCCTCGGTTCGGGCTACGTGGGGATCGGCGCGCGGATCCTGAAGAGCTTGAAGGTCCTCAACCCTCCCGAAGGAGGCGGTTCGGGGAGCGGCCGGCCCGGCGGGGAGAGCCCCGAGGGGACCATCCGCGCGGACGGCGAGAACCCGACCGAGGGGGAGGGCCCCGGCGGTCGCGGCCAGGAGTCCGAGGGCTCCGGCGGTTCCGCTGGGAGCTGCGCCCGTAACAGCTTCGTGGCCGCCACGCCGGTGCTGATGGCCGACGGGAGTTACCTCGCCATCGAGCAGATCGCGGTGGGCGACGAGGTGTGGGCCACCGACCCGCTGACGGGCGAGACCGGCCCGCGCGAGGTCACCGCCGTCATCACTGGCGATGGCGAGAAGACCCTCGTGGAGATCACCGTCACCGACGACACGGGCGTCTCGGACACGATCACCGCGACCGACGGCCACCCCTTCTGGGTCCCGGACAAGAGCGCCTGGGTGGACGCGATCGATCTACAGCCGGGCACGTGGCTGCAAACCAGCGCGGGGACGTGGGTCCAGGTGTCGGCGGTCGAGGCGCGGACCGTCTCCGACCAGGCGGTGTACAACCTCACGGTTGACGACCTGCACACGTACTACGTTGGGGTTGGCGGGCCGGACGTACTCGTTCACAACGACGAGTGCATCGATGGTGAGACCGCCGAGCAGCGGTACAACCTTGGCTACACGCCTTCCAATCCGCATGACCTCTACCTGGGAGCGGCGTACACGGATCCCCGTGCCCGAGCCCGCGAGAACGGCGGAATTCATCTCAATGAGCTCGGCATGGACCGCTTTCCGGAAGAGTATCGGCAAGTGGTCAACAACCCAAATACCACCATCAACTTCGATGTCAGCTCCATCCCAGGCGAAACACTGGCAGATAAAATCAAGCAGGTGACTACGGATTACGAGGCGGTCGCCTCCTACGTACCAGGAGCGACTTACGGAAGCGACGGATTCATCAACCCCTACGGAGGGCTAGAAGGGGGCATAACCCGCTGGGAACTCTACTATCTGAGCGAACATGGACTACTAGACCGAGTCAATTTCACCGGGCTATAAGAGAGGCGCCGACGATGCCCCAGGCATTCATACGATACCCAAAAGCGTGGGAGTTCCGGATACGCGCTTGGCGCTCGTCGTTCTCCGTGGTGATGATCGTCGGGCGCGATACACGCAACGACAACACTTCCGACATACTCTTCTTCCACGGAACGAATCGAATTCAAATGCGCCCGCGATTCTCCGGCCTGCAGATAACAGAGGTGCCAGTAGAGGAGATTGAGCAAACCTTCGGCGATGATCTATCAAATCACCCACGCCGGGAAACCGGCCTCGTACTCCACACAGCCAAGTATACCGGCTACATACTCGCCCAGCGCCCGAGAGTAGTGCAGATCAGAGACGGATCATCCATCGACAACGCACTGAATCTCGAACAATTGCACGACACCCACAGCGACCAGGAGCTGTTCTCGTGACGGTAGGCGCAACGCTCTATTTCCCGAACCGCAAGTTCATCGTCCTCTACTACACCTCCAAAAACGACACCCTCCTCCTCTCCGCTCCACCCAGCTGGAACGATTACCAGGAACTGGTAAACATCGCCTTCTTCCAGGTACGCGAATTCTCCATCGACCAACAGCTCCCAGAGCTGACGATCCGAGGCCCGTCACTCCCGTCAAGCCCCTCACGCTACGAAGTTTCATGGCGCACCGGAAGCGGCTTCGTGGTCGCCGACTCGATGGACACCGAGACCGTGCGGCGACACAGCCTTTTTCGCGACAAGTGGGCGATCCAGGAAAACGCTCCTGAAGACCCGCCCGGTGGAAGTTGGGGTCTCTACTGAGGAATAAGGCGTCGCCGGGAACCACTCGTCAAACCACACGAGCCGTGGGAGAGGGAGAACACCCCTCCCCCACGGGGGAATAGTCAGCAGAGCAGACGGACGAGTACGCGACCGAGATCATCAGCGTCAGCTCCCCAAACGCGTCGAAGCAGCAGATCGAGCGATGGGTGAACGTCCGCATGAGGCGTCAACAGTTCCTCGAACACGACGCCCCTACAGAGCTTGACGTCATCCTTGATGAAGCAGTACTCCGTCGGCCGGTCGGCGGACCGGCGACCATGTCACGTCAACTGCAACGAGCCCGCTCCCCCACCGCGCGCCGGCGTCACGCCGCCTGCTGCTGTGCGCGCGCCGTCCGGGAGTCGGCGCCGAGGCTGGGCGGGCTGGTCAGGAAGCCGGCCCCCCACGCCATGTGCATCGTGGCCAGCGCCACCGGGATGGCCGCCCGTGCGGACAGCGGCAGCCCGCCGCCCAGCGGCACGCACGCCCCCACCACCGCGAGCACATAGGCCCCCGGAACCAGCCAGGCCGGCCAGAAGAAGAAGCCGGCCACCAGCCCCAGCACGATCCCCACCAGCGCCACCGGCGGTGCCAGGTAGCGCAGGTTGATCGTGCCCTTGTGCTGCCGCGCCACCACGCGCCGCCAGCGGCCGTAGTGGAAGTACTGCCGGGCCAGCGCCCGCACGTTCGGGCGCGGACGGTAGGAGACCCGCATGCGCGGCTGGAACCACACCACGCCCCCGGTCTGCCGGATGCGGTGGTTCATCTCCCAGTCCTGCGCCCGCAGGAACGCCTCGTCGTACCCCCGCACCCGGTCCAGCGCGGAGCGCCGGAACACGCCGAGGTAGACGGTGTCGGCAGGGCCGCCCTCGCCGCCGGTGTGGAACCTGGCGTTGCCCACCCCGATCTTGGAGGTCATGGCGGCGGCGACCGCCTGCTCCCACGGGGTCTCGCCCTCGGCCGCCATGATCCCGCCGACGTTGTCCGCCCCGGTCTCCTCCAGGGTCTCGACGGCCACCCGCAGGTAGTCCGACGGCATCATCGCGTGCCCGTCGATCCGGGCCACGATCGAGTGCGAGGAGGCCGCGATGGCGGCGTTGAGCGCGGACGGGGTCCGGCCGCTGGGGTTCGCCACCACCTTCACCCGGGGGTCGGCCGCCGCGAGCGAGTCGGCCACCTCCTGGGTGCGGTCCTTCGACGGGCCCACCGCGAGCACCACCTCAAGCTCGCCGGGGTAGTCCTGGCTCAGGACGTGCCGGACGGCGGCGGCGAGATGGCGTTCCTCGTTCAGGATGGGCATGACAACCGATACGGCCGGCCAGGTCACGGGCATATCCAAGGGTCACGGAGCGGGGGGGGACGACTGCAAGGGGCGCGTCCGGAGGGCGGTGACAGGGTCCGCGGCCGGACGCGCAGCCAACGGTACTGCACGCGCGGCCACATCCGGCCCTCGAAAGGATGCCGAAAGCGGCCTCCTGCGCCGGAATCCGCGATACCTTCGGAGGTGCCGCCCCGGCCTTTCCTCATCTGGGGCCGGGGCGGTCCACGTGCACCTCCGGTGCTGGAGCGCGGCGGCCGCCCGCTCCCCGCCGCCCGCGTGCCCGTTATGACACGTATGTGCGGCTCGCCCCCAACACGCCGTGCTGCGGCTTCCGACGCCCCTTGGGGGGATTACTGACACCCTTGGGATGTCAGTACGGAGCGCACCATGCGCGGCGACGGCCGCACGGGGCGGGAGGTCACCCGATGAACGACGACGCGGACGGGAACCAGAGCGACGCCGGCGCGTCGCCCGGGACGCCGGCGTTCCGCCGTGTCCGCTCCGGCCCCTTACCTCCCGGCGAAGCGCCCGGTCCGCGCCAGAGGCGCCGCCGGCCGCCCGGCGACGGCGGCCGGCCCCGGACCGGCCGGCGCCCCCGTGCCGCCGCGGCTCCCTTCCCGCTGCCGAGCCGGGAGGCCCGCCGCAAACGCGTCGCGCTGCTGCTGGCGGGGACGATGTCCGTCATCGTGCTGCTCGCCTCGGGCGGCGCGTGGGCGGTCACCGGATGGGCCTCCGGGCTGATCAACCGGTTCGACGTCTTCGGCGGGCTCACCGACCGCCCGGACGCCGGCCCGCGCGGGGCGCTCAACTTCCTCGTCATCGGCTCCGACAGCCGCGGCGGCCTCGACTCCGGCCAGCAGACGGACCTGGGCGTCGGGCACGTCGAGGGCCGGCGGTCCGACACCATGATGCTGGTCCACCTCAACAGCGACCGCGACGCCATCACGGTCGTCGGCATCCCGCGCGACTCCTGGGTGGACATCCCCGGGCACGGCGGCAACAAGATCAACGCCGCATACGCGTTCGGCGGTCCGCAGCTCGCCGTGCAGACCGTCGAGTCCGCGACCCGGGTGCGGATCGACCACTATGTCGAGATCGACTTCTCCGGGTTCGTGGACGTGGTGGACGCGGTGGGCGGTATCGAGGTGTGCCTGCCCGAGGCGATCCGGGACGAGAAGGCGCACCTGGACATGGCGGCCGGCACCCACCACGTCGACGGCACGGAGGCGCTGGCGTTCGCCCGCACCCGGCAGACCGGCGACGGCGACCTCGACCGCATCGACCGCCAGCAGCTGGTCATGTCGGCGCTGCTGGACCGGGCGCTCAGCTCCGAGACGCTGAGCGATCCGGACAAGTTCGCGGGCTTCCTGGACACGTCGCTGCGCTCCCTCACCGTGGACGAGGGGCTGGACACCGCGACCATCAACCAGCTCGGCAACCAGCTGCGCGACATCAGCCTGACCGACGTCTCCTTCACCCAGGTGCCGATCGCGGACATGGAGTACTGGACGCCGAACGGCGACGTCGCGATCACCTGGAACGAGCCGGCCGCCCGGGAGCTGTTCGGCCGGATCGCGGCGGACGAGCCGCTGGGCGGGGAGCCGGACGCGCGGCCCGAGGAGCCGGCCGCCGAGGAGGACGCGGCGGTCGCGGCCGGTGACATCTCCCTCCAGGTGTTCAACGGGGTCGGCACGCCCGGTCTGGGCGGCCAGGTGGGCAACCAGCTGGCCGGCGCCGGCTTCCAGGTCCCCGGTCCGGCGCAGAACTGGTCCAGCCGCGACGTCCCCGAGACGCTGGTCCGCTACGGCCCCGACCAGGAAGGCGCCGCCGACACGGTGGTGGAGGCCATCCCCGGCTCCCGCAAGGAGGCGGACCCCACCCTCACCGGCCAGCTCCAGGTCGTGGTCGGCGCCAACTTCCAGAGTGTGACGGCGCCCGCTTCCGCTCCCTCCCCCGCCCCCGACCCCACGCCGCAGGGCGGTACCGGCCGCGACAGCGTCCAGACGAGCACCGCCGCCGACAACATCTGCGAGTAGCGGGCGCGTGGCCGGCTGGCGCTGACGCGCTCGCACCGCCGGCCACGTGACCACGCCGTTGCGGCCGCCGGCGCCCTCCCCGTGCCAGCGCCGCCGACCAGCGGGGCGGCGGGCCAGGAGGCACCGTCGGCGAGCCGGAGCCCCGTCGCGGTCAGCACGGGGCCGGGGTCCGTGAGCGGGGTGACTCGCAGGAGGAACCACCAGGCGGCATCCGCACCGGGCCCGGTGACCACGGGGGGACCGCAGGGGCCCTACGCGACCCTGACCACGTACTTTCCCCGGACGCCGCCCGCCTCCAGCGCCCGGTGTGCCGCCGCTGTCTCCTCCAGGGGGAAGACCGTGTCCACCGCGGGGCTCAGCTTGCCCTCGGCCACATGGCGGGCGAGGTCGTCCAGATCCGCCCGCGTGGGGTTGCCGCTGAAGAAGCGCACCCGGCCGCGTCCGTGGACCGTACTGGCCACGAGGTAGCCGAGCCACGCAGCGGGCCGTTTCAGGTCGACGGCGATGGTCACCATGCGCCCGCCGGGGTTCAGTAGGCGCCGGAAGGCCCGCAGGTCGGTCCCCGCGGTGTCCAGGACCACGTCGAAGCGGCCCAGTTCCGCCGGCCGCACGGTCCAGTGGTCGACAGCCCTGTGCGCGCCGAGCCCCCGGACGAAGTCGAGGTTGGCTGCGCGGGCGAGGGCCGTGACCTCGGCGCCGTACGCCCGTCCGAGCTGGACGGCGGCGTTGCCGACACCGCCCGCCGCGCCCCGGACCAGGAGTCGTTCGCCGGGGCGCAGCCCGGCCTTGTCCCGCAGCGCGGTGATGGCCGTGGTGGCCACCGGCAGCGCGGCGGCGTCCACCAGGTCGAGGCCGTCGGGGAGCCGGCCGATCCGCTCGGCTGGCACGGTCACGTACTCGGCGGCGCTGCCGAACCCGGAGGTGCGGCCCAAGACCCCCCATACGCGGTCGCCGGCCGCTACCCCGGTGACTCCGGCCCCCAGTGCGGCGACCTCACCGGTGAAGTCCAGGCCGACGCGCTTGGGGAATTTCCGGCCGCTCGGGAGGCGGAGACGGCCGGCGCGGACGATTGATTCGCCGCCGTTGACGCTGAATGCGCGCACCTTCACCAGGACCTCGCCGCGGGCCGGCTCGGGGCGCGGCACACGGCCCGCGTAGAGCACATCGGGGCCGCCGTAGCGGTCGTAGAGCACTGCCTTCATCATGCGGTCGTCCATCGTTCTTCCCTTGCCGCCGGGGCCGTTCGGGTCTGGCATCGACCGTAGGCTGCTAAGTGGACGCAATCGTCCGTTTGGACCGGAAGCGAGAGACAGTGATGGCGGAATCCTCTCGGATCGCATCCCGGGACGGGATGCGGGCGGACGCCCGGCGCAACCGGGAGCGCGTCCTCGTCGCCGCTCGTGCGGTCTTCGCGGAGCACGGGATCGACGCCCCGATGGCGACCGTGGCCCGTCGGGCCGGGGTCGGCGTGGCGACGCTGTACCGGCATTTCCCGACCCGGGACGCTCTGGTACGGGGTGCGTTCGCACAGCAGATGGAGACCTGCGCGCGGGCGCTCACCGAGGCTCTGGCCGCCCCTGACCCGTGGCAGGGCTTCCAGCAGCTGGTCGAGACGATCTGCGCTCTGCAACGGGAGGAACGCGGGTTCCCGGCCGCGTTCGTCGCGGCCTTCCCGGAAAGCACGTCGGAACACGCGCGGTTCCCGCGACGAGTCGAGCGGGACTTCACAGCCCTGGTGCGCAGGGCCCAGGCGTCGGGCGCGCTACGGGCCGATTTCCACCCTTCCGACCTCGTCGTGGTCCTGTTGGCCCACTGCGGTCTGGCGACCGCCCTACCGGATGATGATGCGGCGTCCCGGCGCCTGGTGGCCTATCTGCTCCAGTCGTTCCGCGCCGGCACGGCCAACGAACCGCTGCCGCCGCCGACCGCGCTGACGCTGCGCAGCCTCCCGATCGCACCTGACGGTTCCCAGGGGCAGCGGCCCCCCAGAGCCTGACATGGAACGGTCCCTGCCGCAGGGCACGTCCGGTCCGACAACTCCGCTTCCGCGACAGGTCCTGGCAGGATCGAGCCCGGCAGGAGCACTGCCGCACGCACATCGATCGTGGTCGCATCTTCCTTGAGCGGAACGTGGCGGCGATCCAGCATGCGGCGCGCTCGAAGCAACCGGTCGCGCGGCGTCTCCGGGTCCCGGCCGGCCGGCAGCGGCGCCGCCGGGGCTGGGCGCCCGCTCATGGAGCCGATCTTCCGACTGGCGCCGGACTCCCCGCTCGCGGCGGGGCTCACCGATGGCGGCGGCCTGGTTCCGTTGCGTGCGCCGGGCGGATGGGCCGTCGGCCACAAGCAGCTGACGGCCCGCCGGCTGCCGGACGGCAGGTGCGAGGCCAACGGCTCCGAGGACCTCTTCTGGGCGAGAACGGCACCTCCGCCGTGGTTGGCGGAGGTGCCACCGGATGAGGACGTCCGGCGGCGGGAGCCGCATCTGGACGCCGGCTGGTACGCCGGGACCGGGTTCCGGCTCTGCCTGCTGGCCCCGGACTGGGACCACGTGCGCAGCCAGCACACGGCCACCCGCCCCGACGGCCTCGTCACGACCCTGGAGACGTGGATGGCGCTGGTGAGCCGCCATGGGCGGCTTCCCCGCCGCTGCCCTCCGCCAGGAACCGGCCACACGCCACCGTGACGTTAGATATCCCCCCATAGTGGTATGAGAAGCGTGGAGCGAGGCCAGAGGAGGACGCCGTGTTCCGACACCCGCTCGGCCTCCTGGCCGGGATCATGGTCACCCCGCTGCTGTGGGCCGGCACCGGATGGGCGGCGAGCGAGCTCGTGCCGCTGCTGAGCGGCCGCAACTACGGCGAGCCCATGCTGCTGACCGCCGTCGCCGTCCTCATGGCGGTGGGCGTGCTCGTCGGCCTGCTCGCGGGGTCGCGGATCTCGCCGCTCGCGGCCTTCGTGTCGGGCGGTGCGATCCTCGCGGTGTCGGTGTGGCCGCTGGTCGACTTCGCGTCGATGAACCGCCTCGTGCCCGACGTGCTGGCCGCCGGGACGATGCTGCACCCGCTGGGGCCCGCGCTGCCGGTCAACGTCGTGGTGGGCACGCTGCTCTTCATCTCCGCGCTGATGCCCTCCCGCTGGCGATCCCGGCGGCGCGCCGAGGAACCCGTCCCCGCCCCGCGGCCGGTGGCGGCGGGCGGCGCGGAGCCGCCTGCCCAGCGCGCCGCGCCCGTCTACCCGGACCCGGTTCTGGACGAGCCCGCCAAGACCACCACCCCGTTCCGGCGCACCGGCGGCCGTATCGAACCCGAGCCGTGGACCGAGGAGCCCGGCGCCGCGCCGGGGACCCGCGTCTTCGGCGACGGCGACTCCCGCTGACCGGCTCTCCCGGCGAAGCGGCGGGGAACGTGCCCAACACGCCCCGACGCCGCAGGTCGGGTTTCTGGTCCGACCAGGCCGGCCGGGCTAGGTTGGACCCAACTGCCCTGGTAGGACGGACCGAGGGGGTTTTCGTGTCCAACACGGTACGGCACGTGATCGGCGCGCTGGTCGGCATCGCCATGGTGCCCGTCACGGTGTTCGCGCTGGGATGGGGCCAGTGGAACCTGCAACTCGCCATGACCCGGTTCGACTACACCGGCGGGTTCCTCGGCGGGATGGCGGTCCTCCTCGCCGTGGGCTGCACGCTGGGCCTGCTCGCGGGCTCCCGGGTGTCGCCGCTCACCTCCCTGCTGCCGGGACTCGCGCTGGCCTTCCTCGGCGTCTACGGGTCGCTGCCGGCCGGCTACAGCTTCTTCAACCAGCTGATCCCCTTCGACTTCTGGTGGAACGGCGTGACCGTGTACCCGCTGCTCGGCGTGCTGCTCGTGGCCGCGTCGACGCCGGTGTCGCGGTGGCGCTCGGGCCGGCGCTCTCCGAAGCGGGCAGGCCGCCGGGCCGCCGCACCGGAGGATCGCCCGGCCGCCGCGCCCGTCCCGGGCAGCCCCGGGCCGCTGCCGGACTCGTGGGTTCCGCCGGTGCGGGCGCGCACCGAGCACGCGGCGTGGCCGCCGCCGGCCGTCCAGGTGCAGCCCGGCGGGCCGGTCCGCCCGGTGTACCCCGGCCAGCCGAACGGGCCGGGCGGGTTCGCCGCCACCGGTCCGCAGCCCGCCGGCCGTCCGGGCGCGCCGGATGCCGCGCCGCCGCCCGGTGACGCCCCCGGGTGGGCGGGAAGCCCGGCCGCCCGGCCCCGGCCGGAGCAGGATGTGCCCCACCTGTACGGAACCGGTCCGATGCCGCCGGTCCCGCCGACCGGTCCCGCGCCCGGGCACGGCACCAACGAACCCCACCTGTACGGGACAGGGCCGCTCCCGCGGATCCCGGAGGCCCCGCCGGAGCCTCCGTACGGGCGGCGCCCGCCGGCCGAGGGCTGAGGGCGCCGGCGGCCGGGGAGCCAGGGGGACACGGCGGCGGAGACGCCAGGGCGTGTTCGGCGCGCGCCGAACACGCTCTGGCGTCTCCGCGCGGTTTCCGGAACAATGCCGATCGGGGAGATACCAGTCGAAAATCCCCGCGCTGCCGCCACCGCGTGACGGGGGCCGCTCACAACATCACATCCGCCCGTTCGGGTGCCCCCGCGACGGGGTCGTGCAAGCCGCCGTGGTCGCTTTGGGTCCGGGTTCGGCAATCTCTCCCTCAGAGGTCCTGACCTGGCCTGACAGGGTGGCGCACCATGAAAGCACGCGACACCCGGCACGCGGCTCGCTGGACACCGTGCGGGGTGCCGCCCTACCCGACCACGTGGTACCGCGGGCGGCCGCCGTGCCGCCCCCGCGGCCGCTCCGCACCCGTCACCGCCCGCGCCGTCCCGGCAGCCCGCCGATACCATGCCAGGGCCGGTCGAAGGAAGGACGAACCATTGGTCGCCACACAGCGTCTGAAGCTCTCGGTACTGGGCACCGGATACCTCGGCGCCACGCACGCCGCCTGCATGGCGGAACTGGGCTTCGACGTGCTGGGCCTGGACGTGGACCGGGCCAAGATCGACACCCTCTCCGCCGGCCGGGTGCCGTTCTACGAGCCCGGGCTGGAGGAGGTGCTGGTCCGCAACCTGGCCGCCGGACGGCTCCGCTTCACCTCCGACTACGCCGAGGCGGCCGAGTTCGCCGACGTGCACTTCATCTGCGTCGGCACCCCCCAGCGCGCCGACTCCAACGCCGCCGACCTCAGCTACGTCGACGCCGTGGTCGACAGCCTCGCCCCGCTCCTCACCCGTCCGGCCGTGGTCATCGGCAAGTCGACCGTTCCGGTCGGCACCGCCGCCCGGGTGGCGGCCCGGATCTCCGCGCTCGCGCCGGCCGGCTCCGCCGTCGAGGTGGGCTGGAGCCCGGAGTTCCTGCGCGAGGGGTTCGGCGTGCAGGACACGCTGGCACCGAACCGGATCGTCATCGGCACCGACTCCGCCCGCGTCGAGGAGGTGATGCGGTCGATCTCCGCCACCCAGATCGCCCAGGGCATCCCCTTCATGGTCACCGACCTCCAGACCGCCGAGCTGGTCAAGGTCTCCGCCAACGCCTTCCTCGCCACCAAGATCTCCTTCATCAACGCCATGGCCGAGGTCTCTGAGGCCGCCGGCGCGGACGTGATCAAACTCGCCGAGGCGCTGTCCTACGACGACCGCATCGGCGGCAAGTTCCTCGGCCCCGGGCTGGGCTTCGGCGGCGGCTGCCTGCCCAAGGACATCCGCGCCTTCATGGCGCGCGCCGACGAGCTGGGGGTCGAGCCCGCGCTGTCCTTCCTCCGCGAGGTGGACGCCATCAACCAGCGGCGCCGCGCCCGCACGATCGACATCGCGCGCGGCCTCATCGGCGGCAGCTTCGCCGGCCGGACGGTGGGCGTGCTGGGCGCGGCGTTCAAACCCAACTCCGACGACATCCGCGACTCGCCCGCGCTCGACGTCGCGCAGACGATCAGCTCGCTGGGCGCGCACGTCACGGTCTACGACCCCGAGGCGCTGGAGAACGCCAAGCGGGCGCACCCGGACCTGAACTACGCGCACTCCATGCTGGAGGCGGTCCGCGACGCCGAGGTCGTGCTGCTGCTCACCGAGTGGGCCGAGTTCCGCGACGCCGACCCCGACGAGCTGGCGAAGGTGGTGGCCGAGACCCGCATCGTGGACGGGCGCAACGCGCTCGATCCCGAGCACTGGCGGGAACGGGGCTGGATCTACCGCGCGCTGGGCCGGCCATGAGCGGCGGCCCTTCCGACGCCGCGGCGGCGGACGAGGAGATCCGGCGGATACTTACCGGGACCCGGGTGTGGGCGATCGTCGGCCTGGGCGACAATCCGGACCGCCCCGCCTACGGCGTGGCCCGCTTCCTGCAGTCGCGGGGCAAGCGGATCGTCCCGGTACATCCCACCGCGGCGACGGTCCACGGCGAGCCCGGGTACCGGTCCCTGTCCGAGATCCCCTTCCCGGTGGACGTGGTCGACGTCTTCCGCCGGTCCGAGGACGCCGGCGGCGTCGCCGACGAGGCACTCGCCCTGCCCGGCGTCGCCGCCGTCTGGTTCCAGCTCGGTGTGGTTGACGAGGCCGCCGCCCGCCGGGTGCGCGCGGCTGGCCGCGCCATGGTGATGGACCGCTGCCCGGCCATCGAGTGGCCCCGCCTGCTCGGGCCGCTCTGAACGGCGCCTGACCAGGACCTCCGCACCGGTTCCGCGCCCTCTTCGGGGGTAGTGGGGCGGTATGCGAGCCGCCAGGAGTCTGCTGCGCGCCTTCGGCCAGTCCGGCCGGCGGCGCCCCGCCCCGGGCGCCCGGCCGACCGGGCGCCCGACGCCGCCCCTTGACGAGGGGCTGGCCAGCGAGCGTCGAGCGCTGGCGGCGGCGCACGGCTGGACGTACCGCGCGAACGACCAGCGCCTGATCCAGGGCTGGCCGCGCCCGGTGCTCCCGCCCGGGCCGCTGGGCCGGGTGCGCAACGCGGTCTCCGGCACTTACCGGGGCCGGGCCTTCACCGCGTTCGACTACGTGCACGTGGCACCGGACACCGGTGCGTGGCAGAGCCTCCAGGTGTGCGCGGTGCGGCTGCCGGCGAGCGTGCCCTACGTCGAGGTGCGCGATCCCGAGGGCGGCGCGCACGACGTGTACGCCGAGAGCCCCGAGGTGCCCTTCGCGTTCGAGCTGCTGTCGCCGGAGGTGTGCGCCCAGATCCGCCGGTACGCCCTCACCTCGTTCCACCTGGACGACGCGCTGCTCATCTGCACGGACGACGGTGGCGGCCCTACGCGGCTGCCGGCCAAGCTCGACGCGCTGGCCGACCTGCTGGACCGCGTACCGGACGCCTTCTGGGAGCGGTGGCGGCAGCGCTGACCGCACGCCGCCGGTGGGTCGCCGCTCCGCACACCGATTGACATATCGAAAGTCGATAGCTACGTTTTTCGATACCATCGAAAAACGATATGCCTTCGAGGTGTGCCGACATGTCCCCCCGAACCAGATCCTGGCTGAAGCCGCTCGACCGCCTGCTCGCCGTCCTGGGCGTGCTGACCGCCCTGGCGGCGGTCGCGATACTCGCCGACCCCCTCATCGCGCTGGCGACCTCCGGCCACGCCCGGCTGCCCTACGAGTTCACGATCCCCGCCGACATGCTCGACGGCCTCCGCGCCGACGAGGGCGTGCTGCGGCCCGGCGCGGAGTTCTCCGGGGACGTCGGCGTGACCCTCGCCCAGCCCAACGCGTGGCAGACCCTGCTCGGCATGGTGGCCGCCGGGCTGCCACCGGCGCTGCTGGTCGCCGGCATCCTGCTGCTGCGCCACACGATCCGCCTGGTGCTGGCCGACGGGCCGTTCACCGCTGCCGTCGCCGCCCGGCTGCGCGCCCTCGGCGTCCTCACCGTCCTGGGCTCGCTGGGCTCCTCGGTGGTGTCCCTGGCCGCCGACGTCCCCTTCACCAACGCCGTGCTGGCCTCCGGCTTCACCCTGTCGTGGGACGTCCCGGTAGTGCCGATCGCCTGCGGCATCGGGGTGCTGGTCATCGCCGAGATCGTGGCGCACGGCATCGGCCTGCGCGAAGACCTCGAGGGGACGGTGTGAACGGAGCGGCCACCGGGGACGGCGACGGCCCACCGCCGATCACCGTCCGCCTCGACGAGCTGCTGGCCGAACGGGGCATGACGCTCGCCGAGCTGTCCCGGCGCGTGGACGTGACGGTCGTCAATCTGTCCGTGCTGAAGAACGGGCGGGCCCGGGCGATCCGCTTCTCCACCCTGGCCCGCCTGTGCGAGGCGCTGGACTGCCAGCCCGGCGACCTGCTCGGCTACCGCCCCAGCCCGAAACCGATGGGCGACGAGGCGTCGCGGACCTGACGGCGCAGCCGCTCGCCCTTGGCCTGGGCCTGGGCCTTGAGGTCCTCCTGGAACCGCGCCATCCGGCGCCGGAGGTCGGCGTCGTGGGCCGCCAGCATCCGGACGGCCAGCAGGCCGGCGTTGCGGGCCGCGCCGACCGCCACGGTGGCCACCGGAACGCCGGCCGGCATCTGCACGATGGACAGCAGCGAGTCGAGGCCGTCGAGGTACTTGAGGGGCACCGGCACCCCGATGACCGGGAGCGGCGTCACCGAGGCGAGCATGCCGGGCAGGTGCGCCGCTCCGCCGGCCCCGGCGATGATCACCTTCAGCCCGCGCTCCTCGGCGCGCGAGCCGTACTCGATCATCTCGTGGGGCATGCGGTGCGCGGAGACCACGTCGGCCTCGTAGCCGACCTCGAACTCCTCCAGGGCCGCGGCCGCCTCCTTCATGAAGGGCCAGTCGGAGTCGCTGCCCATCACGATGCCGACGGAGGCGGCGGGCGCGGCGTTCCCCGTGCTTTCGGTCACTGCGGGTCTCCCTTGAGGTAGGCGGCGGCGTCGCGGGCGCGGGCGAGCAGGTCGCGGTGGTCGGTGCCGGCCACCGTCACGTGGCCGATCTTGCGGCCCGGCCGGACCTCCTTGCCGTAGAAGTGCACCTTGAGCTCGGGGTCCCTGGCCATGACATGAAAGTAGCGGTTGTAGACGTCGGGGTCCGCACCGCCGAGCACGTTGGCCATCACCGTGAACGGCGCGGTGCTGCGCGGTGACCCGAGCGGGAGGTCCAGGACGGCCCGCAGATGCTGCTCGAACTGCGAGGTGCGGGCGCCGTCGATGGTCCAGTGGCCCGAGTTGTGGGGGCGCATCGCGAGCTCGTTCACCACCACGCCGGCCGGGGTCTCGAACAGCTCGACCGCGAGCATGCCGACGACGTCGAGTGCGTGCGCGAGCTCGATGGCGAGTTCCTGGGCTCGGGTGGCCTTCTCGTCGTCCAGGTCCGGCGCCGGGGCGATCACCTCGTGGCAGATGCCGTCCCGCTGCACGGTCTCCACTACCGGGTACACCGCGAGCTGGCCGTAGGGCGAGCGCGCCACCTGCACGGCGAGCTCGCGGACGAAGTCCACCCGCTCCTCCACGAGCAGCGGAACGCCGGCCTCGGCGGCGCGGCGCACGGTCTCGGCGGCCGCCTCCGGCGAGTCGACCATCCAGACGCCCTTGCCGTCGTAACCGCCGCGCGCGGCCTTCAGGACCACCGGCCAGCCGGTTTCGGCGGCGAGCGCCTCGACGTGCTCCGGGGTGGTGACGGCCCGCCAGCGCGGGCACGGCACACCCAGCTCCTCGGCGCGGGTGCGCATGCGCAGTTTGTCCTGGGCGTAGCGCAGGGCGGCGCGTCCGGGGCGCAGGGTGGCCCCCTCCCGCTCCAGCTCGCGCAGCACCGGCTCGGGCACGTGTTCGTGGTCGAAGGTCAGCACGTCGCAGGACTTGGCGAAGGCCGCAAGGTCGGCGAGCCCGCGGTCGTCGCCCAGGTGCACGTCGCCGCTGACCCGCGCGGCGCTGTCCGTGGCCGAGGTCGCCAGCACCCGGAAGTCGACTCCCAGCGCGATCCCGGCCTGGTGGGTCATCCGGGCCAACTGCCCGCCGCCCACCATTCCGACGGACGGCACGGACCGATTACGCTCGCTCACAGTTCCTCAACTCTTCACACGGGGCGGGAGGGCCGG
Organism: Marinitenerispora sediminis; assembly: GCF_003336425.1. Taxonomy (GTDB): domain Bacteria; phylum Actinomycetota; class Actinomycetes; order Streptosporangiales; family Streptosporangiaceae; genus Marinitenerispora; species Marinitenerispora sediminis. The sequence goes on along the minus strand of NZ_QEIO01000031.1, from coordinate 7,793 downwards.
CCGCGGTCGTCGGCGCGGCGCCCAGGGACGTGGCCCCCAGGAAGTCTAGTAACCATCCCGGCGACGGATCGGAACGGCTCTTGCGAATGCTACGGGCGCTCTACCAGCGTTTCTCCCACCTCCTCCGGGAGGTGGCCAAGTTCGGCACCGTGGGCGCGGTCGCGTACGTGGTGCAGCTGGCCACCACGAACCTCTTCTGGAGCGTCCTGGGCACCCCCCTGCTGGCCGGGCAGGCCCTCGGCACGGTCTGCGCCACCGTGGTCGCGTTCCTGGGCAACCGGTACTGGACGTTCGGCCACCGGGCCCGCACCGGCCTGGCCCGCGAGTACGTGCTGTTCTTCCTCATGAACGGGGTGGGGCTGCTGATCCAGGTGGGCTGCCTGTGGTTCAGCGACGCCGTGCTGGGGCTGGACGGGCCGCTGGCGCGCAACATCGCCGGCAACGTGGTCGGTGTCGGCCTCGGTTCGCTGTTCCGGTTCTGGTCGTACCGCACCTGGGTCTTCCCCGCGCGCGACGCCGCGGAGCCGGGGACCGCGCCGGCGGCCGAGGCGCCGGCGTCCCGGGCGTGAGAAGGCCCGCGCGGCCGGCGGTTCCGCGGCTACCCGGCGCACCTGATCCGCCACCCCGCGGACGTTAGGGAACTATGTCGGTTATGAGACTTGCGCGTTTTCGGTCAACCCTTCGCCAAGCGGCGCGCATAATAGGGAAAACCCGCTAACTCGACTTACGATCGGGTGCATGACCTGCGTTTTGCTGGCCGAAGACGACAGCTCGATCTCCGAGCCACTGGCCCGTGCGCTCCGCCGGGAGGGGTACTCGGTCGACGTGACCGTCGACGGCGTTGAGACCCTCGATCGCGCCCGAGCGGGTGACGTCGACCTGCTCGTGCTCGATCTCGGACTGCCCGAAATGGACGGCCTCGAAGTCGCGCGGCGGCTCCGAGCCGAAGGTCATGGCACGCCCATACTCATCCTGACGGCCCGGGTCGACGAGGTCGACACCGTGGTCGGGCTCGACGCGGGCGCGGATGACTACGTCACCAAGCCGTTCCGCCTGGCCGAGCTCCTCGCGCGGGTGCGGGCGCTGCTGCGCCGCGGCGGGGCGGAGGTCCCGGTCGTGCACGGCGTGCGGATCGACAACGACTCCCGCCGGGCCTGGCTCGGCGACCGCGAACTCCAGCTCACCACCAAGGAGTTCGACCTGCTGCGGGTGCTGGTCCGCGACGCCGGCAAGGTCGTCACCCGCGAGCAGATCATGCGCGAGGTCTGGGACACCAACTGGTGGGGTTCCACCAAGACCCTGGACATGCACATCTCCTGGCTGCGCCGCAAACTCGGCGACGACGCCAACCAGCCGTCCTACATCACCACGGTGCGAGGCGTCGGATTCCGGTTCGAGCGGGAATAACAGCAGGAGACGCTGACCCGCGGTGTGACACCGCGCCGCGCGCTGGAGAGTCACACGAACAAGAGGTGACATGCGCAGGCGGATGCTCTTCTCCACGTTGGTGGTCACCATCATCGCGGTGATGCTGCTCGGCCTGCCGCTGGGTGCGCTCACCTACCAGACGATCTACGACGACACCGTCAACCAGCTGCAGCGCGAGGCCGAGGTCATCGGGGCCGAGGCCGACGTGCAGCTCCAGCGCAACGGGAGCATCGACGTCGAGCACTTCGTCGCCGTCTACCCCCAGCGGCACATCGAGATCAAGCCGCCCGACAGCGAGCGAACGGTGTCGACCGGCGGCTGGCGGCACGATCCCCACTCGGACACCCGCACTCCCACGCTGGAGGCCACCGCCACCTCCAACGGCGGCGCCACCGTGCACGTGTGGCGCGACACCACCGCCATCCGGGACAGCATCGTGAACGCCTGGCTGGGCATCGCCTCACTGTCGCTGCTGGCCATCGGAGTGGCGGTGGGGCTCGCCATGCTCCAGGCCCGGCGGCTCACCCTGCCGCTCGTCGACCTCGCCGCGACCGCCGAGCGGCTGGGCTCGGGGCAGGCCACCCCCTGGGGGCACCGGTACGGCATCCCCGAGGCCGACCGCGTGGCCGAGGTGCTGGACCGCAGCGCCGAACGCATCGCCAGCCTGATCGCGACCGAGCGCCACTTCGCCACCGACGCCTCGCACCAGCTCCGCACCCCGCTGACCGCCATGACGATGCGGCTGGAGGAGATCATCGCCGAGGCCAGTGATCCGAACGTGGTGCGGCAGGAGGGCGAGGCGGCACTGGCCCAGACCGAGCGGCTGGTGGAGATCGTGGAGAGCCTGCTGGGCCGCGCCCGCAAGAGCCAGAACCCGGAGGTCGAGCAGGTCGACATCGACGAGGTCCTCGAACAGTTCGTCCGGCAGTGGGCGCCGGTTTTCGACCAGGCCAACCGCGAGCTGCGGCTGGACGGCACCAGCGGCCTCACCGCGATGACCGTGCCGAGCGACCTGTCGCAGATCCTGGCGACCCTGGTGGAGAACGCCTACCAGCACGGCGCCGGGACGGTCACCGTGCGCCGGCTGGCGACCGGGCAGACGGTGCGGATCGAGGTCTGCGACGAGGGTCCCGGCATCCCGGAGGAGCTCACGCCGCGCATCTTCGAGCGCGAGGTGTCCGGCGGCGACGGCACCGGGCTCGGGCTGGCCCTGGCCCGGCACATCGCGGAGTCCGGCGGGGCCCGGGTGGAACTGGTGCAGACCCATCCGACCACGTTCGCGTTGTTCCTGCCGCCCGGGTCCGGCGGCCAGGCGCGCGCGACCGGCCCGGTCTAGGCGCCGGAGCGGCGGAGCCGGTGGCCGGTCCGCGCCGCCGGGCGCCGGGCGGCTCCGGCGGCGCGGGACAGGCTCAGTGCCCGCGGGCCAGCCACTCCTCCAGGTGCGGGGCCTCCGCGCCGATGGTGGTGGACTCGCCGTGGCCGGTGTGCACCACGGTGTCCGCCGGAAGCGTGAGCAGCCGGTCGCGGATGGACGCGATGATCGTGGGGAAGTCCGAGTGCGAGCGGCCCGTGGCGCCGGGTCCGCCCTTGAAGAGGGTGTCGCCGGTGAAGACGACGCCCAGTTCGGGCGCGTACAGGCAGACCGCACCCGGCGCGTGGCCCGGGGTGTGCAGCACCTGCAGCTCGACCCCGCCCGCCTGCAGCCGCTCGCCCTGGAGCAGTGGGGCGTCGGGTTCGCGGTCGGGGTAGACCATGTTCCAGAGCACGCCGTCGTCGGGGTGCAGCAGGATCGGCGCGTCGGTGAGGTCGGCCAGCTGCGCCGCGGCGTTGATGTGGTCGTTGTGCGCGTGCGTGCAGATGATGGCCATGAGCTCGCGGTCGCCGAGCGCGCGGGCGATGGCCTGGTGGTCGTGGGCGGCGTCGATGACAACCGCCGAGCGGTCGTCGCCGACGATCCACACGTTGTTGTCGACGTCCCATTCGCCCCCGTCGAGGCGGAACACGCCCGAGGTGACCAGTTTGTCGATGGGAATGGCGGGGTCCGGCGGTTCCGTCACTCGAACACCACCACCGAACGCAGCACGTCTCCGTGGTGCATCTTGCTGAACGCCTCCTCGACGTCGTCCAGGGCGATCCTCTCGGTCACGAACTTCTCGAGATCGAGTCGTCCCTGAAGATACAGGTCGATGAGCATGGGGAAGTCCCGCGAGGGGAGGCAGTCGCCGTACCAGGACGACTTGAGCGCCCCTCCGCGGCCGAAGACGTCGAGCAGCGGCAGCTCGATCCGCATCTCGGGGGTGGGGACCCCGACGAGGACGACGGTGCCGGCCAGGTCCCGGGCGTAGAACGCCTGCCGGTAGGTCTCGGGCCGCCCGACGGCCTCGATGACGACGTCGGCGCCGTGGCCGCCGGTGAGCTCGCGGACGGCCTCGACCGGGTCGGTCCCGCGCGAGTTCACGGTGTGCGTGGCGCCGAACCCGCGGGCCAGTTCGAGCTTGCGGTCGTCGATGTCGACCGCGATGATCGTGCTCGCGCCGGCGAGGTGGGCCCCCGCGATGGCGGCATCGCCGACGCCGCCGCAGCCGATGACCGCCACGGAGTCGCCGCGGCCGACGCCGCCGGTGTTGATGGCCGCGCCGAGGCCGGCCATGACGCCGCAGCCGAGCAGGCCGGCCACCGCCGGGCTGGCCCCGGGGTCGACCTTCGTGCACTGGCCGGCCGCCACCAGGGTCTTCTCCGCGAAGGCGCCGATGCCGAGCGCGGGCGAGAGCGGGGTGCCGTCGGCCAGCGTCATCTTCTGGTGGGCGTTGTGGGTGGCGAAGCAGTACCACGGCCGCCCGCGCAGGCAGGCGCGGCAGTTGCCGCACACGGCGCGCCAGTTCAGGATCACGAAGTCGCCCTCGGCGACCCCGGTCACGCCGTCGCCGACGGCCTCCACCACGCCGGCCGCCTCGTGGCCGAGCAGGAACGGGTACTCGTCGTTGATGCCGCCCTCGCGGTAGTGGAGGTCGGTGTGGCAGACCCCGCACGCCTGGATCCGGACCAGCGCCTCCCCGGGGCCGGGGTCGGGGACGGTGATCGTCTCGACGCTCACCGGGGCGTTCTTCTCCCGGGAGACCACGGCCCTGACTTCGTGCGGCATGCCCAACCACCCCTTCACACCGGCCACTGGGACGACCAGCGGTCGACCACCGGACACTCTTCGTGTCCGCAACCAACATGCCTGACATCGCCGCCGGACGGAAGATCTTCCGCGACCCTGTGGACAGCCGGCGGCCGGATCCGGCCGCCGGGCCGACTCAGCCCGCGCCGCCGCGTACCTGCGGCTCGAAGGCGCGCCGCAGCGCGTGCGGCTGCAGCTGCCCGAGACCGTGGGCGTGCCGCGGCCGCACCGGGACCACCTGGAACGGGTCCTCGTCGGTGAGCAGCCCGGCGAGTGCGTCGTCGATGAGCACGGTCCCCGGGCGGGCGAAGGAGGTGAGCCGGCTGGCCCTGTTGACCGTGGTGCCGAACACGTCACCGAGCAGCGCGAGCACCGGGCCGTAGGCCAGCCCGACCCGCACGTCCGGGACCTCCACGTGCGTCTTCACGCCGTCGGCGAGCTGCAGCGCGATCTCGGCGGCCTGCCGCGCCGAGTTGGTGACGTAGAGGATCTCGTCACCGAGGGTCTTCACGACCCGGCCGCCGCCCGCGGCGACGATGTCCGCCGACGTCGCCTCGAACCCCTCGACCACCTCGGCCAGCCCCACCTCGTCGAGTTCGCGGCTCAGCGTGGTGAAGGACACGAGGTCGGCGAACCCGACGACCAGCGGGAAGTAGTTCGGCGCCGCGTCCTCGCTGTTCTCGATCACGGCGAGGGTCCGGGTCGCCGAGGCGGCGAGCTGGCGCCGCCAGATGTGCGTGAGCAGCCGCTCCACGTCGGGTAGCAGCTCCTTGGTCAGCCCCACGAGCGGACCGAGCTGCTCGTGCTCGGCCACGGTCTGCGGGGCGTAGGACAGGGTCGTGAGGATGCTGGTCTGCCACTCCGCCAGCCGTGCCATGGTCTGGCCCATGGCACGGGCGAGCCGCACCGCGGCCTCCTCGTCGAGGACCTTGTGCCGGAGCAGCTCCGCCGTGGCACGCAGCGCCTCGACGTCGCTGTCGGTGAAGGCGACGACGTCCTCGCCGCGGGTGGCGAATCCGAGGGCCCGCCAGACGCGGGTGACGAACTCCGGATCGGCCCCGGAGCGGCGGACCGCCTCCGCGCGGGTGTATCGCGCCTCGCCTCCCAACAGGGCGGCTTCGATCTCCTTGGGGTCGGGACGCGACGACATACGTTCTCTCGTGTTCGAGGTCAGGGCGATGCCGCCGGATTCGTGGGATCCGCCCGCCATCGGGTGACCGGTGGTGCGCGGCTGCCCGCGCGTGTGACTGCCGGTTTAGTACGTGGGAGCACGGTGCGTCAAGAAACCGCGCTCGGGGTCGGCGGCCGTCTCACTGGGCGGACGGCGCGGCGCCGACCGGGCGCACGTGCACGACGTCGCCGGCGCTGAGCACCGCGTCCTCGCCGGCAGCGGTGCGCACCGTGAGCCGGCCGTCGGCGTCGACACCGGTGGCGGTCCCCTCGGTACGGCGGTCGCCGGGCAGATCCACCCGGACGGCACGGCCGAGCGTGGTGCAGCAGGCCCGGTACTCGGCGGCGAGGCCGGTGGCCTCGGCGTCGCCGCCGCCGTCGAGCCAGGTCCGGTACCGCTCGGCGAAACCGCGCAGCACCGCGCGCAGCAGCGGATCGCGGTCGGCGTGGGCGGCGCCCTCCAGCGCGAGGGAGGTGGCCGTGGGGACCGGCAGCTCGCCGCGGGTCTGGGCGACGTTGAGCCCCATGCCGATGACCACGGCCGGCCCGTCGTCGGTGAACGCCGCCTCGGACAGGATGCCGGCCAGCTTCCGCTCGCCGACCAGGACGTCGTTGGGCCACTTGAGCCCGGCCCCGACGTCGGCCACCCGCCGGACGCCGTGCACGGCCGCGACGCCCATGAGCAGCGGCAGCCAGCCCAGGCGGGCGGCGGGTACGTCCGGGCGCAGCAGCACGGAGAAGGTCAGCGCCGCGCGCGGCGGCGTGTGGAACGTGCGGTCCAGGCGCCCCCGTCCGGCGGTCTGGTGCTCGGTGACGAGCACCGCCCCCTCCGCCGCGCCGGCCCGGGCGCGGGCGGCCAGCTCGGTGTTCGTGGACCCCATCGCGGGAACCACCTCGACGCCGGACCACAGCCCGCCGGGGCGGACGAGCGCGCGGGTGAGCGCGGCCTCCCGCAGCGGCGGCCGGTCGAGGTCGGAATAGGGCGACGGATCTGGTCCCAGCTGCATACCTCCATTGAACCGCGCCGCGCGCGGTGGCCGGTCCCGGCCACCGGGTCGCGCCCGCCGGTGAGTGCACCGGGGGCGAGCAGCGGGCGCGGTACCCGCATCGCGCGGCTCACTGGCGCCTCCCGGGCGGTGCCGGCCCCCGGTCCGGGGCGGACGACGGTCCCCGCGGGCGGCGTGGCGGCGCCGAACCCGTCCGCGTCGCCACCGCCCAGGTCCCGCCGCGCTGCGCCACCCGACGCCCCTGGAAGCGCGCGGTCCCTCCCGGCTCGGCCCCGGATGACAGACGGCACCCCGCCGCGCTGCGCAGCCTCCCGCCCGACCGTGCACCGCTCGCGCCCGGGCGAGGAGGCCGGCCAGGGCATGGACCACGTCCCACCACGCCTTGCCCCGGACCGCCGAGCTCCTGCCCACCCCCACAGGCAGAGCCGTGCACGCGCTCGCCCCGGCCAACTCCAAGGAACTGGACGAACACCCGCGAGCCCCGCACCCCGCTATGTCCAGCGGTGCGCGCCAGCACCGCGCCCGATCGGGTGCGGCAAGCGCTTCACCGGAACCGGGATCGACAAGGCCACCACCGCGCCGGTGCGGACGTGCTCGTCCAGCCCGGCGCGGTCCACGAGGTCCTTCAGCCGCGGAGTGCGGACCGCGCGGCACGCCGAGGTGCTCCCAGGAAGCCGCCTCACCAGCGGACACCGTTGAACGCGGCGCGGACGACGGGCCGGGTCCACCGCCCGCCGATCCGCTCCGGCGTCCGGGCGATCGGGCAGTCCCAGGATGGGGGTTTGGTGTCCTGGTCAGTGGTCGTAGGCGATCAGTTTGGCGAAGCCTTTGTCGCCCACGATCGGGCACGGCCCCGGGCGCGCACCGCTAGACGTGGAGCAGGTGCACCGCTTGGCTGCGTTCGTCCAGTTCCTTGGGGTTGGCCGGGGAGAACGCGCATACGGCTCCGTCTGCGGTGGTGATGAGCAGGAGCTTGGCGCCCCAGAAGAAGCGGTGGTGGGAGGCGTCGCGCCCCTAGATCGTTG